>NZ_QTQN01000059.1:0-26579 GCF_003853755.1 Burkholderia sp. Bp8984
ATCGCGGCCGACAGCCCGGCCGGGCCGCCGCCGACGATCACGACGTCGTATTCCATCGATTCGCGCGGGCCGTATTGCGCGAGCAAGTCCTGTGTGGTCAAAATCCTGTCTCCTCCTGCGCCCCGACCGTTACGGTCAGAACTGGTCTTCCGTCAACGCGAGCACGCTCTCGTTGCCCTTCGCGCCGACGATCGACGCTTCGAGCCCGCCTGCCTGCACGAGGACGTGTTCCGCATAGCATTGTGCGATCGCGATCTTCGCATCGAAGAACGCCGTGTCGCTCGCACGGTTCGCGTGCGCCGCCAGCAGCGCGCGCGCCATCTGCCATCCGCACAGCACGACGCCCGCCAGCTTCAGGTACGGCACGCTGCCCGCGAACACCGCGTTCGGGTCCTGCTTCACGTTCGCGACCACGTAGTCCACCACCGTCGACAGCGCGCGCGCACCCTTCTCCAGCTGCGCCTTCATCGACGCGGCCGCCGCGCCGTCGACCTTGCCGAGCGCCGCGACGGCGTCGCCGATCTCCACGATCAGCGCCTTCGCCACCGCGCCGCCGTCGCGCATCGTCTTGCGGCCGACCAGGTCGTTCGCCTGGATCGCGGTCGTGCCTTCGTAGATCGCCAGGATCCGCGCGTCGCGGTAGTACTGCGCGGCGCCGGTTTCCTCGATGAAGCCCATCCCGCCGTGCACCTGCACGCCGAGGCTCGCCACGTCGTTCACCATCTCCGTGCTCCAGCCCTTCACGACCGGCACCAGATATTCGTAGATTGCCTGATGACGCGTGCGCGTCGCCTCGTCCGAATGGCGGTGGGCAATGTCGCTGTGCGCGGCCGCGACGTACGCGAGCGCCCGCGCGCCCTCGGTCAGCGCGCGCATCGTGCCGAGCATGCGGCGCACGTCCGGGTGATGGATGATCGTCACCGACTGCTTGGCCGACCCGTCGACCGGGCGGCTCTGCACGCGCTCCTTCGCGAATTCGGCCGCCTTCCGGTAGGCACGGTCGGCCACGCCGATCCCCTGCATCCCGACGCCGAAGCGCGCCGCGTTCATCATGATGAACATGTATTCGAGGCCGCGATTCTCTTCGCCGACGAGGTAGCCGATCGCGCCACCGTTGTCGCCGTACTGCAGCACTGCGGTCGGGCTCGCCTTGATCCCGAGCTTGTGCTCGATCGACACGCAGTGCACGTCGTTGCGCGCGCCGAGCGAGCCGTCTTCGTTGACCAGGAACTTCGGCACGATGAACAGCGAAATGCCCTTCACGCCTTCCGGCGCGTTCGGCGTGCGCGCGAGCACCAGGTGGACGATGTTGTCCGCCATGTCGTGCTCGCCCCACGTGATGAAGATCTTCGTGCCGAACACCTTGTACGTGCCGTCGCCCTGCGGCTCGGCGCGCGAGCGCACCAGCGCCAGGTCCGAACCGGCCTGCGGCTCGGTCAGGTTCATCGTGCCGGTCCATTCACCCGAGATCAGCTTCGGCACGTAGCGCTGCTTCTGTTCGTCGGTGCCGGCCGTCAGCAGCGCCTCGATCGCGCCGTCGGTGAGCAGCGGGCACAGCGCGAACGACAGGTTCGCCGCGTTCAGCATCTCGATGCACGGCGTCGCGATCAGCTTCGGCAGCCCCTGGCCGTCGTATTCGGCCGGATGCTGCAGACCTTGCCAGCCGCCTTCGACGAACTGGCGGAATGCGGCGCCGAAACCCGGCGTCGCGGTCACGACGCCATCCTTCCAGCTGCTCGGGTTGCGGTCGCCCTCGACGTTCAGCGGCGCCAGCACCTCGTCGCAGAATTTCGCGGATTCGTCGAGCACGGCCTGCGCCGTGTCGTAGCCGGCGTCCTCGAAACCCGGCAACTGCGCAACGGTGTCGATGCCCGCGAGTTCCTTCAGCACGAACAGCATGTCCTTGACAGGGGCGTTATAGCTCATGGTCGATGTTCCAAATCAGGCGGTGAATGAGGCGCGCGGCCCGGGCGGCTGCGGCAAAACCGGCCAGCGCCAGGCGACGTCGTGGCCCATCGTAATGCCGCGCCGGCGGTTTTCCATTGTCATATCCGGCCCACATGGTGACAAAACCGGCCACGCGATGCGCGGGGCGATGGCGGAAACGGGCGTCCGGGCGGGGCGGTTCGGGTGCCGTTTCCAGCATAAACGATGCGCAATCGGCGTGCCGGCCGGACGGGCCGGGCGGCGGCTCGAACGACCGCCGAAGCCGAAAACCGGGAGACGATCATGGACATCGCCGAAGGACGCCGGCCTGAGCGCGTGCGACGGCAACCGCGCCGAGCACATGGCGGCCGGCGCCAAATCGGCCGCCCTTTTTCGCTGCCCGGGCCGGCACGTTTCTGCATAGACTTTCGTCTCATCAAGCCAGCGAGCACCGGAGCACAGACCAGCATGATGAGTGAACGCCCGAAGCACATCGCGGATTTCGTCCGGATCGCCGGCGAACTGTTCCAGTCGGACCGGCTTCCCCCCGCCGCGCGCGCATTCGCGCCGAAAGTATTCGCGCGGCTGCAAACGCCGTCGGACAACGGAACGCGGCTCGCGGAGCGCTACCCCGCCTGCGCATGGCTCGCCCCGGCGCTCGAGTCGGTCGCGCACGTCAGCCCGACGTTCGCCACGGTTGCACGGCTGATCGGGTCGCTCGAACCCGTGGTCGGATGGTCGCGTCGCACGTCGGGCAAGGACGGCAGCCCCAACTACATCGACGGGCACGCAAACGCGATGATCTGCGGGCCCGGCGGCGCGGAGAGCCGCGACGACATTCAGCTCGGCTTCTCGCTGATGATGCCCGGCGTCAGATATCCGGATCATGGTCACGCGCCGGAGGAAGCGTACGTGCTGTTGACCGCCGGTGAATTCCGGCAGCAGAACGGCGAATGGTTCGATCCCGGTATCGGTGGCGGCATCCACAACCCGCCCGGCGCGCTGCATGCGATGCGCGCCGGCGATACGCCGTTCCTCGCGATATGGTGCCTGCTGAATTGATCCGACGATCGTCGCGATGCGCTGACGCGTCCGCCTGCGGTGAGCGCCCGGTCATTGACCTACCGGTCGGTCCGGATTGCTTCAAACCGCTGTTGAACGGTACCCAGGCGTTTCGCGATCGGTCCGATCATGCCGGCATGCGTGTAAGCGAAACGATTCGACGCCTGCCCGAATCTCCAGCTTCCGTGTACGCCGACGAAATCATCCGAAGGAAGGCGAGCCGACCGGGCAACGGGCGGCGAGATCATCGACCGGAAGCCGGCCATGGGAACCGGCGAAGGACGCCGGTCATGGGAAGCCCGTGCAGCCCACAGCGCGGCGGCCGGCTCACGCAGCCGCGCCGCACGGCAGAAGCAGCGGTCCGACCGCATCGTCAACCTCCATTCGGTCGACGCGATATCGCCCGCGCGTGGATAAAACGCAACAGCACGGCAGAAGACGCGTTCGACGATTTTGTGTCCTCGATGGCGCCTTTGTTATCGGGCATACTCTATTCGCGCCCAGCGAACGGTCGTTCCATTTTTAATGCGAACCCTCGCGCGAGCCACTAAATACGCACATGATTCTGTTACCTTGACGCACCGGCCCGAGCGCTTCGCGATGGCCATCACCCATCTTTCACACTATGACATTACAGATTGGGGTTCCTCTGGAGACAGCCACCGGCGAACGGCGCGTTGCGACCGTTCCCGAGGTGGTCGAGAAACTGATCAAGCTGGGGTTTTCGGTGGCCGTCCAAAGCGGCGCCGGTGCCGGCGCGAACTTTGACGACGACACGTACCGCGCGGCCGGCGCGAGCATCGCCGCCACGGCGGCCGAGCTCTGGTCCGGCAGCGACATCGTGCTCAAGGTGCGCCCGCCGAGCGCCGACGAAGTCGCGCTGATGCGCGAAGGCGGCACGCTGATCGGCTTCGTGTGGCCCGCGCAGAACCCCGAGCTGATGCAGCAGCTGGCCGCGAAGCGCGCCACCGTGCTGGCGATCGACTCGCTGCCGCGCACGCTGTCGCGCGCGCAGAAGATGGACGCGCTCACGTCGATGGCCGGCATCAGCGGCTATCGCGCGGTGATCGAGGCCGCGCATGCGTTCGGCCGCTTCCTGAACGGCCAGGTCACGGCGGCCGGCAAGATCCCGCCGGCGAAGGTGTTCATCGCCGGCGCCGGGGTGGCCGGTCTGGCCGCGATCGGCACGGCCGCGAGCCTCGGTGCGATCGTGCGCGCGAACGACACGCGCGCCGAGGTGGCCGATCAGGTCAAGTCGCTGGGCGGCGAGTTCGTCAAGGTCGACTACGAAGAGGAAGGCTCGGGCGGCGGCGGCTACGCGAAGGTGATGAGCGAGGGCTTCCAGCAGGCACAGCGCGCGATGTATGCGCAGCAGGCCAAGGACGCCGACATCATCATCACGACCGCGCTGATCCCCGGCAAGCCGGCGCCGAAGCTCATCACCGCCGAGATGGTGCAGTCGATGAAGCCCGGCAGCGTGATCGTCGACATGGCCGCCGAACAGGGCGGCAACTGCGAACTCACGGTGCCCGGCGAAGCCGTGGTGCGCCACGGCGTGACCATCGTCGGCTATACCGATCTCGCGTCGCGCCTGTCGCGGCAGTCGTCGACGCTCTATGCGACCAACCTGCTGCGCGTGATCGAGGAGCTGTGCAAGGCCAAGGACGGCACGATCAACGTCGACTTCGACGACGACGCGATCCGCGGCCTCACCGTCATCAAGGAAGGCAACGTCACGTGGCCGCCGCCGCCGATCAAGCAGGCGGCCGTCGCGCCCAAGCCACCGGCTGCCGCACCCGCGGCAGCCGCCGCGCCGGCGAAGTCCAAGGGCCACGGCCACAGCGGCGAGCCGATGTCGGCCAAGGCGCTCGCGATCGTGTTCGCGATCGGCGCGCTGGCGTTCCTGCTGGTCGGCCAGTTCGCGCCGGCGAGCTTCCTGTCGCACTTCACGGTGTTCGTGCTCGCGTGCTTCGTCGGCTACATGGTGATCTGGAACGTCACGCCGTCGCTGCACACGCCGCTGATGAGCGTGACCAACGCGATCTCGTCGATCATCGCGATCGGCGCGCTCGTGCAGGTCGCACCGCCCCTCGGTGAGCTGGCCAACGCCGGCGATCGCCCGTCCGGGCTGATCCTCGGTCTCGCGGTCGGCGCGCTCACGCTCACGGCCGTCAACATGTTCGGCGGCTTCGCGGTCACGCGCCGCATGCTGGCGATGTTCCGCAAATAAGGGGACGACAATAATGACTTCCAACCTGACTACCGTCTCCTATATCGGCGCCGCGATCCTGTTCATCCTGAGCCTCGGCGGCCTCGCGAACCCCGAAACCGCGCGCCGCGGCAACCTGCTCGGCATGATCGGCATGCTGATCGCCGTGCTGGCCACCGTGGCCGGGCCGCGCGTGTCGGCCGCGGGCATTCCGTACGTGATCGCCGCGCTCGTCGTCGGCGGCGCGGTCGGCCTGTACGCGGCGAAGAAGGTGCAGATGACGCAGATGCCGGAACTGGTCGCGCTGATGCACAGCCTGGTCGGTCTCGCGGCCTGCCTCGTCGGCTTCGCGAGCTACATCGACACGTCGCTGCAGTTCACCGGCGCCGAGAAGGCGATCCACGAAGTGGAAATTTATGTCGGCATCCTGATCGGTGCCGTCACCTTCGCGGGCTCGATCATCGCGTTCGGCAAGCTGTCGGGCAAGATCGGCGGCAAGCCGCTGCTGCTGCCGGCACGGCACTGGCTGAACCTGGCCGCGCTGCTGATCGTGATCTACTACGGCCGCGCGTTCCTGCATGCGGAAAGCATCCAGGACGGCATGCTGCCGCTCGTCGTGATGACCGTGATCTCGCTGCTGTTCGGCGTGCACATGGTGATGGCGATCGGCGGCGCGGACATGCCGGTCGTGGTGTCGATGCTCAACAGCTACTCGGGGTGGGCGGCAGCCGCCACCGGCTTCATGCTCGGCAACGACCTGCTGATCGTGATCGGCGCGCTGGTGGGCTCGTCGGGTGCGATCCTGTCGTACATCATGTGCCGCGCGATGAACCGCAACTTCATCAGCGTGATCGCGGGCGGCTTCGGCAGCGGCGCGGGCGCACCGGCGGCAGCCGGCGGCGGCGCCGCGCTGCCGGCCGGCGAAGCGGTCGCGGTGAGCGCGGCGGAGACGGCCGAACTGCTGCGCGAAGCGAAGCGCGTGATCATCGTGCCCGGCTACGGGATGGCCGTGGCGCAAGCCCAGCACACGGTGTTCGAGCTGACGAAGCTGCTGCGCGAGAAGGGCGTCGACGTGCGTTTCGCGATCCACCCGGTCGCGGGCCGCATGCCGGGGCACATGAACGTGCTGCTGGCCGAAGCGAAGGTGCCGTACGACATCGTGCTGGAGATGGACGAGATCAACGGCGACTTCCCCGAAGCCGACGTGTCGATGGTGATCGGCGCGAACGACATCGTGAACCCGGCCGCGCAGGACGACCCGTCGAGCCCGATCGCCGGCATGCCGGTGCTGGAAGTGTGGAAGGCGAAGACGTCGATCGTGATGAAGCGCAGCATGGCGTCCGGCTATGCGGGCGTCGACAATCCGCTGTTCTACAAGGACAACAACCGCATGTTGTTCGGCGATGCGAAGTCGATGCTCAATGAAATCTTCGGTGCACTGAAAGCCTGAGTACGGCCACGCGCGCGGAGCGGCAGCAAGCCGCTCCAGCGCCGCGTGGCTTCGATACGCCGTCGCGGACGCCGAACCGGACGACGCGCAGCCTCCCCCGCCTGCCCTTTTCCCGTTGCGCCGGTTTGGTCAGCGCTTGTGGACGACGGAGTCGAGCACGAAACTGGTCGTCATGTTTTGCACGCCGTCCAGCGCGCTGATCGTTGCCCAGATGTCGCTGATGCGCTCGTGCGTGGCGGCCTCGATCTGCACCAGCAAATCGACCTCGCCGCTGAGGACCGCGCAATCGCGCACCTCGGCGATCCGCTCGAGTGCGGCGAGCACGTCCGCGCCGCGCATCCGGTCCCGGCGATACACGAGCATCACGGCACGCACCGGCACGACATCGTCGGGCAATGCGAGCCGCACCGTATAGCCCGCAATGATGTTCAGCGCTTCGAGCCGGTCGATCCGGTTGCGGACCGCCTGCCTGGACAGACCGATCCGGTCGGCCAATACCGCGAGCGGTATCCGCGCATCGGCACACAATGCGTCGATGATCTTCTGGTCCAGGCCGTCGATCTTCATTGGCCGAACCCGGTGTGCGCGGCGCCGCGTGCATCGACCGCGTCGCGCAATGCCGCGATGTGGCCGGGGCCGATTCCGCAACACCCGCCGACGATCCGCGCACCCAGGCCAAGCCACTGCTCCGCCCATCTTGCATAGCCGGGCGGATCGACGTCGCCGCGCAGGCCGTCGAGTTCCTCGTTCGCGCGCGCATCGGCGCGCTGAGGCGGAAACGCGTTCGCATAGGCGCCGATCGCGAGCGACGTTCCGGTGTTCGCGAGCGTGCGCTGCACCGTCTCGATCGCCACACCCATCACCTCCGGCTGGCTGCAGTTGAACAGCAGCGCGGTCGCGCGCGCGGACACGGCGGCGTCGATCGCTTCGTCGAGCGTCTGTCCCGATCGCAGTACCGGCGTGGCGCCTGCGTCGACGTCGACGTCGACGTCGTCACGCAGCGTGAACGAGACCCAGAGCGGCTTCGGATTCGCACCTAGCGCACGCCGGACCGCGCCGATCTCGTCGGTCAGGCTCTGCGTCTCGGCCAGCCACAGGTCGACGTAGGGATCGAGCCCGTCGACGAGCGTCGCCAGGATCGCATCCGCGCGCGCCGCGTCGAACAGGTCGGGACGGTAGGAACCGCCGGTCGGCGGAAGCGATCCCGCGACGCGCACGGGCCGCGCTGCGCGGTCCGCCGCTTGCCGCGCGAGTTGCCCGGCAAGTGCCGCGAGCGCGACACCGTCGCGACGGAACCGCGCTTCGCCGATATGGAACGGCACGACCGCATAGCTGTTCGCGGTGATCACGTCGGCACCCGCCGCGATGAACGCGTCGTGCGCAAGGCTGACGTAATGCGGCGCTTCCATCAGCGCGAGTGCCGACCACTCCGGCTGCCTGAACGGCGCCCCCATCCGCGCCAGTTCGCGCCCCATGCCGCCGTCGAGTACCGTGATGTCTTGCATAGTCCGTGCTCCGTCGTTGCAATCCGCGCAGCTCGTGCCCGCATCGATTCAAAGGTCGGCGCGACGCGCGTGGGGCGTCGACCGAGCGTGCGCGCGGGTCCGTGTCAGATCTGCGCCAATGCTTGCGCGATATCGCTTTTCAGGTCGTCGATGTGCTCGATGCCGACCGAATAGCGGATGAAATTGAGCGGGATGTCGGCAGCGCGCATTTGCTCCGCCGACATCGTGCCCGCCCACATCGATGCCGTATGGATCGCGAGCGAATCGACGCCGCCGAGATTGCCTGCATTCAGCGGCAGGCGCAGCGCCTCGACGAAGCGCTGCGCTTCGCCGTAGCTTCCCCGCACGCCGAACGCGACCACGCCGCCGAAACCGCGCATCTGCCGGCACGCGAGCCCATGCTGCGGATGGCTGCGCAGGCCCGGATAGAACACGCGCTCGATCTTCGCGTGCGCTTCGAGGAATTCGGCGAGCGCCTGAGCGTTCGCATTGATCCGCTCGACGCGCATCGGCAGCGTGCGCAGCCCGCGCAGCAGCAGCCACGCGTCCATCGGCGACAGCACCGACCCGAGCGTGATGTGCGTATGCCAGATCTGCTCGGCGAGCACGCGGCTCGTGCAGATCACGCCGCCCGTCAGGTCGTGATGGCCGCCCAGATACTTGGTCGCGCTGTGCACGACGATGTCGACACCGAGCCGGTGCGGCTGCTGGTTGATCGGCGACGCGAACGTGTTGTCCGCGAGCGTGAGGATGCCGCGGGCTCTGGCGATCTCGGTCACCGCGGCGATGTCGGTCACGAGCAGCAGCGGATTGACCGGCGACTCGAGCACGATCAGCCGTGTGTTCGGCCGGATCGCGCGATCGAACGCGACCACGTCGGTCTGGTCGACGAACGTCACCTCGACGCCGAACCGGCGCAGCATGTCGTCGAGCAGCTTCGTGGTGCTCATGTAATGACGCGTCTGGCCGACGACGTGATCGCCGGCCTTCACGACACTGAGGATCGCGGTCGCGATCGCGCCCATGCCGGATGCCGTGACGAGCGCGGTCTCGGTGCCCTCGAGCTCCGCCATGACCGCCTTCACGCGCTCGTGAACCGGATTGCCGTAGCGCGTGTAGTTGCGCGGATGCTGCGGCACGCTCGACATCTCCGCGAATTCCTCGCTGCCGGCTGCCTTGAACACCGCCGAATAGTGGATCGCCGGCGCGACCGACTTCTCGTCGGTCACGTCGCGGTCCGCAGCGAGCGCCAGCGTTTCAAGCTTGTATCCCATGTCGTCCTCGGATCGTTCGTTGTGTCGCGTTCATGCGGCGCCCGTCAGGCACGCACGCCGCCCAGATGGCGATTCAGCAGACCTTCGACGCGCTTGAGCACGGTCGAAAGCACCGCCGTGATACCGACGTAGACGATGCCGGCCAGCATCAGCGCGTCGGTCGTATAGGTTTCGATGGAGATGCGTCGCGCGACACCGGTGAGGTCGAGCACGGTGATCGTGCTGGCAAGCGCGGTCGATTTCAGCTGCAGCACGATCTCGTTGCCGAGCGTCGGCGCGACGATGCCGATCGCGCGCGGCACGATCACGAACCAGGTGAGCATGAAGCGGCTCATCCCGAATGCCAGTGCGGCCTCCTTCTCGCCGGCGGGAACGCCTGCGATCCCGCCGCGGATGTCTTCGGCCATGTAGGCCGCGAGATTGAGCGTCAGCGCGCACAACGCACACGAGAACGATCCGCCGACCAGCAGCCACAGAGGCGATGCACGCACGATCGAGAACTGCGCGAGCCCGTAATACAGCACGAAAATCTGCACCAGCAGCGGCGTGCCGCGAAACACCGACATGAACAGCCGGCTCGGTGTCGACAGCCAGCGGCACGCCGACGTGCGCGCGACCGCCAGCGGCACCGCGAGCGCGAACGCCAGGGTGCATGACAGCACCAGCAGCTCGAGCGTGATCCAGATGCCGCGCGCGACGTCCGGGCCGGACTGCGCGATGAGGGAAACAAAGTCGTTCATCAGATGGCCCTCCTCAGGTGCGTGCTGCGTAACCGCGGCCCGCAATGCGCTCGAGCCACGCGAACACGGGGTTTGACGCGGCGAGAAAGCCGAAATAGACGACTCCGACCGCCACGTAGAAGACGAATGGCTGCTTGGTGAACTGCGCGGCGATGTTGGCCTTGCGCAACATGTCCTCGAGCCCGACGATCGACACCAGCGAGGTGTCCTTCAGCAGGTTCTGCCACATGTTGTTCAGGCTCGGCAGGCAGATGCGCCACGCCTGCGGCAGCCGCACGTACCACAGCGTCTGCAGGCGTGTCATCCCGTACGCGCGCGCGGCCTCGATCTGGCCGGCCGGCACCGCGCTGAACGCGCCGCGGAACATCTCCGACGAGTACGCGCCGAACACCACGGCGAGCGCGATCACGCCGGCGGAGAACGGGCTGATGACAACGGCGCCATCGAATTGCGCGTTGAGAAAATGCGACAGTCCGAAGTAGCAGATCAACAGGATCAGGAACTCGGGAATGCCGCGCAGGAAATTGGTCAGCGCATAGGTCGCATGCCTGAGCCACCCGAGGCTCGACAGTTTTGCCGACGCACCGGCGATGCCGAGCAGCATGCCGACGCACAGCGCGGCGACCGCCAGCTCCAGCGTGACGAGCGCGCCAGCCGCGATCTGCGCGCCGTAGTTCACCAGGATATCCATCGTAATGTCGCTCCGTGTAAGACCGGAATCGCGCGGGCCGCCGTCCGGCGCCCGCGCGGTCCCGCTGCGCGGTTATTACGGCGCGATGCTGAACGGGAAATAGCGCTTGTTGGCCGCGGCGAACGTGCCGTCCGCCTGCACCTGCGCGATGCCCTTGTCGAACAGCGCCTTCAACGGCGCGTCGCCCTTGCGCACCGCGATCGCCGTACCGTCGCCGAAGATCTCCGCATCGGCGATCGGCTTGCCGACGAAGTCGAAGCCTGCCTTCCTGCCGGCCTTCGTCAGCCAGTCGTACGCGACCGTGTTGTCGGCGAATACCGCATCGACGCGCCCGGCCTCGAGATCGAGCCAGGCCTCGTCGAGCGTCTGATAGACCTTCACGTCGATCCCCGACTTGCTCGCCGGCAGGCGGCGGCGCAGATAGGATTCGTGCGTCGAGGCCGTCTGAACGCCGATCGTCTTGCCGCGCAGCGTGGCGGCGTTGTCCGTGATGCCGGAGCCCTGCTTCGCGACGAGCTGCACGGGCGCCGTCGTGACGATGCGCGTGAAGTCCACCGACTGTTCGCGCTCCGGCGTCTTCGACATTTGCGCGAGCACCGCGTCGATCTGCTTCGCCTTGAGTGCCGGAATCAGCGCGTCGAAATCCATCGTCACCCACTGGCACTTGACCTTCATCGTGTCGCACATCTTCTTGCCGATGTCGATCTCCATGCCCTGCAGCTTGCCGGAGGCATCCTTGTATTCGAACGGCGCGTAATCGGCGAGCGTACCGACCCGCACGACCTGCTCGGCCTGCGCGACCGATCCGAGCAATGCCGCGCCCACGCACAGCGACTGAAGCAGCTTTTTCATGGTTTCCTCTCCGGTTGGCATTGAATCCGCATCAAATGATGCTGGACAGAAACTTCTGGAACCGCGGCGATTTCTGACTCGCGAACACTTCGTCAGGACTGCCGTCTTCCTCGATTCGTCCCTGGTGGACGAACACGACGCGGTTCGCGACTTCGCGCGCGAACCCCATCTCGTGCGTGACGACGAGCATCGTGCGTCCCTCGTCGGCCAGCGAGCGCATCACTTTCAACACTTCGCCGACGAGTTCCGGATCGAGCGCCGACGTCGGCTCGTCGAACAGCATCACGTCGGGGTCGGTCGCGAGCGCACGCGCAATCGCGACGCGCTGCTGCTGGCCGCCCGACAGCTGGTTCGGATAGTGTTCGCACTTGCCGGCGAGCCCGACCCGTTCGAGCATCGCGATCGCCTTGTCGCGGGCGTCGCGCTTCGGCACGCCGAGCACGCGCACCGGCACGAACATCACGTTCTGCAGCACGGTCATGTGCGCCCACAGATTGAACTGCTGGAACACCATTGCGAGCCTGCGGCGCACGCGCATCACCTGCCGCGCGTCGGCCGCGACGAGCGCGCCGTCGCGGCCCGCCTGTTTCAGCGCGAGCGTTTCGCCGTTCACGCAGATCCGGCCGCGGTCGGGCATTTCCAGCAGGTTGATGCA
Source organism: Burkholderia sp. Bp8984 (assembly GCF_003853755.1). Classification (NCBI taxonomy): domain Bacteria; kingdom Pseudomonadati; phylum Pseudomonadota; class Betaproteobacteria; order Burkholderiales; family Burkholderiaceae; genus Burkholderia; species Burkholderia sp. Bp8984. Next base: position 12,365 of record NZ_QTQN01000059.1, read on the forward strand.
CCTGAGGAACGTACTCTTGCCCGACCCGCTGCTGCCGAGGATCGACACGACCTCGTGATTCTTCGCGGTCAACGAGATGCCCTTGAGCACCTCGACACCGCCGAACGACTTGTGAATATCCTCGACCACCAGCGCGTCCGCCGCCGGTTTGCATGCAGGAATTGCTGCTGGCATCCTCGACTCCTTCCTCGATACGTTGCTCACACCGCTGCGGTTCGCGCCGCGCCGGCCAGTCAGGCGCCGGCGCTTGCGCATCAGCCCGACAGCCGCCGGTTGCGCCTGAAGCAGACCACCTTCGGCTGCGTCATGTCCGTCATCGCGAACCGAACGCCTTCGCGGCCCAGCGACCCATGCTTGAATCCGCCGAACGGCATGCCGTCGAAGCGGTAATCGGACGAGTCGTTGATCATCACGCCACCCGCCTGCAGACGCTCGGCCGCACCGAGCGCCACCTCCAGGCGGTTGGTGAACACGCCTGCGTGCAGGCAGCTCTCCGACGCGTTGGCCGCGTCGAGCGCCTGCTGCAGGTCGGTGAATTTCTCGATCGTCACGACCGGCGCGAATACCTCGTCGGTCCAGACACGCGCGTCGTGCGGCACATCCGCGAGCACCGTCGGTTCATACAGCGCCCCGCGTCGCCGATGGCCGGTCAGCACCGTCGCACCGCCCGACACTGCTTCGTCGACCCAGCGCTCGATGCGGATCGCCTGTTCCTCGCCGATCATCGGCCCCATGTCGGTCGCATCGTCCAGCGGATCGCCGACGACCATCCTGCCCGTCAGTTCGACGAAATACCGCACGAACGGCTCGTACGCGGCCTCGGCTACGAAGATCCGCTGCGTGCCGATGCAGTTCTGTCCCGCCGCCCAGAACGCGCCCGACACGCACGATTCGGCGGCATCCTTCAGGTCGCAGTCGGCCATGACGATCACCGGCGCATTGCCGCCCAGGTCCATCGCGATCTTCTTGAGTCCCGCATCGCGCGTGATGGCCTCGCCGGTCTGCGGGCCACCGGTAAAGGTCACCATCCGGATCCGCCGGTCGCGCACCAGCGCGGACGCGAGATCCGCGCCGCCGTGCACGATCTGCAGCGCGGCACGCGGCGCACCGGCTTCCCACAGGACCTCGACGAGCGCCTGTGCGGACAGCGGCGCGAGCAACGAGGGCTTCAGGATGACCGCATTGCCGGTCGCGAGCGCCGGCCCCAGCTTGTGTGCGACGAGGTTCAGCGGGTCGTTGAAGGGCGTGATCGCGAGAATCACGCCCAGCGGCTCCAGCGTGTAGTAACCGCTGCGATCCTCCGAGCCGGGATACCCGTCGAACGGGATCGTCTCGCCGTTGAGTCGTTTCGCTTCCTCACCCGACAGGCGCAGCGTGTTCACGCAGCGCGCGACTTCCTTGCGGGCCTGCCGCAGCGGCTTGCCCGCCTCCAGCGCGATCGTGCGTGCGAATGTCTCCGCTTGTGCCTCCACGCTCGAGGCCGCGCGAAACAGGAGGTCGGCCCGCTGGCTGCGCGACATGGTTGCGGCCGCGCGCGCGCCGTCGAGCGCGCGCTCGACGAGGAGCGGCGCCGCATCGGCTCGCGACAGACGAACCTGGCCGACGATCGAGCCGTCATACGGCGACCGCACATCGGCCACGCCGGCTCCCGTGCAGTCGCTCATCACCGCATCGCGTGCGCTCATGCGGCCACCTCGTGCGAGGCCGCGCCAATCCGGTCCGCCAGTTCGATCAGGTCGGAGAGGATCGCGAACGCCGTTTCCTCGCGCCCGGCACCCGGCCCGCTGATCGTCACGCCACCGAGCACGTCGGTGTCGAACGTGATCGCGTTCGTCACGCCGCTCGCGGCCAGCAGCGGATGGCCGGCCGGCAGCTTGCGCGGCTCGACGCTCGCGGTAACGGTGCCGTCCGGATGGCGGGTGGCGGATCCGATCAACCGCCAGGACATGCGCTCCGCCGCCGCCGCGCGCACGTCTTGCTCGGTCAATTCCACGATGCCGCGGCATGTCACGTCGGCGCGCTCGAGGCCGGCATTCCACAGTGCGTTCGCCAGAATGACGACCTTCAGCTGTACGTCCGAACCGTTGACGTCGGCCGCCGGGTTCGCCTCCGCATAGCCGCGCTGCTGCGCATCGCGGATCGCCGCATCGAAGCTCGCGCCGGCCTCGACCTCGCCGAGCACGTAGTTCGACGTGCCGTTCAGGATGCCGGCGAAGCCGCGGATGTCGCAGCCGCGCAGCGAGGTCGCGAGCTGCCGCAGCACCGGCGTGCCGCTCATCACCGTGCCCTCGTACATCACGCACGCACCCGATTGCGCGGCGATCCGCGCCAGTGCCGGCTGCGCGAGCGCGATCGGCCCCTTGTTGGTCGTGATCACGTGCTTGCCGCATTCGAGCGCGGTACGGCAATGCGACAGCGCAGGCTCGCCGGTGTTCGGATCCGTGAAGGTCGCCTCGATGACGACATCCACGTGATCCGACGCGATGGCCTTCAGCACCGCACCGAGGCCGACGTCCGGCGACACCAGCGTGCCGGGATCGCGACGCAGCGCTTCGGCATCGACGCCCCGCCGGGCGGTTTCGTCGAGGACGTCCAGCGCGATACCGCGAGGATTCGTCGCGATCCCGAGCCGCAGGTCGGCGACCATCGTCACCGATACGTCGAGTCCCGCCGCACCCAGCATCGCGCGCTTCTTCTTGAGCAGTTCGACCAGTCCCTGATTGACTCCGCCGAAACCGACCAGTGCCAGTTTGAGTTCCATCTCGATCATCTCCTGTTCATTGACCACACGACACAGGTTAGTTATGCGAATCGATTTTCAAATTATGCGTTTCGCCCGATTCAAGCCGTCACCCGTTGCGATTCGTCATGCGGGACGGACGGATCGCCCGTCCCGCGCGAAACCAGTCCGTCAGGCGGCCGGCGGTTCGTCGTCGCCGTCCTTGTCGACCGGCACGAACAGCCCGACCTTGACCGCGCTCAGCACGACATTCGTGTTGATCCGGCGGATCATCGGATTGCTCTGCATGATCCGCGCGGACAGCCGGTCGTACGCCTCGACGTCGCGTGCGGTGATGATCGCGATCAGGTCGGCGGAGCCGGTCACGTAGTAGATCTGCTGGATCTCGTCGTGCGCCTTCGACCACTCGCGGAACCTGGCGACCGTCTCGTAGTTTTCGCGTTCGATCTCGATTGCCGCGATGAACGTCATCGGCCTGCCGACCGCCGCGCGATCGACCACCGCGATTTCCGCCGAAATGATCTTTTCGGTGCGCATGCGCTTCAGCCGTTTTTGCACGGCCGACGTGGACAGGCCGATCCGTTCGGCAATGGCGTCCGCGGTCGCGCTGCAATCGCGCTGGACGATATTCAGGATCTTGCGGTCGAAGGAGTCGAGTGCGTCGGTCATCGCGTGGTCTGCCGGAGAACGGGGGCTTGCGTCAAAGATAGAAAGGGCGGGCCGATCTGAGCCCGACCAGATGCCGGACACGGTCGAACGCGGTGACGAGCGTTTCGCGCCACTGCGCCGCCGGCCCGCAGATACATACGGGCGCGAAATGGATCGTATCCACACCCGCGGGAATTCGGAACGGACGCTCGATGCCATCGTCCGATTCGGTCACGAGCGCGGTGCCGTCGACTTCGGTCAGGCTCATCAGCAGATGGGCGGGTGCAGTCGCACCCAGCAGGTCGCGCAGAGGCGACTCCTTCGCGGACAACTGTTCGAGCAGCGGCAACTCGTACGCGCCGGGCCACCAGGTGTCGTGCTCGTCGAGCCATGGGCCGACGCCCGGCATGCCGACCATCTCGAGGATCCGGTTCGCACCGAGATGCGCATAGGCGCGACACCGGCCGGCTCCGTCGGTCGACGAGCGCGCCAGCCAGCCGCCGGCGCTCGGGACAGGGTCCGTCAACGCGACGTTCGCGGGCTTCAGTCGGCCGAGCGTTTCAGCCGTGCCTGCGGCGGATCGGTGCCCTTCGCAGGACCTCGGTGCATGATCCGGCACGATCCTGCACACCCATTTGGGACCACCCTGCAAGGCGGCGGGGACGTCGCCGGCCCGGACTCGAGCGGCTCGCCTGCGGGCGTATTCGACGATGACGATTGGCGTGTCCGGCATACGACTCTCTTGTGCTTGCTGGGCCGCGTCGCAGCGATGCTGGCGCGCTTCATGGATCGGCCGACGGTGTTGGGGCTGGAGAAATCATATCGCCTCGATGCGACTGAAAAAATCTCAACCGCGCCGAACCTCGACGTAAAACGTCGAAAAACACTCCTTGCCGGACGTTTCGCATCCAATCAAGCGCCAGCCGGTCCGCCGGCCATCACGACCGCCGAACCCGCAAGTCAATGCGATGCACCGAACAGCTGAATCACGACGCCGCGCAGCCAGCGGTTGCCGGCCTCATGGTGATATCGCGCATGCCAATGCTGCCGTACCGCGAACCCGTCGACCGGGATCGGACACGCATGAACCGCCAGATCGCTCGCCTGGGCCAGTGTCTGGCCGATATGACGCGGTAGCGTCGTGATCAGGTCGGTCGTCTGGACGATCGCACCCAAGCCCAGGAAACCCGGCAACTCCAGCACGACGTCCCGCTCGATGCGCGCCTGCCGCAGCGCCTGTTCGAGGAGTTGCGCCCCGGTTCCCGCGGTGATGGCGACATGTCCTTCGGAACGATACTGCTTCGCCCCGAGGCGGCCGCGAATCCGCGGATGATGCCGGTTGGCCAGGCATACCCAGTCCTGGTCGTACAGCTTCTGCTGATAAATGCCGCCACCCAGCCACGGCACATAGCCGATCGCGAGATCGGCTTCGCCGGATTCGAGCGCGCGTTCCGTATTGCCGTCGATCCGCGCGGCTTCCAGCCGGACGCCGGGCGCCTGCGCCCGGACATGGGCCAGCAGCCTCGGAAGCAGCGTGATGTGGCTCGCGTCGGTCATGCAGATGCGAAAGCGTCGCTGGGCCGTCGCCGGATCGAACGCGATCTCCCATGCGGTGAAGCGCCGCAGGGATTCGAGAATTTCCCGGCATGGCCCGATCAGCGCGTCGGCTTGCGGCGTGGGCGCCATGCCGCCGGGCGTCCGGATGAAGAGCGGATCGTGCAGGTGTTCCCGCAAGTGCCCGAGCCAGATGCTGACCGTCGGCTGGCTCTGGCCCAGTTGCTCGGCGACGCGCGTGACGCTGCGCACGTCGTACAGGAGATCGAAAAGCTGAAGCAGCTTCAGGTCGGGCAGGTCGGCAGGCATCGTGGCGTTATTGTCCATGGCAATGACGACATTGTATCCATTGCATTGTCGGCATGAGCGGCGACTCCTATCGTGATGCCATACGTCAGCTTTGCATGGGACCAGAGTAAGGCGCCAAAGCGCCAACTCTGGTCGACAAAGGAGAAGCCATTGAAAATAGCAATTCTGGGCGCCGGCGCACTGGGCTGCGCGATCGGCGCCACCCTCACCCAAGGCGGCCACGAGACCTGGCTGATCGACCGCTCGCCGGCACACGTCGATGCGATGCGCCGTGACGGCCTGCGCGTCGACGACGCGGCCGGCACCCGCCACGTACGCGTCCACGCGACGACCCAGGCTGCCGAAGTCGGCGTGGCCGACCTGGTGGTGGTGCTGGTCAAGTCGTTCCACACCGACGCGGCCATCCGCGGCGCCCAGTCGCTGGTGGGGCCGGATACCACCGTGCTGTCGCTGCAGAACGGCCTCGGACACGAGGACATCCTGATCGACGTCGTCGGCCGCGAGCGCGTCCTCGCGGGCAAGACCTACGTCGGTGGCGTGCTGCGCGGCGCGGGTCACATCGAATCCGGCGTGATCGGCAAATACACCTATATCGGCGAACTCGACGGCCGCATCACGCCGCGCGTGCAGGCGATCGCCGCCGCGTTCGATGCCGCCGGCCTCGCCACGACGATCAGCGACAACATCGTCGGCACGATGTGGGACAAGCTGCTGGTGAACGTCGCGACGGGTGCGCTGACCGGCCTGACCGGCCTCACGTACGGGCAGCTTTACGACGAACCGCTGCTGAAGGCGACGTCGCTCGCGGCCGTGGCCGAGGCGATCGCGGCGGCGCAGGCGGCCGGCGTCAAGCTGTCGATGACCGACCCCGAACAGGCCTGGACGCTTGCCGCCGAGGGGCTGCCCGCGTCCTTCAAGACGTCGATGCTGCAAAGCCTGGAGAAGGGCTCGATCACCGAAATCGATTTCATCAACGGTTCGGTCGTGCGCTGGGGGCAACGCTACGGCGTGCCGACCCCCGTCAATGCAACGCTCGTCGCCTGCATCAAGGGGCTGGAACGCGCGATGGCCGACCGCCAACGGCAGGAGGCCGCCGCATGAATGCCCCGAAAGCCTATCTCGAACACGTCGCGATCTGGGTCAAGGACATCCGCTGGCACATCCGCTTCTTCGAGGACGTGCTCGGCATGACCCTGCGCGAAGTGGACGGCACGCTCGACGCGCCGCGGCAGTACTGGACGCTCGGCGGCCTGCAGTTCATCCACGCGCCGGAACACGATGGTCCGGAAGGCCGGCTCGCGCATCTCGGCGTGATGTGCGAAGACCTGGAGGCCGCGCTGGCCGCGGCGCAACGCTTCGGCGTGACGGAGATGCCGCAAGGGCGCAACTGGCTTCGCCTGCCCGACGGGCTCGCCGTCGAGCTGATCCAGGCCAGGCCGGCTTCCTGCGTCGCGCAGGCGCTGGCGATCAACCCGCGCGCGGAGGCATGACCATGACGATCGTCGAAAAATACTGGGACGACGCCCGCGAGGGCGACACGTGCACGAGCCCGAGCTACACCGTGACCAAGGAGCGCATTCTCGCGTACGCCGACCTCACCGGCGACCATACGCCCGTCCACGTGGACGAGGAATACGCGAACGCGAGCCATTTCGGCTGCCTCGTCGCGCACGGGCTGTTCGGCCTGTCCATCGCCGACGGCCTGAAGACGCAGAGCGACTATCGCTTTCTGCCGGGCATGTCGCTCGGCTGGAGCTGGGATTTCCTGCTGCCGATCAAGGTCGGCGACGTGCTGCACGTGACGTTCCGCGTCGGCTCGATGCGGGCGAGCAAGAGTCGCCCGGACTGGGGCATCGTCGTGCTGCCGTCGGAGCTGATCAATCAGGACGGTCAGGTCGTTCAACGCGGCGAGCATCGCCTGATGGTGCCGCGCCGCCCGGAGGCACTGTGATGCAGGCTCGCCCACTCGAAGGCATTCGCGTCGTCGACTACAGCCACTTCCTTGCCGGTCCGTACGTCGGGCGCTGTCTCGCGGCGCTCGGCGCCGAAGTCATCAAGGTCGAGCGCCCCGGCTCGGGCGACGCGGGACGCCAGCACGCGACCGTGCTCGACGACCAGCAAAGCGGCTACTTCCTGCAGCTCAACATGGGCAAGCGCGGCGTGAGCGTCAACATGAAGGACGCGCGCGGCAAGGCGTTCATGCAGCGGCTGTGCGACTCGGCCGACGTGTTCATCGAGAACTATCGGCCGGGCGCGCTGGACAAGCTCGGGCTCGGCTATGCCGAACTGTCCGCGCGCAATCCGGGCCTCGTCTACTGTTCGATTTCGGCGTACGGGCACACCGGTCCCGATGCGCATCGCGCAGGCTTCGGGCTGATCGCGGAAGCCAAGAGCGGCATCATGCAGATGGTCGGCACGCCCGGCGAACGGCCGCCGCTGCTGCGCATCTCGCTCGGCGACATGTATACCGGCATTCATGCGGTCGCGGCCATCAACGCCGCGCTGCTGGGGCGCGTGAAGAGCGGCCGCGGGCAACACATCGACATGGCGCTGTACGACACGCTGGTATCGATGCACGAATACGCGGTGCAGTGCTACACGCTGCAGGGCGTGCTGCCCGAGCAGACCGGGCACGACATGCCGACCTCGACCCTCTACGGCGTATTCCGCGCCGCGGACGGCGATCTCGTGATCGCCGCGCAGGTCGACGACGCGTGGAAACGCTTCGCCGAGCTGATCGCGACGCACGGCGGCCCGGCGGAGTTCGGCGCCGACACGCGGTTTCACGACAGCACCGGGCGCAACGCGCACCGCGCGGAGATTCTGTCGGTGGTCGAGCCGTGGGTGGCCGCGCGTTCCGTCGCGTCGGTACTGGAACTGCTCGACGGCATCGACGTTCCGTGCGCGAAGGTACAGCGCATCGACGAGGTATTGAACGATCCGCAGATCCAGGCGCGAGGCATGGTCGTCGAGCAACAGCATCCGCGCTACGGGACGCTGCGCCTGCCCAACCTGCCGTTCCGGTTTTCCGATTGCGATACGACGATACGCGACGTCGCGCCCGATCTCGGGCAGCACAACGCGGAAGTCGCGCGCACCCTCGGCTTCGATCCGGCCGAAATCGACGCGATGCAGGCCGACGGCGTCCTCTATTCAAAAGCGAGCCAATGATGACCGACCAGTACGCGGTGATCGGCAATCCGATCGGGCACACGAAATCCCCATTGATCCACGGCCTCTTCGCGCAGCAGACGCGGCAGGACCTCAGCTATACGGCGATCGAGGGGCCCGTCGAGCCGGCAGGCGCTTTCGCTGCCACGGTCCGTGCGTTTTTCGACGGCGGCGGCAAGGGCATCAACGTCACCGCGCCGTTCAAGCTCGACGCGTTCGCGATGTCGGACGAACGCAGCGAGCGGGCGCAGCTCGCGGGCGCGGCCAACGCGCTCAAGTTCGACGGCGGCCGCATCCTGGCCGACAACTTCGACGGCATCGGCCTGGTTCGCGATATCGAGGCGAACCTCAGGCTGCCGATGGCCGGCAAGCGTGTCCTGGTGCTCGGTGCGGGCGGCGCGGCACGCGGCGCGCTGTTGCCGTTCCTCGAAGCCGGACCGGCTGAACTGGTCATCGCGAATCGCGACGTCGACAAGGCGCGCGCATTGGTCGCGCAGGTCGCCGGACGCGGTCCGCTCGTTGCCGGCGGCTACGCGGACCTCGCACGCATGGGGCGTTTCGACCTGGTCGTCAATGCGACGTCGGCGAGCCTGACCGGCGACCTGCCGCCGGTTCCGCCGAGCGTGTTCAGTCCGGCCGGCACGGCCTACGAACTCGCCTACGGCAAGCGTCTGACGCCGTTTCTCCGGCTCGCGAAAAACGCCGGCGTACACGGCATTGCGGACGGCGTCGGCATGCTGGTCGAGCAGGCAGCCGAAGCATTTGCATGGTGGCGCGGCGTACGCCCCGAGACCAGCTCGGTGATCGATCGGCTGGCCGTGCCCTTTGATTGAACAGGCGATGGAGATTCGCATGAAGAAGATCCTGATGCTGCATGGCATCAATCACAACATGTTCGGCAAGCGCGACCCGGCACAGTACGGGACGATCACGCTCGCGCAGATCGATGCGCGGCTTCAAGGGCTGGCGAGCGAATTGGGTGTACAGGTGGAATCGTTCCAGACGAACAGCGAAGGCGCGATGTGCGAGCGCATTCATCGCGCTTTCGAGGAACGCCAGGATGCGGTGCTGATCAACGCCGGGGCATGGACGCATTACAGCTACGGCATTCGCGATGCCCTCGCCATCCTCACGTGCCCGATCGTCGAACTGCACATGTCCAACATTCATGCGCGCGAGCCGTTCCGGCATCACTCCGTGCTGGCTGAAATCGTCAGCGGGCAGATTTGCGGTTTCGGAGTCCAGAGCTATCTGCTGGCGCTGCGCGCCGCGGTCTCGGCGCTCGGCGACGCATAGGCCGATTCCCGCATCGGCCGCCGATGCGGGACCGACGCCCATGCGCAACCGTTCCCGGGTACACGGCGTGGCGCACCGCGCTGGTTCGCCGTGCGTCGGATCGACGGGCCCCGGTCAGGTCACACACCGGAGTCGCCACATCGGGCAGTGACGACTCCCCGCATCACCCGCGTTGCCCGGCACACATATCAATATCTGGAGACGACGATGACCACGACCTTGCGAGACGAGCCTCGCGGCAGGCACCAATCGAGAAAAGCCGCCATCAGCGGCTGGATCGGCTCGGTGCTCGAATACTACGATTTCTTCATCTACGCCACGGCATCGGCGCTGATCTTCCCGCAGATCTTCTTTCCGCACGGCAGCCCCACGACCGCCATCATCGCGTCGCTGGCCACTTACGGTGTCGGCTACGTGTCGCGCCCGATCGGCGCGTTCGTGCTCGGCCATCTCGGCGACACGCGCGGACGCAAAACCGTCCTGCTGTTCTGCATGTTCCTGATGGGCATCTCGACCGTCGGCGTCGGCCTGCTGCCGACCTATCAGCAAGCCGGGCTGATCGCGCCGGCCTTGCTGGTGACGCTTCGCCTGCTGCAAGGTTTCGCCGTGGCCGGCGAGATCACCGGCGCGAGTTCGATGATTCTGGAACACGCGCCGTTCGGTCGACGCGGATACTTCGTCAGCTTCACGCTGCAGGGCGTGCAGGCGGGCCAGGTGCTGGCCGCCGCCGTGTTCCTGCCGCTCGCCTACTACATGCCGTCCGCGCAATTCGACAGCTGGGGCTGGCGCATTCCGTTCCTGCTGAGTGCGCTGGTCATCGTTGCGGGTTTGATCATTCGCCGTAAGGTCGACGAATCGCCGGCCTTCGATGAAGCGGTACGCAACCAGGCGCAAGCCGGCTCGCCCGTCGCCGACGCTTTCCGGCATCACTTTCCCGACATGGTGCGCGTGGCCTGCATGTCGATGATGAACGTGATTCCGGTCGTCGCCACGATCTTCGGCGCAGCCTATGCGGTCCAGCCGGCGTATGGCATCGGCTTCCAGAAAGACATCTATCTCTGGATCACGGTGATGGGCAATATCGTTGCGATGATCGTGATTCCGTTCGTCGGCAACCTGTCCGACAAGGTCGGACGCCGGCCGCCGATCATCGTCGGCGCGCTGGCGGCCGGCCTGCTCGCGTTCGCCTACCTGTATGCGATCAGCATCCGCAACGTGCCGCTCGCATTCGCGATGTCGATGCTCATGTGGGGGGTCGTGTACCAGGGCTACAACGCGGTATTTCCGTGCTTTTACCCGGAACTCTTCCCGACCCGCACGCGCGTCTCGGCGATGGCGATCGCGCAGAACCTCGGCACCGCGGCCACGGCGATGCTGCCCGCGCTGTTCACGGCGGTCGCGCCGCCCGGCGCACACCACGTGTGGCTGATCGTCGGCGGGATCGCGTTCGGCATCACCGTGATTGCGTCGCTCGCGGCCGCGAGCGCACGCGAGACCCATCGTGTCCATATGAACGACCTGGGGCAAGCGAACGCTCGACCGGTCGACAAGGCAGAATACGACCGGCTGCGCGTCGCCGCGATGGCGCGCCATCGCGTCGTGCACGAACACGTGCCGGGATCGCTGGGCAGCTAGCCGGCGCTCGACGGGGCGTCGTGTCCGGCGCCCCGTCCGCCGGGCAGTTCCGGCTTGCTGCTGCACCCTCGCCGGCAGAGCGCACTTGCTTTGCCGCTGTCTTCACCCGATGCCTGATACCGTGCCGAAAACCGTCATGCCGGACACCACGCGCCCTGCCCGCCTGAACTTCGCGCTCATGTTGCCGCTTCTGCTGGCGGCCCAGCCGGTGGCGACCGACAGTTACCTGCCGGCGCTGCCTGAAATCGCCGCGACGCTGGGGTCCGCCAGTGTCAGCCTGACGGTTTTCGCATTGATATTCGGTATTGGGCAATTGCCGATGGGCAGTCTTGCCGACCGGTACGGCCGCCGCCCCGTGCTGCTGGGCGGCCTTGCGCTCTATACGCTGGCAGCGCTCGCGGCTGCGCTCGCGTCGAGCGCGGCGATGCTGGTCGCCGCTCGCGCGATGCAGGGCTTTGCGATGGCCGCGATCCTGGTATGCGCGCGCGCGACCGTGCGCGACCGGTATTCGGCGGCCGACGGCCCGTACGTGATGGCGCGCGGTTTCATGGGAATGGGGATGATGGCGTTCCTCGCGCCGATTCTCGGTGCGTATGTCACGCAGCAGGCCGGATGGCGATGGGTGCTCGCGGGGATGAGCCTGTATGCGTTCGGGCTGCTCGTCATGTGCTGGTACGGCTTCGAGGAAAGCTTCACCCGAGTCGCTTCGGGCCGGGGCTCGATACGCGGCTCGATCCGCGGCTCGATAGGCGGCTCGATCCGCGACGTGCGCGAGATATTCGGCAATGCCACGTTCAGGGTATGGGCGCTGCTGGCCGCCTCGACGTACACCGGCATGTTCTGCTTTCTCTTGCTCTCGCCCGCGATCTACATACGGCATCTCGGCCTGTCGCCCCAGCGATATGGCTGGATACCGGCGAGCGGTACGTTCGTCTATGTGCTGAGTACGTATGGCTGCCGCCTGTTGCTGCGACGTCAGAGCATGCTGCGAACGGTGCGACAAGGCGCAACGTTGAGCCTCACCGGCGCGGTGATTCAGGCATTGGGGTGTGCGCTGCTTCCCGGAAGCATCTGGCCGCTGCTCCTCGGGCATGGCGTGTATTGCCTCGGCCACGGCATCCATCAGCCCTGCGGGCAGGCAGGGGCGGTCAGCAGCCTGCCTCATCTGGCGGGCCGCGCGGTATCGTGGTCCGGCTTCATCATGATGTTCTTCGCTTTCAGCGTGGGACAGACGGCAGCGGTCTTCACCGATCCGCGCTATCAACTGGGCGCGTGGCCGATGGTGGTGCCGATGCTCGTCGTCGGCGTGACGCTGGTCACGATCGCGTTTGCGTGGCTGCCGACAATCATCCACACAGCTTCGGTCGGCAGGCAATCCGGCGTATCGGCGAGTTCGAGCAGCTGACCGGGCCGCCGTGCTTGCGTGCGAAGCGCGCGGCCGATTCGCTCGCCCTGTCCGTCGAATGCGTCGCGCGCGATGTGACGCCGCCAGCTCGTGACCTCGAACGACGCGATGTGGAGAATCTTCGCGATGCGCTATTGCCGATACGAAAAGCAAAACGACACACCGCACGCATGCTGACGCCTGACGACGGGGAGCCGTCCATGGGAGCGCGCGAAGGATGCCGGTTATGGGAGCGTGATCGAAACCGGGTTTGAACAACCCGCGCTACGCGCGCCGCCGGTAAGTCCCCGGCGTACTCCCCGTCCAGTGGCGGAACGCGCGATGGAACGCGCTCGGATCGTCGAAGCCGATATCGGCGCCGATCGCCGCGATCGTGTCGAGCGTGTCGGTGAGCCGCTGGATCGCGATGTCGCGCCGCAGTTCGTCCTTGAGCGCCTGGAACGTCGTGCCTTCCGAGGCCAGATGGCGGCTCAGCGTGCGCACCGAACAATGCAGATGCTCGGCCGCCTGCTCGATCACCGGCAGGTCGGGCAGCGCCGCCGACAGGTATTGCCGCACGCGATGGCACACGAGCTGTTCGCTGAACGATTCGAAGATCCAGTCGCCGGGCGCGCGCGCGAGGAACTTGCGCAGGTTGCGCTTGCTCTGCCGGATCGGCGCGTCGAGGTAGTCGGCGCTGAAGCGCATCAGCGTGCGTTCGCAGTCGAACTGCACGGAGCCGGTGAAGAAGTACAGGTGCTCGACCGCATGGCGCGGCCGCGGGCACGCGAACTCGATCCGCAGCAGCGGGATCTTTTGCCCGATCAGCCAGGAACACACGCCGTGCACGAGCTTGAGCATCAGTTCCTGGCCGAGCGCGCCGATCGGGCCGACGGCCGGGTTCGGCCGCAGCAGCACCTGCGCGACGAGGCCGTCGCGCTTCGATTCGACGAAGAAGTCGTCGAGCAGGATATGGAAGAACTGGCCGAAACGGTGCAGCGCCGTTTCGAGGTTGCGCGCATCGAGCAGGCTCAGGCACAGGTACTTCAGCGTGCCGCCGCGCAGCGGGCGCGAGAAGATGCCGGGCATCTCGTCGTCGAGGTCGATCGCGAGCGTGCGGTACAGCGTCGAGAACTGCTCTTCCGTCACGCGCGCGTGCGGCTCGCCGAGCAACTCGAGCGGGATGCCGGCCCCGCGCAGGTAACGCTCGACCACGTCGCGCTGCGCGCCCGCGCTCGCCAGAAAGCCGTTGACGAGCGAAATCGGCACCGTCGCGCTCGGCGACGGCAGCGCCTGCCCGGGCCGGGCGGAAGGTGAGTCTGAACCGGTCATCGCGTCCCCGTCGATCGAACCGCTCGCATTGTACTTGAGCGGCCCGGGCCGGGCTTTTGGGGCTTTTGGGGCTTTTGGGGCTTTATGGGCTATGTCGGCTTTTTCGGCTTTGGCGGCTCTGGGGGCGGTAAGGGCTGTCGCGGCTT
>NZ_QTQN01000060.1:0-26523 GCF_003853755.1 Burkholderia sp. Bp8984
CCCCCCCGCGCGGGCCCCCCCCCCCCCCCCCCCCCCCCGGGGGGGGGGGGGGGGGCGGGCCCCCCCCCCCCCACGACCGCCGCGTTGTCGTCGACGATTTCCCAGTCGGCCGGCACGCGTCCGCCTTCGTCGAGCACCGCGCGGCTGACGACGACGCGATCCTCGTCGGTCGCGAGCTTCATCCGGCGCAGCGGTTCGGCGGCGGCGCCGTCGACGATCGCCGCGAGCCGGCCGCCCGGCGCGAAGCGCAGCGGCCGCACTTCGCCGGCCGCGAGCGTCTCGCCCGCGCGCCAGAAATCGACGACCCACAGCAGCTCGCCGTGCGTGCGCTGCAGCTGCGCGACGCCCGCGCACACGCCGTGAAAGCCGCTGCGCGGCGCGCGATTCGCGTCGCGCACGAGCGGCGGATCATCGGTGTCCGGATCGGCGCCGGTGCGCACGATCTCGGGATCGACCAGCAGCACCAGCGCGATCCGGTGCGTGCGGCACCAGTCGGCGAGCGCGTGCGCTTCTTCCGCGAGCGCCGTCGGATCGTCCCAGCTGAACCAGCGTTGCGCGCCTTCGATGAAATACAGCGAGCGCGCGCGAAAGCCGTAGCGCTTCATCGCGCGCAAGCCGCCCGTGAGCCGCGCGAACGGACCGGGCGCGGCACGGCGCGGCGCACCGGGCTCGCGCGCGGCATCGCCGTCGGCCGCCGCGGGCGCGGGCGGCATCGCCAGCACGTTGAGGTTGCGCGGCCAGCCGGCCGGCTGCGCGCCGCCCGAGAAACCGCGCGCCTGCAGCTGCGCGGCAACGTGCGCCGCGGCGCGCGACAGCACGACCGTCACGTCGCGCGTGCGCGACTGCCGCGCGCTTTCCCACACCAGCGCATCGCACGCCGGCGTGCCGGCGGCGGCATAGATCGCGTACAGGCCGCCCGCTTCCAGCTGCGTCCACGTGTCGGGCAGCCCGTCGATCGCGAGCCGGCTCAGCGGGCCGGCGCGGCCGCCGGCCGGCCCGGTGCGCAGCAGCGCGCGCAGGCGGCCCAGCAGGCCGGCGGCGCCGAGCGCGGGACGGGTTGCATCGAGTTCCGTATTCACGCGTTCCCCTAGTAATCCGAATAAAGCCGCACCGGCGTCGGCGTGACGAGCCAGCTGCGCGCCGCGCGTGCGTCGAACGCATAGCGCAGGTACACGAGCGCCGAACTCGGCGCGTAGTCGTGCGACCGGTCGACGTGCAGTTGCGCGCCGACGCTCAGGTGCGGATTCACGCGATACTCGACGATGCCGTTCACGCCGTACGAGAACGACACGCCGCGCGTCGAACTGCCCGCGTAGACGAGCCCCGCCGCCTCCTGCGCGGCGCGCTGGTCCGCGAAGGTCGGGTAGAACAGCGAGTCCTTCTCGTAGCTGTTCGAGATCCCGCCCGTGACGGTCAAGTCCCACGACAGCGCGTCGCGCCGCCCCGCCCACTCGAGCGGCACGCCGAGCGACAGGTAGCGCTGCGGGCTGTAGTAGCCGCCCTGCCCGTACGTGTAGTAACGCAGGTTCTGCGCGTAGTGCCACGCATTGCCGACGAGCCCCGTGCTCACCTTCATCGTCGCGCGTTCGTACACGGGCACCGTGAAGCCCGAGCGCAGCGTGACTTCCGCGTTGCGCTCGACGTTGCGGCCGGACAGCACGCCCGCGCCGAGTTCCGCGAACAGGTTCACGCGGCCGACGTCGAGCGCCGCGCGCAGGTTCACGCCGTCGCGGCGCACGCCGCCCCACACCGCGCCCGTCCACGGATCGCGCATCCCCGCATACGACAGCACGCTGCTCGTTTCCGGCCGGCGCGACGCGTTCACGGTGAAGCTCGCCGGGCCCGCGTCGAAGCGGTAGCGCACGCCGCCGACCAGGTAATGCACCGGGAAGCCGAGCGGCGACGTGCCGAGATCGACGCGCCACGCATCCGTGCGATAGCCGGCGCCGAGCGCGACGCCCGTCATCGGCTGGTGCAGGTCGCCCTGCGGATGCGCGATCAACGCGGCGGCCTGCTGGTTCAACGGCGCCAGCGACGAGCCGGCCAGCGCGTTGAGCGCGCCGTAGGTGCCGAAAGTCTTCAGCGAATACGCATTCGGGTCGCTCGTATCGAGCGTGCCGGCGTCCAGATGCACGGTGTCGAGCTGCAGGAACGCGTGCCCGTCGTAGCGCACCGGCATCTGCGCGTAGATCGGCACTTGCTGCGCGCGGTACGCGGAAATCCCTTCGTCGCCCGACTTGTACGCGGGCAGCCACCCGGTCTCGATCTCCGGATCGCGCCGCTGCTCGAGATCCGCGAACGCGGCCTGCGCGGGCGTGCGGCCGTCGCGGCCCGGGCTCACGCCGCTCGTGCGTTCCTGCGACAGCGACAGCCGGTACAGCGACGCGGCATCGTCGTAGCGGCCCTGCGCCTCGGCCACGCGCCCGGCGGCAACCGTCACGTCGGCGCGCGCCGGATACGCGGCCTGCAGCGGGTCGATCACCTGCGCGGCTTCGTCCGGGCGGCGCAGCGCGTTCAGCCGGCGCACGACCGACAGCCGCGTATCGACGTCGTCGTCCGGCGTGCGCGCCAGCACGGCCTGCACGCGCGCGAGCGCAGCCGCGCGCTGGCCGCTGTCCTCGTCGATGCGCGCGAGCGCGAGCTGCGTGTCGGCATCGTCCGGCGTGCGCGCGATAACGGGCGCGAGCGCGTCGCGTGCCGCGTCGTAGTGACCTTGCGCGCGTTCGAGATCGGCCAGCTCGAGTGCATAGCGCTTGTCCGCGCGGCCGGCCGGGCTCGCGCAATCGAGCAGCGTGCGCGCGCGCGCATAGTCCTGCTGCGCGATCGCGTCGTCCGTCCGGCGCAGCACGAGCCGCAGCGACTGATCCTCGATGCGCGCAGTCTGTGCCGGCGTCAGCGCCGATTCGCGGCGCAGCGTGTCGAGCCACGCGGCGAGCGCGTCGTCGCGCCCCGCGCTGCCGAGCAGGTCGCCGTAGCGCAGCCGCACGTCGGGATCGGCCTCGCGCGGATGCGCGGCGATCCAGTCGCGCAACGGCGCGAGGCCGCGCTCGGGCTCGCCCGCGTCGATCCACTGCGCGCCGATCGCGGCCAGCATGTCGGGATCGTCCGGGGCGCTCGCCTGCGCATGCGCGAGCGACGCGGCGAACGCCGCGCGATCGCCGCGGCCGAGCGCGCCGCGCGCGTCGGCCAGCGCGCTTTGTGCGTCGAGCTTGCGGGCGAGCGCACGCATGCCGTCCGAGCGCTGCGCATCGTCGACACCCGCGAGCGCGGCCTGCGCGCCGGCGACATCGTCGAGCGAGTTGCGATACAGCGCGGTCGCATAGCGCATCTCGGGCGTATCGCTTTGCGCAAGCCCATCATCCATCACCGTGCGGCCGAGCTGCGGCAGCCCCATGTCGCGATACAGCCGCGCGAGCGCGAAACGCGTCCACGGTGCGTCGGGCGCCGCGCGCACGGCCGCCTCGTAGCGTTGCACGGCCGGCCCGCGTTCGCCCTTGTCCGCGAGCGCGCGCGCCTGGCTCGCGAGCAGGTCGGCGCGCAGCCCGTCGAGCGCGCGGCGATCGTCGCTGCCCGTCACGCGGCCTTGCAGCGCGTCGAGCAGCGGGCCGACGCGGTCCGCGCGGCCGGTGCTCTCGTACAGCATCGCCGTGCCGCGCACCGCCGACACGTTCGGCGAACGTGCGGCCAGCAGTTCGCGCAGCAACGGCTCCGCGCGCGCCCAGTCGCGCTGCGCGAGCAGCGCGTCGGCGAGCTGCAGCTTCGCGTCCGGGCTGTCGGGCTGCATCGCGAGGGCGGCGCGCGCCGCGCGCTCGGCATCCTGCGGCCGCCCGGCCGACGCCGCCGCGCGGCCTTGCGCGAGCAGCCCCCAGAACTGCGCGGTACGCGCGAGGCTCTGCCACTTGCCGCGCTGGTCGGTCGACAACGCCGCGGCGCGCGTGAACAGCGCACGCGCTTCGTCGTGCCGGCCTTCGCGCAGGCGCAGCAGGCCGAGCCCGCCGAGCGCATCGGCGTCGCCGGCGCGCGCCTGCGCGGCGCGCGCGAGCAGCGGATCGGCACCGGCCAGGTTGCCGCGCGCGAGCGCCTGCAAGCCGCGCTGCTGCGCGATGTAGTCGGGGTCGCGTTCGAGCCGGCGCTGCGCGTCGCGCTGCCGGTCGAGTTCGGCGCTGCGATCGCGGAATTCCGTGTCGTCCGGCACCAGCGCGAGATATGCATGCAGCGCATCGAGATACGCGGGATCGCTGCCGGCGGACTGCAGCACGCGCCGCCACACGGCCATCGCTTCCGTGTGATCGGCGTCGGCGCGCTTCGCGAGCGACCACGCGATGCGGTTCGCTTCCGCGCGCGTGTCGGCGCGCTGGTTCAGCAGCCGCGCGAGCGCGAGCGCCGCGCTCGCGTCCTGCGGGTCGGCCGCGACCGCGCGGCGCAGCGCGGCGAGCGCCGATTCGCGGCCACCCGGCGCATTCGCGACGATCTGGTAGTACTCGGCGCCGAGCGCGCCGGACGGCGCGCCGTTCGGGAACAGCGCGACGATCCGCCGGGCCGCTTCGTCGGCGCGACCGCTGCGCGCGAGCAGCCGGATCTGCGCCATCTCGCCGCGCCCGCTCGTCGCGACGCGGTATTCGTCGGCCGCGCGCCGCGTGCCGGGCGCCGCGGGCGCGCGGGCCTGCAGGCGTGCCAGCGCGGCCTGCGCGCCTTGCGCGTCGCCGAGCCGCAGCAGCACCCGCATCTGTTCCGCGAGCAGTTCGGGATCGTCCGGCGCGATCAGGAGCCCCTTGCGCAGCGCGTCGCGCGCGAGGTCGTCGCGATGCTTCGCGCCCCACATGCGGGCGGTCGCGAGCTGACGCTGCGCATCGGGCAGCTCGGTCGTGGCCGGCGCCGGCGCCGAGATGGCCTTCGGCGCGACGGTTTTCGGCAACGCGGGCGCGGGTGTGGCGACGGCGGCCGGCGCCGCCGCCGTGACCGACGACGCGAGCCACGCGAACCCCGCGACGCGCGGTGCGGTGCGCTTCATCGGGCCGCGCATGAACGGTCCTCCCAGCGCGCAGCGAGCGACCCGTCCGCGCCGAACCGGTAGCGGCCGTCGCGCCAGCCCAGGCCGAACAGCGTCAGCACGCTCGTGTAGTAGCCGGGCGCCGCCTGGCGCGCGAGCGCATCGACACGGGCCGCCTGAGCATCGGCGAGCGCATGCTGGCCGCGCGCGTCGAGGAACGGCACGGCCGCCGCGGAGAAGCCGCCATTGCCGTCGTTCGGCCCCGCGACGCCGGTCGTCGTGTCGACCTTCTCCGGCGGCGCGCCATGCGCGGCGATATGGTCGGCGAACGGCGCGAAGCGCGCGAGCAGCGGCGCGGCGAGCGGATCGCCGCGATCGAGCATGCCGGCCCACAGGTACACGCGGATCGCGTTGTACGCGCTTTCCGCATGGGTCTGGGGATCGGGGCCGAAGCCCGCGCCCGCGCGATACAACGCCCAGTCCGGCGAGAAGCCCTTCGGCGCGGTGTCGAGCAGCACGCGGCCGGTACTGGCCGCGAGCGCGGCCCAGCGGCGCTCGTCGGGCAGGCGCGCGGCGAGCCCGCGGATCACCTGCGGCGGCGAATAGCTCGGGTTCACGCGCCATTGGCCATCGGCCAGCTTGAACCCGGTCGGCCCGGGCAGCAACGTGAGGCCGAGGCCCGGCACGCTGGCCGTCTCGTCGTCGAGCACGCGCTTCGCGAGCAGCGCGCCGCGCGCGGTGTAGCTGCGCTCGTGCCACATCCGCCCGGCTTCGACGAGCGTGTAGGCGATCCAGAGATCGGCATCCGACGCCGCGTTCGCATCGAGCACGCGCCACGTGCCGTCCGGCGCGCGGCCCCACAGCCACGCCGGCAGCCGGGCGCTCAGGTCGCCCTGTGCGAGATTGTTCTCGGTCCATGCGAGGATCGTGTCGAACGTGCGTCGGTCGTTCGCGACGAGCGCGAAGAACAGTCCATACGCCTGCCCCTCCGATACCGTGCGCGAATCGGCCGAGCCGACGTCGATCACGCGGCCGTCGGCCGACACGAAATCGCGCTTGAACGCGTCCCAGCGCGGCCACGCCGCGCCGCACCGCACGTCGGCCGCACCGCCTTGCGCCGCCTGCGCGCGCCCGGCCGTCCCGGCTACCCCGGCCGCTGCGCACGCCGCCGCGACGGCCAGCACGAGCGTCGTGCCGCCCCGCCGCGCCGGCCGCGCTGCCCGTCGCCTTGCGAATGCCCAAGCCATCATCCGTTACATCCCCCGGCGGCGCGCGGCGATTTTCTGCAGCACGCTGAACACGCCGAGCGCGAGCAACAGCCCCGCGACGACGCCGACCACGCCGAGCGCCACCGGGTACCGCGCCGCCTGCGTCCAGACGCGCGCATACCAGGGCACGAAACCGACCACGTACGGATCGCCGACGCGCAGGCTGTCGACCTGTCCCGGCCGCACCAGCGCGAGGTCGCCCTGCAGTTGCGACACGAGGCCCGGCTTCTCGAAGACGTCCAGCAGGTCGGCCAGGCGCGTCTGGTCGGTCGCGGTCAGCGCGACGACGCTGCGGCCGTGGCTGCCCGGCAGTTCGAACCCGGCGAGCGCGGCGAGCGCGCCCGTCTGTTCGATATGCGCGCCACCGTCGGCCATGCCGACGCCGTTGCGCCAGCGCTCCTTCACCGAGAACGCGACACGCGTCGCGCCCGTGCCGGCCTGCTGGTCGATCGCCAGCGGCAGCGCCGCGCGCCAGTGCGACAGCAGCGGCGACGCGGGCGAGCCGTCGATCACGAGCAGGTCCTTGCGGCCCGCCAGCGCGGCGACGTCGGCGGGCCGCGCGACCTGCACGCGCAGCGCCGGGAAGCCGGTCCACTGCCCCATGTGGCCGAGCATCGTCAGGTAGGCTTCCAGCTCCTGCGGCGACGGCCGGTCCGGGATCACGACCGCCGTCTGCGACAGGTCGGCGAAGCGCGTGAACGGGAAGCCGCTGTTCGCGAAGAATGCGAGGTTCGGCAACTGCGCGTAGTGGACGAAGTGCGAGAAGTCGATCGTCGAATCGGGATCGATCGCCGCGCGCTGCGGCTCGGTCGCGGTGCTCGAGCAGAGCCCCGTCTTCTGCGAATCGAGCGTGAAGCGGAACTGCAACTGGTTGCCGCTGCCGACGCGGAACGCCGGGATGTCGACATCGCTCGTCACGCGCCCTTCCGGCACCGCCAGCAGCGGCAGCTGCATGCGCCCGCGCGCGTCTTCGGCATGGGCCGGCCCGAGGCGGTACGACTTCACGAGCTGTTCGTTGATCTCGACGGCGAGCGTCGAGTTGTCCTGCACGGTCGGCGCCGTGTAGCGGTAGCGCAGCGTGATCGGCACGCCCGAGCCGTTCCACGAATGCAGGTCGGCCGGCACCCGCAGGTTCAGCCGGATCGCGTCCGGCGACGTGCCGCGCACTTCGAGTTCGCGCGGATCCGACACCAGTTCGCGGAAAGCGATCGGCCGGTTCACCGGCAGCCAGCGCGGGGCGTCGTACGGCTTGCGCGGCGCGCCGAGATCGACGTGCGCGACCGTCGCCGCCGGGCCCGACAGCGCCGCGCGGCCGAGCACGAGCGCCGCGACCGCATCGTCGACCTCGGCTGCCGTGCGGCCCGTCACGACCAGCAGCTTGCGGCCCGGCGCGGCCGGGTTGTCGGCGACGGCGAGCAGCGGGCCGTTGACCGACGGCAGCGCGAGGCCGGCCGGCAAGGTCGCGGCCGTGCCGACCACCACCGCCTGGTCGTCGGCCGGCAGCGTCGCCGCGACCGGGAAGCGCGCCTGCCGGTAGTCGGCCTGCGCGCCGAACCACGACGCGAGCACGCCGGCACTGCGCAGCGTCGCCGAGTCGGGCGACGCCGGCAGCACGAACGGCAGCCGCAAGCGCCCGTTGTCGCGCCGGTCGAAGAACGGCGCGGGCAGCAGCGCGAGATCGTTCGGCAGGCGCACCGGCGACTCGTCGAGGATCAGCTCGCTCGTCGGGCTCACGTCGGCCCACAGCGCCGAGCTCGACGGGTCCTCGCAGTGATCGAGCGAGTAGTGCGCGATCAGGCGCAGGCCGATCTGGTTGAAATCGGAGAAGTAGCGCGGATCGATCGGGATGTCCTGCGTGACCGTGCGGCCCGCGCGCGTCGCGTCGAACGGGACGGTCGCGACCACCTCGTCGTTCACCGAGACCTTCAGGTGCGACATCGGGAACACGAGCGACGGCGAATACGCATAGGTCAGGCGCAGCCGCGCGCCGGTGACCACGCGGTCGAGCCGCACGCCCGCATGGATCGTGCGCGCATCGTCGGCGCCGCGCAGGTGCACCGGATCGAACGCGCCGAGCGACGCGAACGGCAGGTGCACGGTCGTCGCCGGCAGGCCGGCGGGCGTCGCGCCGGCGGCGCTCGATGCGGCCGATGCGCTCGATGCGGGCGCGCCGTCGGCAAGCGCAGGCGTGGCCGGGCTGCCGGCGGCCGCCGAAACGGATGCCGACGCGGCCGGCATCGGCGCGGCCGACAGCGCGGCCGCATGAAACGCGCCGAACGTGGCGAGCGACAGGACGAACAGCGACACGGCCGGCTTCATGCGCGGCTCCGCATCGTCGTGGTCGTCCGGTGATCAAGCGCGCCGCTGTCGACGCGCCCAAAGCAGCTATGCCCGTGAGTGCACATCCCCACTGCTTCCCCTCAAAGTCTGGCCTGAATGCATGTATCGAAACGACGCGGCGCATTCTTCCGCTGCCGGTCCATCGGACGGTGCGCGCCTGGCACCGGCGCTCGCACATTCGTCACACTATCTCAAAATCAGGACAAAACTCACCCTGATTCGCGCTGACGAAGCGAAAAACAACTCAATACGGTCGGAAATGCTGCGTGCGGCGACTGAATGGCAAGAATTACGCCGTTGCTGCCGGCCGGACCGACCGGCATACTGCCGACGCTGCCGGATCGGCGAACCGTCGCGCCGGCGAACCGTCCGGATACCGGATGCCGGATGCCGGATGCGACCCCTTGCGGGCCGCCCGGAACGCGCTGCCGCGTGGGCGGCGCGTATGCTACCGCAAGCCGGCGCCGCGTGCCGGGCTTTCTTCATGGAAAACTGACTTGGATCAAATCGTCGACACCGCCACCCCGTCCCCCGACACGCTGCTGCGCATCATCGCCACGCAGACCGAGATCGCGAAACTCGGCCTCGACCTCGGCAGCGTGATGGCTTATGTGACCGAGCAGGTGCCGCAACTCACGGGCGCGAGCGGCGCGGCGGTCGAATTCGCCGAAGGCGACGACATGGTGTACCGCGCCGCGTCGGGTTCCGCCGCCGGGATGCTCGGGCTGCGGTTGCGCCGCTCGGGCAGCCTGTCGGGCCTGTGCGTGACGCGCGGGGAATTGCTGCGCTGCACGGATTCGGAAACCGACCCGCGCGTCGATCGCGATGCCTGCCGCCGCGTCGGGCTGCGCTCGATGCTGGTGATGCCGCTCACCCATGCGGACACGACGGTCGGCGTGCTGAAGGTGATGTCGCCGGAGGTCGACGGCTTCTCGGCCGCCGACGCCGGCACGCTGCGGCTCACGGCCGACCTGATCGCCGCGGCGATGTTCCACGCGGCGCGCAACGAGGCGAACGAGCTGTACCTGCGCGCGACGCACGACGCGCTCACCGGCCTGCCGAACCGCGCGCTGTTCTACGACCGCCTGCGCCAGTCGATGCACACGGCGCTGCGCGCGAACGGCCGGCTCGGCATCCTCAACATCGACATGGACGGGCTCAAGCCGATCAACGACGGCTACGGCCACCGCGCGGGCGACGCCGCGCTGCGCGAGGCCGCCACGCGGATGCTGGGCGCCGTGCGGCGCTCGGATACGGTCGCGCGGGTGGGCGGCGACGAGTTCGCGGTGATCCTGCCGAAC
The DNA here is from genome assembly GCF_003853755.1 of Burkholderia sp. Bp8984. Lineage (NCBI taxonomy): Bacteria > Pseudomonadati > Pseudomonadota > Betaproteobacteria > Burkholderiales > Burkholderiaceae > Burkholderia > Burkholderia sp. Bp8984. Next base: position 9,900 of record NZ_QTQN01000060.1, read on the forward strand.
GTCGGCAGCCGCGACGACATCGACGCACAACGCGCACGGCTCGCCCGGCAGGTCGCCGAACCGTTCGAGTTCGAGGGGCAGCCGCTGCGGCTCGGCGTCAGTGTCGGCGTCGCGATGCTGCCCGAAGACGGCACCGACATGAACGCGCTGATCGAGCATGCGGACCAGGCGATGTACGAGGTGAAGCGCACGCGGACGCAGCGGGCATGCCACGCGTGACGTGGGACGCCCGGCCCATTCGGCCAGCCGGGCCGCTCGCGCACGGCTGACCGGACTGCGGCACCGCGATCGCCGCCCCGACCACGATCCACTGCACGATCGCGACCAGCACGCCGGCCCGGCACAACCCGAGCGCGCTCATGACGCGTCGACCCGCTGCGCGAGGCCGACCGTGAAGATGCCCAGCTCGTCGATCCGCTGGTCGAGCTTGCGTCAGCCCGCGCGCGCGACGAGTTCGTCCATCCCGGCCTGCGAGCGGCGGCGCATCACCCAGGTCGCCTCGCCGCGATGATTGTTCAGCGCGCTCGAGTTCAGCGCACGCGCGATGAATTCCAGCTGCGGATGCCACGGCTGTCCGGTGCAGACGAGATAGCCGCCGGGCGGCACCGCCTGTGCGAGCCCGCGCAGCTCGAACGCACGCAGCGGCGCGAGCGCCTGCGCGCGGTCACGCTCGCCGAGTCGACGAGGTGCGCGACGCGCGCCGAATGTTCGTGGCCTCGATGCAGCAGCACGATCGCGTCGCGGCAGCGCGGGCCCGTCGCGGGCCAGTGACGGTAGAACAGCGTGTCGCCGTCGTGCGTGACGAAGCCGGCCTCGCGGGCCGTGCGTGCGCTCATGCGATCTCTCTCGTTTCGTTATTCGAATCATGCGGCGCCGGTCCCGCTATGGCCGCCAGCCGCCGTCAGCCACCCGCTTCGGCGACGCCCGCCTGCACGCGCCGCACCGCCGTCACGATCGACAGCACGATCAGCACGCGCCACAGCCACGCGGCGACACCGCCGACCGGCAGGCCGAAGCCGATCCACAGCGCGAACGCCCCGAGCGCGAGCGCGCGGTCGCTCTTGCCGAACGGGCCGTCGTAGCGGCGCGTCGCACCGGCGAGCGGACCGATCAGCCCCGCGCATTCGACGATGATCGCCGTGAGCGCGAACAGCCAGACATCTGCCGGCGCGAACGCGGGAATCGCGAGGAACGGCAGCACGAGCGCGACATCGGACACGATGTCACCGAGCTCGTTCAGGTACGCGCCGAGCGTGCTCTTCTGCCCGTGCTCGCGGGCGAGCATGCCGTCGATCGCGTTGAGCGCCATCCGCACGAACAGCCAGATCGGAATCAGCAGGAACAGCACGCGGGCGAACACGCCGAGCCCCGCGAGCGCGCCGACGACGATCGAGCCGCCGGCCGCGAACAGCGTGACCTGGTTGGCCGTGACGCCGCGCTCGGCAAGCGAATCCGCGAACGGACGCAGACGGTTCTGGAATTTCGGTTTGAGTGCGTAAAGGCTCATCGTTTTATTGGTTCGGCACGTTCGGATACGTTCGTCGCCGCCATGCCCCGGGCGGCGCAACCGCCGGCGGCGGCTTTCGACAGGTGGCCGTAATCGTCGCCGAGCGGCCCCGACGCGTCAAGCCGCGCGCCGCGCCGGGCAATCTGGCGTTTTCGACGGAAACTCGCGATAATCCGCTGGCCCGTGAGCGCAGCAATTCACTCGAACTGTCGCCGGGCGCTCGTGCAACAGCCGATTATCACGCCGTCGAACGGCGCATTCGCCGCAACGCAACTCTGCCGGCGCATCGTCCGATGATCGCGGCCCTGCGACAGGCAGCCACGAATTTGAAAAAACTTGAACAATGGCCGTCCGGCGCGCATCCTGCCGCGCCGGCATTCCGGGATTCCGCCCGCCGCGCCCGCGCGGCCGCGCGGGCACGCACGCAGGAGGCGCGGCGCCGATGAACATCCTGAACATCTGGCAGCGCGATTTCCTGCTGTCGATCGTGCGGCTCGTCGCCGGCGCGTATCCGGTCTGGCATCAGGCGCCGCCTTCCCCGACGCAGAAGATCTACTTCTCGAATCACACGAGCCACATCGACACGCTCGCGATCCTCGCCGCGCTGCCGCGCGACGTGCGCGCGGTCGTGCGGCCCGTCGCCGCGCGCGATTACTGGGACAGCGGCGACCTGAAGCGCCACATCGCGCAGAAGCTGCTGAACGTCGTGCTGATCGACCGTCACCGCGAGAGCGGCGGCGACCCGTTGGACCCGGTGCGCGATGCGTTACGGCAAGGCCACTCGATCATCATCTTCCCGGAAGGCACGCGCGGCGCCGACGTGTTGCCGCAGCCGTTCAAGAGCGGCCTGTTCCATCTCGCGACCGAGTTTCCGAACGTCGCGCTCGCGCCGGTCTATCTCGAGAACCTGCAGCGCATCATGCCGAAGGGCGCGATCTGGCCCGTGCCGCTGATCTGCAAGGTGCACTTCGGCGCGAACGACGCGCTCGGCACCGGTGAGGACAAGCCGACCTTCCTCGCCCGCATGCGCGACGCGATCGTCGCGCTCGCGCCGCCGCAGCGGCCGGCCGGCTGAACGCGGCGCCCTCCTCTCCCTTTTCCGGGCCTCTTCATGCGAACTCTCTTCTGGGAACTGGTCGCGGGCGTCACCGGCGTGCTGGTGCTCGCGACCGTGATCGGCGCGATCCTCGGCGCGCGCAGCGGCGGCGCGAGCGCGACCATCGTCAACCTGAACCAGCGCATCCGCGCGTGGTGGGCGATGATCGCGATCATGGTCATCGCGATCAGCCTCGGCAACAACGTCACGTATCTGGTGTTCGCGCTGCTGTCGTACCTGACGCTGCGCGAGTTCATCACGCTCACGCCGACGACCGCGAGCGACCATACGACGCTCTTCATCGCGTTCTTCGTCGCGATTCCGGTGCAGTACCTGCTGCTCGGGATCAACTGGTACGGGATGTATTCGATCTTCGTTCCGGTACACCTGTTCTTCGCGATGTCGCTGGTGTCGGCGCTCACGCAGGACACGCGCGAATTCCTGAGCCGCAACGCGAAGATCAACTGGGCGCTGATGGTGTGCGTGTACGGGCTGAGCCACGCGCCGGCCGTGCTGATCCTCGACATTCCGCGCTACGCCGGGCAGAACGCGCTGCTGCTGTTCTTCTTCCTGTTCGTCGTGCAGATCAGCGACGTGCTGCAGTACGTGGTCGGCAAGCTGTGCGGGCGCCGCAAGATCGCGCCGCAGCTGTCGCCGTCGAAGACGGTCGAAGGCTTCGTCGGCGGCGGCCTGCTCGCGACGCTGTGCGGCGCATCGCTGTATCGCGTGACGCCGTTCAGCTTCGGCGCGGCGTTCGGGATCTCGCTCGCGATCGTGATTGCGGGCTTCGTCGGCGGCCTCGTGCTGTCGGCCGTGAAGCGCTCGCTCGGCACCAAGGACTGGGGGTCGATGATCGCGGGCCACGGCGGGATGCTCGATCGCGTCGACTCGGTCTGCTTCGCGGCGCCGGTGTTCTTCCACCTCGTGCGCTACCTGTACGTGTGATGCGCGGGCGGCGCGGCATCGCAAGCGCTAACGCGTCGGCGGGATGGGAAACCGGCGCGTTCGGCGCATACTGACGCTCATCCCCACCCTTGCGCCGCATCGCGCGACGAGCCACTGCCACCGAACCCGCCCATGAAACTGAAACTCGACATCGTGCAGCTGGCCGGCCGCGACGGCGACACACCGTACAACCTGCGGCGCACGCTCGACGCCATCGCGAGCTGCGCGCCCGGCACCGACATCGTGATGTTTCCGGAAGCGCAGCTCACCGGCTTTCTCGATCCGTCGAATCTCGCGCGCGTGGCCGAGCCGCTCGACGGTCCGAGCATCGGCGCGGTGATCGCGGCCGCACGGGCGCGCAACGTCGCGGTGGTGGCCGGGCTGATCGAGAACGACGGCGGGCGCTTCTACAACACGACCGTGTTCGTCACGCCGGACGGCATCGCGCTGCGCTATCGCAAGACACATCTGTGGCTGAGCGAGCGCGACGTCGTGCTGCCCGGCGACCGCTACGCGAGCGTCGAATGGCGCGGCGTGCGGATCGGCCTATTGATCTGCTACGACAGCGAATTTCCGGAAACCGGCCGCGCGCTTGCGGCGCTCGGCACGCAGCTGATCCTCGTGACCGACGGCAACATGGAGCCGTACCGTCAGGTGCATCGCATGTCGGTCTCGGCCCGCGCGATGGAAAACCAGGTGTTCGCGGTCGTCGCGAACCGCGTCGGCGCAGGTGCGCACGACGTCGTGTTCGCGGGCGGCAGCCTCGCGGCCGATCCGTTCGGCAACCTGATCTTCGAGGCCGGCAACGGCGAATCGCGCCACACGGTCGAACTCGATCTCGACCAGGTCGCCGCGTCGCGCGCGGTCTACGACTATCGTGCGGATCAGCGCCTGCACATCGCGGGCGAACGCATCGAGCACGCGGACGGGCGTCGCGAGTGGTTGATTCCGTGAGCATGAACCTGGCGGCGAACGCGGCCGATTGGCGATGCACGCCGCCACGTCGTCACTCAGGCTCCGGCACATCGATCGCCAGCAACACCGAGCTGACCGACTTGCCGTGCGCATCGAGCGCGAGCGAACGCGTGACGCCGCCGCCGAGCGCATCGCGCAGCACGAAGTTGAACGCGGCAAGCGCCGGCAGCTCGTAGCGCACGACGTCGCCGTGCACGATGCCCGCGAGCCATCCCTTCACCGCGGCCGCATCGAGATGCGCGCGCAGGTGTTCGTAGTGACGCGGATCGCGGCAGATGACCGATACGTTCAGCGTATTGCCCTTGTCGCCGGTGCGCGCATGCGCCAGTTCACGCAATTGCATCATGCCTCCACGAAAGAAAACGACGGCGTCACGGCCGTGCGCGGCAGCAGCACCGACTGCACGGCGATCACCTCGCGCGTCGACTTGAACGCACCGCCGCCGCCGGCCGGCCCGTTCGTATAGAGCGTCTCGACTTCGTTGCCGATCCGCGCGGCCTCGGCGGCACTCGCCGCACGGCCGGCCACCCGCACGCGGACTTCGGCCGGCTCGCCGCGCACGGCGGGCGTCGCGTCGCCGTACAGCGCATCCACGCCGATCAAATCGAAACGCAGTTCGGTCGCGGCCACGCCCGTCAGCGCGAGCCGCTCGCGGACGATGTCGAGCGCGAGCCGCGCGCGTTCCAGCGCGCCCGGCCCGCCGTACGAGATCTGCCCTTCGCCGATGTGGCCGTCGACATACGCGACCGACACCTTGAGCGTCCCGGTGCGTGCGCTGCCGCGCCCGCCCGTCACGCGCACGCGGTCCGGCGCCTCCTCCGCCACCGCCACGCGCGTGAAATCCGCGACGACGTCGGGCTGCAGGTAGCGCGCCGGATCGTGAATCTCGTACAGCAGCTGTTCCTTGCAGGTCGCCGCGCTCACGCGGCCGCCCGCGTGCGGCACCTTGGTGATCACGACTGAGCCGTCGGCCGCGACCTCGCCGATCGGGAAGCCGAGCCGCGCGAGGTTCGGCACATCCTTGTAGCCCGGGTCGGCGAAATACCCGCCCGTCACCTGCCCCGCGCATTCGAGCAGATGGCCGACGACCGTCGCGGCCCCGAGCGTGTCCCAGTCGTCCATCCGCCAGCCGAACGCGTGGATCAGCGGCGCGGCGAACAGCGACGGATCGGCGACGCGCCCGGTCAGCACGACGTCCGCGCCGGCCGCGAGCGCATCGACGATCGGCGCGGCGCCGAGATACGCGTTCGCGGACACGATGCGGTCGCGATACGCGGCGACTTCGTCGCCCGACTCCTCGAAGCGGAACGCGCCGCGCAGCACGACGTCGAGCACGTCGTCGCCTTCGACCGCCGCGACCTTCAGCCCCGCGAGGCCGAGCGACTGCGCGATCCGCGCGGTGCGCCGCGCGGCCGCGCGCGGGTTCGCCGCGCCCATGTTCGACACGATCCGCACGCGCTTGTCCGCCGCCACCGGGAGCACGGCATGCATGCGCGCGTCGAGCAGCGGATCGTAACCGAGCGCCGGATCCTTGCGCCGCGCCTGCTGCGCGAGCGCGATCGTGCGCTCGGCCAGGCACTCGAAGACGAGATAGTCGAGCTGCCCGTGTTCGGCCAGCTCGACCGCGGGCTCGATCCGGTCGCCCGAATAGCCGGCGCCCGCGCCGATGCGCACGCGCCGTTCGTGTGGTGGCTTTGCTGTCATGTCGGTACCGTGATCCGGCGCTCGCGCGCCGGGAAAAAAATCAAAAGACGCCCATCACGACGCACGCGATCGTCATCACGATCGAGGCACCGAACAGCAGCGGGAACGTGAACTTCTGGTGCTCGGCCAGCTCGATGCCGCACAGGCCGACGACGAGGAACGTCGCGGGCGTCAGGGGGCTGACCGGAAACCCGGTCGTCATCTGGCCGAGCAGCGCGGCCTGCCCCACGTGCACGGCCGGCACGCCGAGCTGGCCGGACACTTCGGCGATCACCGGCAGCACGCCGAAGTAGAACGAATCGGGATCGAACAGCATGCTGAGCGGCATCGACGCCAGGCCGAGCGCGACCGGAATGTGGCCGGCCATCGACGGCGGCACGAAGCCGACCGCCGCCTGCGCCATCGCCTTCAGCATCCCGCTGCCCTGCATGATCCCGGTGAACACGCCGGCCGCGAGCAGGATGCCGGCCATCATCAGCGCCGCGCGCGCATGCGCGTCGATGCGCTTCCTCTGCATGTCGACGTCCGGGTAGTTCACCATCAGCGCGATGCACAGCCCGACCATGAACATGATCGCCGGCGGGATCTTCTCGCCCATCACGACCATCGTGCCGAGCACGACGAGCGTCAGCAGCAGGTTGAACCAGAACAGGCGCGGCCGGCGCAGCGCCTGCTCGTCGGGCGTGAGCGCCCGGGTCGGCAGCGGAATCGACGCATCGTCGCGCGACAGTCCGAGCCGCTTCTCCTCGCGCCGCCCAAGCCAGTACGCGACGCCGAACACGAACACGAGCCCGATCGCCTGCACCGGAATCAGCGGATTGAACAGCGCCGACACCGGCAGGTGCAGCGAGGCCGACGCACGGATCATCGGCCCCGTCCATGGCAGGAAGTTGATCCCCGCGGCCATCGACACGGCCGCGGCCAGCACGCGCCGGTCCATCTTCAGGCGGTCGTAAAGCGGCAGCACCGCGGGAATCGTCACGAGAAAGCACACGGCGCCCGAGCCGTCGAGGTGGATCAGCAGCGCGAGCAGCGTCGTGCCCATCACGATCCGCGTGGGCCGCGTGCCGACCGCGCGCAGGATGCGGTCGATGATCGGGTCGAGCGTGCCGGCGTCGGTGATCGTCCCGAAATAGAGGATCGCGAACACGAACATCCCGACCACGGGCGCGAGGCCCTTCAGCCCGTCGATCACGAACTTGCTGGTATGCAGCCCGAAGCCGCCGATCAGCGACGCCGCGATCGGCACGATGATCAGCGCGACGAGCGGCGACATGCGCCTGGACAGAATTGCGGCCAGCAGCACGACGATCGTGCCCAGCCCGAGTAACGGCAGCATCGGTGTCTCCTACCTTGTCTTTTGTTGGAGACGAGCGTAAGGTCGGCGCAGCGATAGCACAATTGAAATGATTTGATCGCAGCAATCACGAATCGTTATGGATCTGAACCTTCGCGACATTCGCGCGTTCGTCACCGTCGCGCAGGCCGGCAACTTCACGCGCGCCGCCGCGCGGCTGCACCTGTCGCAGCCGGCGCTGACCGTGCAGATCCGCCGGCTCGAGGAGATCGTCGGCGCGCGGCTGTTCGACCGCAACAGCCGCAGCGTCGCGCTCACGCAGACCGGGCGCGAACTGCTGCCGCTGCTGCAGCGTTCGCTCGACGACATGGAGCGCGTGCTGCGCGACGCGCGGGCGCTCGGCGAAGGCGCGAGCGGCACGGTACGGCTCGCGTGCCTGCCGACGTTTGCATCCAGCCTGCTGCCGGAGCTGATCCAGTCGTTCCGGCGCGACGTGCCGCGCGCGGGCTTCGACATTCGCGACGGCGTCGCGAGTCTCGTCACCGCGCTGGTGCGCAACGAGGAAGCCGATCTCGGGCTGACCGGCGGCGACGCGTTCGACGCGTCGCTGGACGTGCTGTACGCGGGCGCCGACCGGCTCGTCGCCGTGTGCCCGAAGGATCATCCGCTCACGCGCAAGCGGCGCGTGCGCACCGCCGACGTCGCCGCCGTGCCGCTCGTGCTGACCGCACAGGGCACGAGCGTGCGCAGCGTCGTCGATGCCGCGCTGGAAGCGGCCGGCTGCACGCCCGACATCGCGTGCGAACCGACCTACATGATGACGGCCGTCGCGATGGTGCGCGGCGGCCTCGGCGTGACGATCCTGCCGGCCGCCGCGCGCGAGGTGCGCGCCGAGCCCGACCTCGTCGCGAAGCCGATCGACGACCCGGCGTTCGTGCGGCCGATCGCGCTCGTCGCGAAACGCGGGCGCACGCTGTCGCGCGTCGCGCAGGCGTTCGCCGACGTGATGCTGGCGGAATTGAACAAGCGCGCGTGAACCGCGCGCCCGAATCGCGAACGAAAGCCCGCTTTCTGCCTACTGCGCGTCCGGATCGACGTGCAGCGATTCGCCGATCGCATAGAAGTTGCCGCCCGCGATGTAGTGCAGGCTGCGCAGCGCCGGATCGGCCGATTCGAAATACCAGTGACCGTCGCGGAACACGCGCGTGTCGGACCATGCACCGACCACCTCGCCGATGAACAGGTCGTAGGCCTGCTGGTTGTGCGGCTCGGGTATCAGCTTGCACGCGAGCCAGCCCGAGCAGCCGGCGACGAACGGCAGGTCATGGCCGGCGACGTCGAACAGCGTGACGCCCGCCTCGCGCAGCTTGTCCGGCCGCTCGGCGAGACTGTGACTGCCGACCGCATGCGTGAGCTGGAGCTGCGCGGCCGTCGGCACCTGGATCACGAAGGTGCCGCTGCGCTCGACCAGCTCGCGCGTCTTCGCGGACTTGTCGAGCACGACCGTCAGCTTCGGCGGCAGGAAATCGAGTGCGCAGGCCCACGCGGCGGCCATCACGTTGTCGACGCCGTCGTGACGGGCCGACACGAGCACGGTCGGGCCGTGGTTGAGAAGACGGTAGGCTTTCTTCAGCTCCACCGGAGCGATGTGACTGTCCATGCGGGTTCCCTGGTGAGCGGCACGACGCGTGCCGGCCGAGGCCAGCATTCTCGCACTCCGTGCCGATCGCCGCTGACGGCGCGCGCGGGCGCGCTGCGTCACACCCAAATCGCTCGCGCGGTGCGCGCAATAACACACTCGGCCCGCATCACGCGATTCGATTCGTTAAATAATCAATTGATGAATCGACGACCAATGCATCGTCGTCGAAATTCGACTGGAAATCGTGCGGAATTATCACGATTCCGGCAATACGCCGGTCGCGCCATCTCGAAATTCAAATCGATTGATACACGATTCTCAATAATGTGAATCTCTCAATGGACCTTGCCGAAGCATGCATCTGTCGGCTTTATGTCACATCGGAGAATTTCGTTTTTGCCGTTCGTCTGCGGCTCGGTAGTCTCCTGCCATTCCGGTTCAAGAAAACAGGCCAATCGCAAGGAGATGAAATGAAACGCACGACCCTCTCGCTGATTTCGCTCGCGTCGTTCGCGGCGATGCCCGCGGCGCATGCGCAGTCGAGCGTCACGCTGTATGGCGTGATCGACACGTCGATCACGTACGTGAATCACGCGCAGGGCAAGGACAACGCGTGGATGCTCGGCAACAGCAGCGCTGGCAATCTCTCCGGCAGCCGCTGGGGCGTGAAAGGCAGCGAGGATCTCGGTGGCGGGCTGAAGGCGCTGTTCCAGCTCGAGAACGGCTTCGACCCGAGCAGCGGCCGGCAGGGCCAGGGCGGCCGCCTGTTCGGCCGGCAGGCGTTCGTCGGGCTGTCGAGCGACCGCTACGGCACGCTCACGTTCGGCCGCCAGTACGATCCGCTCATCGACCTCGTGCAGGGCATCACCGCCGACAACTATCTCGGCAGCGTGTTCGCGACGCCGGGCGACGTCGACAACTACGACAACAGCTTCCGCGTCGACAACGCGGTGAAGTACACGTCGGCCGTGTATTCGGGCCTGCAGTTCTCGGCGATGTACTCGTTCGGCGGCATCGCCGGCAGCACCGGCGCCGCGCAGTCGTATTCGGCCGCCGTGTCGTACAACAACGGGCCGTTCAGCGTCGCGGGCGGGTACTTCCACGCGACCAACAGCCCCGCGTCGAACGGGCTGCGCAACGGCTGGACCAGCTCGTCGGACGGCACCTTCGACGGCCCGATCAACACCGGCTACGCGAGCGCGCATTCGATCGGCATCGCCCGCATCGCGGGCCAGTATGTGGCCGGCCCGTTCACGTTCGGCCTCGGCTACAGCAATGCGCAATACCGCCGCGACGCGAGCTCGGTGTTCAACTCGAACGAGCACTACAACACGGGGCAAGGCTTCGTGAACTACCAGGCGACCAATGCGCTGCTCGTCGGGCTCGGCTACAGCTACACGCGCTCGGGCGGCGATACGTCGGCGACTTATCACCAGGTGTCGGCCGGCGCGGACTATACGCTGTCGAAGCGCACCGACGTGTACCTGACCGCCGCGTACCAGCACGCGAGCGGCCAGACCGGTGACGGCAACGGCGGGTCGATGGCCGCGCAGGCGTCGATCGGTTCGTACGGCTATGCGGGCACGAGCTCGCAGACGATGGTCAACCTCGGCCTGCGTCACCGCTTCTGAGCGACGACGGCCGGCTGCGTGCGGCATCGCGCGGCCGGCCGGTCGGAACCGGATTTCGGGAGCCGGGGATGCATCGACACGGCGGCTGCGGCCGCCGTCGCCGTTTCCACGCCCCGCGCACCGGTGGCCGCGCCTTTTATCGTCCGTTTCGCTGCACCATTCATTGCCGCATTCGCCGCGCAACTGACGCGCGGCGTCAGTCTTCCTATAGCGGCCGCACGCTGGCATGCGCACGATAATCGGCCCTTTTTACCGATTCCCTCCTGTCGCACGGAGATACCGGCGTCGGCGAAAATCCGCGACAAATCCGCCGGCAAATGCAAAGGAAAGTTTGACGCGAGCCATTTGGCTGCGCGCTATGGCACACTTCGCGTCTGCGTAATTTCCTTGCACCGGGCGGCCGGATTCCGCCCCATCCTGCCATGCCGCGTCAGACTGCCCGTTCGATCAGCCACGCCACGCCGAAGATCGCCGCGACGATCGTGTTGTCGTGCGCGCTGCACGGGTTCGCGCGGGCCGACTGCCTCGACGACGCGGCCACGTTCCAGAAAGTGAGCGTGAGCCTGTTGCGCGGCATCGCGCAGGTCGAATCGGGGATGAATCCGAACGCCGTCAACACCAACACGAACGGCACCGTCGACATCGGCCTGATGCAGATCAACAGCACCTGGCTGCCGACGCTCGCGCGCGAAGGCATCACGCGGGAAAGCCTGTTCGATGCGTGCACCAACGCGTACGTCGGCGCGTGGATCCTGTCGCAGAACATCCGCCAGCTCGGCGCCAACTGGAACGCGATCGGCGCGTACAACGCCGCGTCGCCCGACAAGCGCCTCGCGTATGCGCGCAAGGTCTATGATGCAATCCGGACCATGCCGGATTCGCCGGATACTCCCATGCCCATCCTTCCGCCCTCCTTCACGCCGCCGCAACAGGTGCAGGCGTACAACCCGTTCGCCAGCCTGAGCGTGTCGGCACCGCCGGTCGCACGGCCCCGCACGCTCGCGCCTGCCGCGCCGCCGCCGCAACCGCAAGGCGGGCCGGCCGGCCCGGCCGGCACGTACAACTTCGGCTGGACCGTCACGGGCGCCGACCAGGCCAAGCCGACCCAGGTGTTCGACGACGGCGCGCGGATCTACGTGCAGTTCAGCGACATGAAGCACGTGCCGGCGATCTTCACCGAGACGTCGTCGGGCCGCGTGCTGATGTCGTGGGAGCTGCAGTTCCCGTATGCCGTTCTGACGCGTCCCGCGCAAACGTTAATCTTCCAGCTCGGGCCGTTCGAGGCGCGCGCGCAGCGCGGCGCGACGGGGACGACCGCTCAGGCGGGCGCGGCACCCGCAGCGGGCACGCAGCGTTCGAGTGCGACGGCCGCCACGGCAGCGACGGCGACGGCAGCGCCCGCATCCAGACACACCGCCGATGCAGCGGCCAGGCGCACCGCATCGGCCGATGCGCTTTGGTATATCGACACGGCGTCCACGTCGGGTTCGGCAGCAACCTCGAGTCAGGCCAATACGTCGACGGCATCGACCGCGTCGAACACGCCTGCGACGTGGCCCACCGCAGTGACGTCGAACACGCCGCCGCCGGTTGCGACACCTCAGGCGCCCGCCGCGCCGAAGCCGGGCGCACGCGTCAGCACCGACGCGCTCTGGTACATCTCGAAGTAACGCTTGGGCCGGCCCGATCCCTCACCCGCGCCGCACCCAGATCACCTTGCCGTCGCGAATGCCGAGGTCGCGGCGCTCCTCGCGATAGTCCATCGTGCCCGGCAACGACCGGCCGTCGCGCTCGAGCACGCGCCACAGGCAGCCGTCGAGCAGCGCGGCCGCATCGGCCTCGGTCTTGCCGATCAGCGCGTCGTCCGGCGTGGCGTCCGCCTTGCACGCGTTCACGGCGCCCGACGGCGCGGGGTTCGTCACCGCGCCGCCGGCGGTGGCGTTGGGGTGCTTCGTGTTCATGTCCGCACATCCCGCAAAGGTTGCGCTCGCAACGAGTGCCGCGAGCATCGCGATCGTGTTCTTCATCGGTTTCTCCCTGTCGCGGCCCGGCGCGGCAGGTGCGGGATGCGCGCACGCACCGGGCGTTGGATCCATGATGGGTTCTGCGCGCCACCGGCCGGCAAGGCACCGTATTGCGCGATCCGTTCGAGTCGAATCGGCTCCGCGCAGTCGCCTCGACAGCCTGACGCCGAAGCCGAAGCCGAAGCCGAAGCCGAAGCCGAAGCCGCCTTCATGTTACCGCACCGATCCGCGGCGAAGTCGTGCTCCCCGGACGGGGCGCTGGCGAATCATGCCGTTCGCGTCAGAACTTGTACGTCACGCCGGCCATGCCGAAGTAGTTGCTGCGCGTCTGGACGATCGGGCTGTCGCCATAGCGTCCGAGCAGCCGCGTGAAGCCGCTGGTCGCATGCACCGACCAGTGCCGCGACACGCCCCAGTTCCATGCGAGCGACAGCGTTGCGCTGTCGACCCCGCCGCTCGTCGAATACGGCCTGAAGCCGCTCGCCGCCGACTGCGCGTCGGTCACGCCGTAGAACGTCTGCATGTAGCGCCCCGTGCCGGCATGCACGCTGCCGGTCACGACGACATCGTGGCGGCCGGCCTTGAATACCGGCACCGCGAGATCGACGTGGCCGGACAAGCCGCGCGACGTATGCGTGACCGGCGCATCGATGGCGACGCTCAGTTCGCCGCCATCGAGCAGCTGCACGCCCGCACGCATGCCGACGAGCACCGAACCGGGGATCCGGCCCATCCCCTTCAGGTGATCCGAACCCGCCAGGTCGAAACGGTTTTCGTCGGAACGGCCACCGGCATAGCCGAGCGCTGCCGACACGAACGCCCCGTGCGGCAGGTTCAAACGGTAGCCGGCGCCGGCTGCCGTGTCGATGAAGAACCCGTTGCCGAACATCGCGGAGAACGACGGCGCGACGACGGCGCGATACTGGTTGCTGCCCTGGTAGCGCGGCGCGAACCCGCCGCCGAGCGATATCGCGTACTGGTTTTCGGCGTGGGCGACGGCGGCGAGGGTCAGGCCGGCAAGCGGCATGCAATAGCGCAACGAGCGCAGCGAACGGAAGGATGGACTCACGATGTCGAGACAAGAGTGACGGAGCCCGAAGTCTAGGTACGACGGCGCGGCAGCACTGTCCTGAATCTGCGGAAAATGTGTGCTCAATTGTGATCGTTTGTTCCCGATTGTCGTATCGCGGCCCCGGCGGCCGCCACGCCGGATAGAATTCGCCGGCCGCGCATTCATCGGCATGGAGAGGCTGAACGCGCGCAACCGAGGAGACCATGAACGACAATCCGCTCAAATACCGTGTGCTGCTGATCGAGGACGACGACCGCCTCGCCCAGCTCGTGCGCGAATATCTCGACAACTATGAATTCGCGGTGACGGTCATACGGCGCGGCGATCTCGCGGTCGCCGCGGTGCGCGAGCATCAGCCCGCGCTCGTGATACTCGACCTGATGCTGCCGAACCTCGACGGGATGGAAGTCTGCCGGCGCATTCGCGCGTTCACCAACGTGCCCGTGCTGATCCTCACCGCGCGCGCCGACGTGTACGACCAGGTCGCGGGCCTCGAAACCGGTGCCGACGATTACGTGACCAAGCCGATCGAGCCGCGCGTGCTCGTCGCACGCGCCCGTGCGCTGCTGCGCCGCGCGCAGCCTGCCGCGTCCGAACCGGCGGCCCACACGCAGCCGCACGCCCTCGTGTTCGGCGAGCTGACGATCTCGCCGCCGAACCGCACGGTCACGTGGCGCGGGGAACTCGTCGACCTGAAGACCACCGAGTTCAACCTGTTGCTGATCCTCGCGCGAGCGGCAGGCACCGTGCTGAGCCGCGACGACATCCTGAAGCAGTTGCGCGGCATCGAATTCGACGGGCTCGACCGCTCGGTCGACTCGGGCATCTCGAAGCTGCGCCGGCGCTTCGAGGACGCTTCGTCGGAGCCGCAACGGATCAAGACGATCTGGGGCCGCGGCTACCTGTTCAGCCCTTCCGCGTGGGACGACTAAATGCTGCGCCCGTTGATCAAGCTGTACCTCATCGTGATCCTGTGCTGTGCCGCCTCGATCGTATTCATTCAATGGTCGTTCAACAGGATTTTCTACGAGCGCGTGGCGCAGGCGCAGCGCAACGCGCTGACCACTTACGCGTTCGTGCTGAACGATTACCTCGAACGCCATCCGGGCGGCAAGCGCAGCCTCGCGCTGCGTGAACTCGCGCAGCACGGCAACGAGCGATTCGGTTTCGTGACGATGGCCGACGCCCGTGCGCAACTGCGCGGCGGGCCGCTGCGCGATCTGGACGCCGGCCGGATCGCGATCAGTTACGACCGCAGGAACTACTACATGCCGCTCGCGGACGGCTCGGTCCTGCATGCCCGCCCGATCGCACCGGCCGACCTCGACATTCAGATCTACGCATACGGGATGACCGCACTCGCGGCCCTGTTCGCCGTCGCGCTGTGGACCTCGTATCACTGGCGCGACCTGCGCAAGCTGCAGGCCGCCGCGCACGCGTTCGGCGCGGGCAACCTGTCGACGCGCGTGAAGCTGTCCGGGCGCTCGAACATCTACGCGCTGTCGCAGCAGTTCAACGACATGGCCGAGCGGATCGAGGCGTCGATCAAGCAGCAGCGCGAGATGATGCACGGCATCTCGCACGAGCTGAAGACGCCGCTCGCGCGCCTCGAATTCGGGCTCGCGCTGCTCGCCGAATCCGACGAAAGCGGCCGCATGCGCGAGCGCCGCGACGAACTGCGGCGCGACGTGCGCGAACTCGACGAGCTGGTGACCGAGCTGCTGACGATCGGGCGGCTCGAACAAGGCGCAAGCGAACTCGCGCCGATGGACGTCGCCGTCGATGCGCTGATCGACAGCGTGGCCGGCAACGTCGCGAACGACGTCGCCGACCGCGGCCTCACGCTCGGCGTGTCGACGACCGGCGCGCCCGCCACCCACGTGTGCGATCCGAAACTCGTCGCACGGGCGCTGCTGAACCTGATCCGCAACGGCGCACGTTATGCGTCGCGCACCGTGCTGCTGTCCGCGACGCACGACGCGTCCGGCGCGCTGGTGCTGAGCGTGGACGACGACGGTCCCGGCATCCCGGTCGCCGAACGCGCGCGCGTGTTCGAACCGTTCCAGCGGCTCGACTCGAGCCGCGACCGGCAGACCGGCGGGTTCGGGCTCGGGCTCGCGATCGTGCGACGCGTCGCGCTCGTGCACGGCGGCGACGTGCGGCTCGAGGATTCGCCGCTCGGCGGCGCCCGCTTCGTGATTTCGTTGCCGCCGCGGGCATTGCCGGAATTCCTCGGCGACACGCCACCGCGCACGGAGCACTCTCGTATCTAAACACTCTCTCCTGGGGCCGGCCGCCGCGCCGCTCGATCGCTGCGTGCGCGGCAACCGTCGCCTTCACACCTGTCAGTGCTCCTGATCATGCCGCTCATGGTAGTGGCACGCCGCGCCCGGTCGCGCCCGCATGCCGTTCGATGAACGAGAACACTATGTTCTGTCCGCGCGCGCTACGCACCGCCGCGCGAATCGCATAAGCTGACGACACTCGCCGGCACCCGAATCCGGCGAATCGCCAGGCGCGCGCCGCGTCGAGGTCGCGCCTCACCGTCGCGCTTCGATCGTCGTGGCACCGCACCGCAGCAGAATCGCATCGCGTCCGCACGACGGGGCGGCGCGATCGTGATCCCCAGCCGCCCACCACCCTGATCTGGAGAGAACCATGGCAAGCGAACCGATTCGCGATCCCGCGAACGACCACCTGCTCACCCCGCAGAACGCGGCGTTCATCGTCA
>NZ_QTQN01000061.1:0-24864 GCF_003853755.1 Burkholderia sp. Bp8984
CCCCCCCCCCCCCCCCCCCCCCCCCCCACCCCCCCCCCCCCCCCCCCCCCCCCCCCCCCCCCCCCCCCCCCCCCCCCACCCCCACCTCCCACCCCCCCCCCCCCCCCCCCCCCCGCGGCTGCATGCGTCGAGAACGGGCCGCTTACTGCGTGGCTGACGCGACCGCGGTTCCTGCATCGAGAATGCCCGAGCCTGCCGGCAACGCGGTGCATGGCGTACTGGCCGCCAGCTTCGCCGTGTGCGTACCGCTTTTCAGCTTCTGCTGGATCTGCGTGGGCGTGAGGTTGCCGTTCACCGCGAGCATCAGCGCGGCGACGCCCGTCACCTGCGGCGTCGCGAGGCTCGTGCCGCTCGCCAGGCCGTAGGTGTCGCCATCCGGAGTCGTCGTGCCGCTGTTGGCCGTCGACAGGATGTTGACGCCCGGTGCGCTGAGCGTGATGTTGGTGCCGAAGTTGCTGAACGAGGCGCGGCGGCCGGCTGCATCGTTGGCGCCGACGCTGATCACGCCGCTGCAGTTCGCGGGCTGGTCGAGCCCGGTCGACAGACCGTCGTTGCCGGCGGCGACGACGACGGTTACGCCCTTCGCGTTCACGTCGTCGATCGCCTGCTGGAACGTCTTGCTGCAGGCGCCGACGCCGCCGAGGCTGAGGTTGATGATTTTCGCCGGCGTCGGGTTGTTCGGCACCCCGGTGACGGGAATGCCGGCCGCCCAGCGCATTGCGTCGGCAATGTCGCTCGTCACGCCGCCGCATTTGCCGAGCACGCGAACCGGCAGGATCTTGCCGAGCCACGATACGCCGGCGATGCCGATGCCGTTGTTGGCGGTCGCGCCGATCACGCCCATCACGCGCGTGCCGTGCCAGCTGCTGGTGTTCGGTTCGCTTTCGCAGTGGTAGTACGGGCCGCTCGCGTTGTCGAGTTCCTGCTGCGTGACCCAGTCGCCCGGGTCGCTCGCGTCGGGGCCGCGCGACAGGCCGTTGTTGCTGGTGTTGACGCTGGTGATGAAGCTGTAGCCGGGCAGCAGGTTGCCGACGAGGTCGGGGTGCGGCCGATAGCCGGTGTCGAGCACGGCCGTCACGACGGTCGGCGAGCCTTTGGTCTGGTTCCACGCAGGCGGCAGATCGGCGCCGGCGGTCGGGTCGGACAGATACCACTGCTGGCCGTAGCTCGGGTCGCTCGGCGTGTCGCGGACCTTCATCGGATGATCCGGTTCAGCGTAGTCGACGTCGGCGTCGGCGCCGAAGGCCTCCGCGAGCGCCGCCGCGTCGGCGGCCGCGACGCGCTGGCCAAGCGACAGCACGGCCGCGCCGTTCGAGGCCGTCCGCTCGACCTGCACGTTCAGCGGCGTCGCCGCGGCTGCATACGCACGCGCGGCGCCGGTTGCCGTCGGCGCCGTCCAGCGTGTCATCGAACGCTGGATCACCGCGTCGAGCCGCGTGCCGTCGTCGATGGCCGCTCTTGCGTTCGTGGCCGTCAGCGTCTTCAGCCTGACGATCAGGTGATCGACCGGCGGCTCGTCGGGCGTGGTCTGGGCGGCCATTTGCGTGGCGGCCTGCTGCGACGTACACGCGTTGCTGCCGGAATTGGTGGGCGGGGTCGTCGGAGCGGGCGCGGGGGCCGGGGTCGGGGCCGGTGCCGTGTTGGTCGGCGACGGGTTGCTGCCGTCGCCGCCGCCTCCGCCGCAGCCGGCGATCGGGAGCAGGGCGGCGGCGGACAGCATGCCGGCGAGCATGCGCGCATGGGCCGAACGGGCCAGCGCGAAATTGAAACGTTTGGCTTTCATGTTGAAAGTCGATCCTCGGAGATAACCGTCGTGCCGGCGGTGGTGCCTGGTCTGGCCTAAGCCGGACCTTGATTTTTGTCGGGCGCGCGCGGGGTTCCTGCGACACGCCATGCATTGGGTAACGGCTGATGAGGCGGCTTCTTGAATATGTTTTGTGTGAAAAAGATGCGACACGCAAACGATTGCGTTGCTGGGTTGCAGCATGAACGCGCGTTTGGAACGGGTGATCTGTTCATGAGGTGCAAGATTGCAGGCGGTCGACCCGGCGAAACATGCGGCGCGGGCGCTTTTGCGCGGCACGGAAATGATTGCGCGCGGTGTGGCCGTGACGGAGGGCGCTTGACGCTTTCCCCGATGCGGTGCGAATTTTTCGGGCGTAGGATCGCGATTCGATCAAGGTTTCGTCAGGAGAAAAGCATGGATCACCGCTTCCGTTGGCTGGCTGTCGCGTTGTCCTGCGCGCTGGCGGGCGCCGCGCACGCGCAGGCACTCACCGGCACGCTGAAGAAGATCAAGGACACGGGCGTCGTGTCGCTCGGCATCCGCGAATCGTCGGTGCCGTTCTCGTATTCGGACAACCAGCAGAAGAACATCGGTTACTCGCGCGACATCGCGGCGCGCATCATCGATGCGCTCAAGGCGGAGTTGAAGACGCCGAACCTGACGGTGAAGGAAATCCCGATCACGTCGCAGAACCGGATTCCGCTGCTGCAGAACGGCACGATCGACTTCGAGTGCGGCTCGACGACGAACACGCTGGAGCGCCAGAAGCAGGCTGCGTTCTCGAACAGCATCTTTCTGTACGGGATCCGTTTCAGCACGCGCAAGGATTCGGGCGTGAAGGACTTCCCGGACCTGGCCGGCAAGACGGTCGCGACGACGGCCGGCACCTCCGACGAGCGGCTGCTGCGCAAGCTCAACGAAGAGAAAGGGATGAACATGACGATCATCAGCGCGAAGGACCATGCCGAAGCGTTCATGAACGTCACGACCGGGCGCGCGGTCGCGTTCGTGATGGACGAGCCGCTGCTGTACGGCGAGATCGCGAAGGACCGCAATCCGGGCGCGTACACGGTGGCGGGCACGCCGCTCGTCCACGAGAACTACGCGTGCATGATGCGCAAGGACGATCCGGCGTTCAAGCACGTGGTCGACGGCGTGATCGCGAAGCTGCAGACCTCGGGCGCGGCCGAGAAGCTGTACGACCAGTGGTTCATGCAGCCGATTCCGCCGAAGGGTGTGAGCCTCAACTATCCGCTGTCGCCGGAGATGAAGCAGCTGTTCAGGAATCCGACGGATCAGGCACAGTACTGATCGAAACGTCGCAGTGGCGTGCGGGCCGACACGTTGCGTGCTCGGCCTGCACGATCGAATCCCCCGGCCTTCGGGTCGGCGTCGCGGCGCGCATCCCCGCAGCCGCAAGCGCGAGCCGGGCCCGTCGCGCCCGATGCTGAACCCCGTGTCCTGATCCTCCATCGCGTGCGTCGCGTTTATGGCGCCGCACCTCGACGGCCCGCCGTCCGCGCGTCGTCCCGCCCGGTCTTTTCTCCGTTTGCCTGAACACGTGCCCCGCACCGAAGCGGGGTTGGCGGATGCGCGCCCGACGCACGTCCGGCGACGCTGTTTGCCGCGTAAACCCGAATACAGATTTCAATTTGAACTGGTCAGAATCGGCCGAAATTGTTCAACAATTTTCGGCGAAAAATCCCGGGAAGCCGCGTGTGGCGGCGCCTGGGAGGCGTTGCGACGTTTCAGCGCGAGAGCCGAACAACCCAGGAGCTTCGCCATGTCTGCTCGTTTCCCGGTTCGACATTTCCTCCGCGGCGCGCTCGTGCCGCTGGCCTTCGCATGCTCGTTCGCGTCGGCGGCGCCGCTGCAGACGGTGCGGCCCGGCACGCTGCTGGTGGGCTCCGACCTCACGTATCCGCCATACGCGTACCTGGACGCCGGCAAGCCTGCGGGTTTCGATGCCGAGTTTTCGCGGCTGCTGGCACGTCACCTGAAACTGGAGCCGGTATTTCTCGATACGCGCTTCCCGGACCTGATTCTCGGGATGAAGGCGCGCCGCTTCGACGTCGTCGCATCCGCGCTGTACGTGACGCCCGATCGCGTGAAGCAGGTCGATTTCGTGCCGTACCTGAAGACGGGCGCGTCGCTGCTCGTCGCGAAGGGCGGCGCGTTCCTGCCGAAGACGCCGCAGGACCTGTGCGGCAAGCGGGTCGGCTCGATCAAGGGCGCGTCGTGGACGCCGAAGCTGCGTGCGGTGTCGCAGGACACATGCAAGGCGGCCGGGCGCGCCGAGATCGCGATCCTCGAGTTCCCGACGTCGCCGGAAGCGACGTCCGCGCTGCTGTCGAAGGCGGTCGATGTCCAGATCGAGGACGCGGCCGTCGCGCAGGAGATTCCGAAGCAGACGAACGGGCGCGTCGACATCAGTTCGACCACGCTGCTGTATCCGATCGTGATCGGCCTGGGCGTGACGAAGGGCGATAGCGGATTGCAGGGTGCGCTCGAGGGCGCGTTGAACGATGCGCGGCGCAGCGGCGAATACGGCAGCCTGGTGAAGAAGTACGGGTTGCAGGAGCCGACACCCGCCGACGTCGCCAACGCGCTCGGCGCGCCGAAGTAAGCGCGCGGCCAGCACGACCTGACCACCGCGCGCCGCGCGGCCGCATCACCATCCGCGGTTGAGGAGTCTTCGATGCAGTTCGATTGGCACTATGCGTTTCAGCTCTTGCGGGACCAGGATTTCTGGCGCGCCTGCGTCGTGGTCGTCGAACTCAGCGTCGCCGCCTGGCTGCTCGGCGTGTTGCTCGGCTTTCCGGTGGCGCTCGCGAGACAGTCGCACCAGCCGTTGCTGAAGCGGGCGGCGGCGCTCTACATCTGGTTCTTCCGCAGCCTGCCGCTGCTCGTGCTGCTGGTCTTCATCTACAACCTGCCGCAGGTCTTTCCGGCGACGAGCGCGGTGCTGTCCGATCCGTTCATGGCCGGCCTGATTGCGATGGTGCTGAGCGAGACCGCCTATTTCGCGGAAATCCATCGCGGCGGGATCCTGTCGGTGCCGCGCGGGCAGCTCGAGGCGGGCCGCGCGCTGGGTATCCGCTTCACCGGCATCCAGCGGATGATCGTGATGCCGCAGGCGATCCGCATTGCGCTGCCGGCGCTGGCGAACGAGTTCATCACGATCGTGAAGCTCACGTCGCTGGTGTCGGTGATTTCGCTGGCCGAGATCCTGCTCGTCGGCCAGCGGCTGTACACGCAGAATTTCCTGGTGTTCGAAACGATGCTGGCCGTGGCGTTCTACTACGTGCTGATCGTGACCGTGTTCAGCCGGCTGCTCGGTTATCTCGAGCGGTACCTCGACGTCAGCCGCCGTACGCCGGCCCAGGCCGGCCAAGTCGATCTTGCGCTGCCGCCGTCGGCGCCGGCCGTCGCGCCGAGACCGCGGGCGAACGCCGAATTCGCGCTGCGCCTGAAAGGCGTGCAGCAGCGCTACGGCCGCCATGAAGTGCTGAAGGACATTCATCTCGACGTCGTGCCCGGGCAGGTCGTGTCGATCATCGGTCCGTCCGGCTCCGGCAAGACGTCGCTGATTCGTACCGTCAACGGCCTCGCGCCGGTGAACGCGGGCGAGATCGACCTGTACGGAGAGCCGTTCATCCGCGCGTCGGGTCCGCATCCGCCGCGCGTGTCGCACGAGCGCATCCTCGACATCGGCATGGTGTTCCAGAGCTTCAACCTGTTCCCGCATCGGACCGCGCTGCAGAACGTGATGATGGCGCCGTGCTATCACCGGCAGGCCGATGCGGCGGCGATCCGGCTGCAGGCGCTGTCGCTGTTGTCGAAGGTCGGGATGCTCGAACATGCGAACAAGTATCCGCATCAGCTGTCGGGCGGCCAGCAGCAGCGCGTCGCCATTGCGCGCGCACTCGCGACGCGGCCGTCGATCATGCTGTTCGACGAGCCGACGTCGGCCCTCGATCCGGAGCTCGTCGGCGAAGTGCTGAAGGTCGTCGAGACGCTGGCGAAAGAAGGGATGACGATGATCATCGTGACCCACGAGATGAATTTCGCGTTCAAGGTGTCCGACCGGATCGTGTTCATGGAGAACGGCCGCATCCTGTACGACGTGCCGCCGGACCGGATTCGCGGGAGCGCGGACGCGCGCGTGAAGGATTTTCTGAAGCACGTTCACTTCGCATGACGAATGACCGGATGGGAGCGGGAATGGATCCGACGGATTTCCGGCTGGGCAACGTGAACGAGCACGCGTGTGCGGAACGGGTGCGTGCGTGTCTTGCGCATGCCGACGCGCATCCCGGCGACATCGAAGCCGCGTGGCTCGCGCGGCGCGACGACGCGGCGGTCGCCGATGCACGCGCCTGGGATGCGGCGCGGCGCGCCGGCGCGATCGATGCGCCGCTGGCTGGCGCCGTGCTGACGGTGAAGGCCTGCTTCGATTGCACCGGCTGGGTCACGCATGCCGGTTCGCGCGTGCTGGCCGACGAGCCGCCGGCGCGAATCGACGCGGCGCCGGTGTCGGCACTGCGTCGGGCCGGCGCGGTGCTGGTCGCGCAGACGGCGATGACCGAGTTCGCGTACGGCGCGCTCGGCGTGAACCGTGCGTACGGGACGCCGACGACGCCGCTCGATGCGCGGCGCGAGCGGGTGGCCGGCGGATCGAGTTCGGGCGCGGCGGTGTCGGTGGCGCTCGGTGCGGCCGACCTGTCGCTGGGTTCCGATACGAGCGGGTCGGCACGCATTCCGGCCGCATTCTGCGGCGTGACGGGATTCAAGCCGTCGCGCGGGCGCTATGCGAGCGACGGCATGCGGTTTCTGTCGACGAGCTTCGACGTGCCGGGCCTGCTGGCCGCGACGGTCGGGCTGTGCCGGCAGGCGGACGTTGCGCTGCACGGCCGCGAAGCGCGGCGGCGGCGACCGGCGGCGATCCGCGACCTGCAGTTCATCGTGCCCGAGGCGTTCGTCGCGGATGACGTCGACCCGGTCGTCGGACGCGCATTCGACGCGTGGCTGTCCCGACTGTCCGCGCACGGCGCACGGATCCGGCGCAAGCGGCTCGATTGCGTGGCCGAGGCCGGCGCGGTCGCCCGCGCGGGCGGCATCATCGCGGCAGAGGCGTTCATGCTTCATCGTGCGCGGCTGGCCGCGGCGGCGGACCGCTACGATCAGCTGGTCGGCCCGCGCATCGCTGCAGGCGAGCAGGTGCGGGCGCACGACTACGCCGCGGCGCTGCGGCGCATGGCTGCACTGGCCGCCGCGTACCACGCCGAACTCGGCGACGCGGATGCGGTGCTGACGCCGACGGTGCCGATGCTGCCGCCGCGCGTGGCCGATCTGGCCGACGAAGCCGCATACCTCGCACAGAACGCGCGTGCGTTCCGGCTGACCGAATTCGCGAACCGGCTCGACCTGCCGAGCATCAGCGTGCCCGGCGACCTGCGCAACCGTCAGCCCGTCGGCTTGCTGATCACCGGGCATCGCGGCGAGGACGCGCGGCTGCTCGATGTCGCGGCAGCGGTGGAGAGCGCGCTGACCGCCGATTCCGCATGACGCATTTTCCGGCGGCAAGGATCGCCTTGCCATTTTTTATCTCGACTATTCAGAGGTACTTATGATCGTCGTGAGATCGACCGATATCGCCAATACCGAGCGCCATGCGCGCGGCCTGGGCTGGGACAGCAAGCGCATGATCGTCAAGCAGGACGGCGTCGGCTATTCCGTTCATGAGACGCGCGTGCACGAAGGCGCCGAACTGCATCTGCACTACAAGAACCACTTCGAGACCAACTACTGCGTGGCCGGAGAGGGGGAGGTCGTCGACACGGCGACCGGCAACGTGCACCGGATCACGCCCGGAACGATCTACGCGCTGAACCTGAACGATCCGCATGTCCTGCGCGCGACGCGTGGCGACCTGCATCTCGTGTGCGTGTTCAATCCGCCGCTGACGGGACTCGAGACGCATCGGGAAGACGGCAGTTACGCGCTGCCGACGGAGCAGGCCTGACTGCGCGAGCGGTCGGGCCGTTGCGTGCCTTTTCGTGCTGCCGTTGCTTGCCACGTCTTGAGGCAAGCAACGGCGGCGCGGCGTGCAGGGTCAGGCTGCCTCGCGATGGCTGCGCTTGATTGCCTCGACGAGCATCCGCTCGGAATCGTCGAGATAGCGCGCGAGTGCGGTGACGGCTTCGCTGCGGCGGTTCTGCGTGAGCAGGTCGTAGATCTGGTATTCGCGCTGGATCCAGTCGGGCGTTTGCACGCGTTTCTCGTCGGGATCCGCGGCGAAGACGAGCCGCAACTGCGCGGAGATGGTCCGGAAGAACTCGTCGAGCAGCGCCGACTTCTGCAGCGCGACGATGTGCTGGTGAAAGCGCAGGCTGTGCGTGCCGACGGCCTGCCAGTTTTCCTTGTCGAGTTCGCGCTCGGCCGCGCGAATGGCGGCCTGCATCTTTTCGAGCAGCGCCGGCTGCGCGAGTTCGGCCGTGTTCAGCGCATGCAGTTCGAGCGTGCGGCGCGCGACGTAAAGATCGCGCACGTCCTGGCGATTCAGCGTGCGCACGACGACACCCTTGTGGCGCACGAACGTGACGAGCCCTTCGCGGCCGAGCTGATGCAGGACTTCGCGAAGCGAGTTGCGCGACGTGTCGTATTCGGCCGCGAGGTCCATCTCGATCAGCGCGGTGCCGGGCGGCAGCTTGCCGCTGATGATGTGTTCCCGCAGTTGATGGCTGATCCGGTCGGCGACCGACTGTCCTCTCGCTTTTTCGCTTGCCATTCCGTTCGTTCGCTCCTCTCCTGGTCGTGCGCCGCCGGCGTGGCCGGCCGGCGGCGTTTCGCCATTCTACGGGCTACGGACCGCGTTACGCCGTCTTGTCGTGCTGCCAGTCGGCCTGCGGCGGCTGCATCCCGTGCTGGCCACGGTAGGGCGCGACGCTCGGCTGCGACCAGCCTTCGAGCAGGCTCGGGTCGAGCCGGTATACCTCGACGCCGAGCGGCCGGCACACGTCGATCGGGTCGCGTGCGTCGGGGCCCCACATCGGCACCGAAAGGTCGCCGCCCGGACACGTGGACATCGCGCACAGCACGTCGATTTCCGCGAAGAACTCGAGGTAGTCGCCCGGCTGCGCGGGACAGGCCTTCATGAAGTACTTGTCGTCGTCGTTCAGGCCGGTGCACTGGAACACGTTGAGCACGTCGTGCACGTCGAATTCGGTCAGACCGTACGGCGCGACCGCCCGCACAAGGTTCGAATGACAGTGGAAATGAAAATCCTCGCCGGTCAACAGCTTGTTCACGTACGGGTCGCAGCGCGTGCCGAGCAGGTCGTGCACGCGGCCGCCGTCGCCGTCGACGCCATAGCCGGCGAGCGTGTCGTCGGTGATCGTGACCATCGGCCGCAGGTACGGCAGCGTCGACCAGAGCCGGTCGAACGTCGTCACGTGCGCGGCTTGCAGCTGACGTGTGCGCGACGCCCACATGCGCTCGCGCGGATTGTGCAGGTTCCAGATGTTGAAGTCGGCGACTTGCGGGCCTTCGAGCGTGACGATCCGGAACACGTGACCCGCCGGCACCGTCCACGCGAAGCCGCTGCGGATCGGCACGACGTGCGACGCGATCCGTTCGCGCGCGTCCTGGCGCTGGGCGATCGTGGAATAAAAGGCTTTGTCGACGTTCAGGACGGAACCCTTGGTGACCTGGTAGGCGGCGGGATAGTTCGACATGACGCGGTGCTCTCGGGAAAATTTTCAGATTCGGAGATCCGGCTGGAATCCGTTGTGGTGGCCGGTCAGGCGTCAATTTTCATGCTGTATTGTTCAACAATTTATTGGCGCTGCGAGGAGTATAGGGGGAACGCCGGGAGGTGTGTCAATCGGTGGAAAGTACGGAGGGGCGCGGCGAGCCGCGGATGCGAGCAGGCAGGCGAGTGGCGCCGCAAACAACAAACGAAATATGGATCAAAACCGTGGCCGTGCCGGCCGCCGGACCGGCTCGCCATGATCGGCAAGCGGGGCGTGTAACGCGTTTCGAAACCTGACGCAATCCGCATTCAACCGCGCCCACGCCAGGGGATTCCTGTCGCGTTGCGCAACAACAGGCACAATATGCGCTTCGCCGCGCACCGTTGTTCGACTTCGAGCAGCACGGCGCGTGTTGCCGCCGTCCGAATCCTTCCCGGTTGTCATGAACGCCTCGCTCACTCCCGCGCGCGAATCGAACTCGCCGCGCTTCCTGCTGTTCCTGATCTGCCTGTTCGCCTCCGCCGGCCAGCTCGCGATCGACATCTACGTGCCTGCGCTGCCCGACATGGCGCGTTCGTTCGCGACCACGCCGCAGGCGATTCAGTCGAGCGTCTCCGGCTACATGGCCGCTTATGCGCTCGGCCAGCTGATCTTCGGTCCGGTTGCCGATGCATACGGGCGCAAGCGCGTGCTCGCGTTCGGGCTGGTCATCTACACGATCGGCTGCCTGCTGTCGCTCGGCGCGCCGAACCTGGAGACGTTCGTGCTGGCGCGCTGCCTGCAGGGCTTCGGGATCGCGACCACGAACCTGCTCGCGAAGGCGATCATCACCGACTCGTTCTCGGGCCAGGCGCTGATGCATGCGTTTACCTATATGTCGATCGCGTGGGGGCTCGCGCCGATCATCGCGCCGGTGATCGGCGCGCACCTGCAGGAATGGTTCGGCTGGCGCGCGTGCCTCGTGTTCCTGCTGGTGTATTCGCTGGTGATGTGGGCGCTGCTGTGGCGCTATCGCGAGACCTTGCCGAAGCCGGTCCATCTCGAGCCGCGCACGCTGATGGCGAACGCTGGCAAGGTGCTCGCGAGCCCGGTGTTCCAGAGCTGCTTTCTCGCGCAGGGGCTGTGCTACAGCATCCTGCTGGTGTTCAACATCGTCGGGCCGTTCATGGTGCAGACCACGCTGCACAAGCCGCCGACCTTCTTCGGCTATCTCGCGCTCGGGATCGGGTTGATGTATTTCCTCGGCGGGCTGTCGAACCGGATTCACGGGCGCGGGCTGCCGAGCGCCGAGCAGCGGTTGCGCATCGGCGCACGCGTGATGGCGGGCGCGGCGGTCGCGATGCTGGTGCTGGCGCTGACCGTCGGGCTGCGCGTATGGACGCTCGCGACGCCGGTGCTCGTGATGGGCTTCTGCGCGGGCGCGATGTATCCGACGCTGATGGCGAAGGGCAATTCGCTGTTTCCGCATATCGCGGGGCTGACGAGCGCGATCCTCGGGTGCGCGCTGCTGCTTGTGTCGTCCGCGATGATGGGGCTGGCCGGTTTCGTATCGATTCACGTGCTGACGCCGCTCGCGGTGTTCTTCGTCGCGCTGTCGTTCATCGTCGTGTGGATGGTGACGAAGCTGCTGCGCTACCTCACGCAGCAGCAGGCGGCGAGCGTGGCTTGCGGGAGCGGGGAAGCCGCGTAAGCCGCGTCGACGCGGGCAGCGGCACGCCCGCCGCTCACAGCGGGTGTGCCGCGCCCGCCTGCGCCAGCAGCGAAACCGCAACCGGATCCGGCATCCCGTTCGAATCGATCGCGCCGGCCTTGGCCAGCGCGGCGAGGTCGCTGTCGACGCCCGGTTGGCCGACCACGAACGGTGTCGTCAGGAAGGCCGGCGCCGACAGCGTGACCGCATAGCGCTGCTGCAGATTCGTCACGACCGCCGATTGCGCGGCCTGCACCGTGTTCGGGCTGCCCATCACCTGCTGGAAGTGCGCATTCCCCTGGAAATTGCCGATCAGCCCGGCCGTGTTCGTGCCGAGCTGCGCGGCGAGATAGACGAGCATCAGCTCGGTCTCGGGCGTCGTGTTGAAGGTGCCGCCCGCGTAGGCGAGCGAATGCAGGCTCGTGCCGCTCGACGCGACGGTGATCACGCACGGCAGCACGGCGTTGACCGCCACGCGGTAGTTGCCGCCGCCGTCGGTCAGCGTCGTCGCCGAGCCTTGCGCGCAGCTGACCGTCACCGATGCGCTCGCGAGCGCGGAGCCCGTGGCGGCCGTGCCGGACAGCGCGACGGTTTGCGTGTTGGCGTTGTTGAAGCAGACGTCGACGCCGAAGCAGGCGTCGCCGTTGCAGCCGGCAAGCGTCGCGAGGGCCGCGGCGCACAGCGTGCCCAGCGCGGGGCGGAGGAAGCGCGGATGGCGAAGGTTCATGGTCGCGGGCGGATCGGAAGAGTGAGCGCGGCAGGGCAACCGGCGCGCGCCGACGCTTCGGCGCGCTGTTCGTATTCTAGGTCTCCGATCGCGGGGTTGCTGGCCCGTTTGTTCGCCGCGGCCTGCGGCGTGCGGCATGGCCGGCGCCCGTTACGGCTTGCGCGCGGCCGGTTTGGCGGACGCGCCGCGCACCTCGAAGCCGATCGCATCCGCCACGTTGCCGCGCGCGTCGACGAGTTCGAGCCGGTGCCGCCCGGGCCACGGCATCCACGCGATGCGGTCGGCGTGGCCGATTACCTTGTCGTCGAGCCGCCACGCGAACCGTGCGGCATGCCCGGAAGACCGCTCGAACCAGATCCGCTGATTCTTCGGCGGAATGTCCGGATCGATTGCGAAGATCGTGCCGTCGGTCGGCGCACCGATCGTCAGCGGCGCGCGCGCGCCGTCCTTGCCCGGCGTGACGGGCGCCGCGAGCCGGATCGTGTCGAGCGCGGTGCCCGTGACGAACCACTCGTTGCGCGACGGCTCGACGTCGCGCTCGAACGTGATGCGGCGTGCTTCGACGCCGGCCGGCGGACGCGGCGCGCGGCTCGGCAGGTCGCGGTGCAGGTAGCCGACGACGGCCGACCACACCGGCGACGCGCCCGTGACGCCCGACACGTCCCACATCGGCGAGCCGTCCGCATTGCCGACCCACACGCCGACCGTATAGCGCGACGTGAAGCCGACCGTCCAGTTGTCGCGCATGTCCTTGCTCGTGCCGGTCTTCACCGCCGAGAAGAAGCGCGTCGCGAGCGGGTTGTCGAAGCCGAACGTGCGCACGCGCGCGTTGTTGTCGGCGAGGATGTCGGTGACGACGAAGCTGGCCGCTTCGCTGAACACGCGCGTGCCGTTGTCCGCACGCCCCGGTGCCGATGCGCCGGCCGCGGGCGACGGCGCAGGCAGGTCGACGACCTTGCGCGCGACGCCGCCGTTCGCGAGCGCGCGATACGCATTGGTCAGCGACAGCAGCGTGACGTCCGCGCTGCCGAGCGCGAGGCTGAAGCCGTAGTAGTCGCCTTCCTGCGCGAGCGGCAGGCCGAGCGCGGTCAGCGTGCGCGCGAAGCGATGCGGCGTGACGAGCACGAGCGTGCGCACGGCCGGCACGTTCAGCGAGCCGCCGAGCGCGCTGCGCACGCTCACCCAGCCCTTGAAATCCTTGTCGTAGTTCTGCGGAATGTAGAGGCCGCCGCCGGCCGCGAGGTTGATCGGCGCGTCGTCGAGCAGCGACGCGGCCGTCAGCCGCTTCTCGTCGATCGCCTGCGCATAGAGGAACGGCTTGAGCGTCGAGCCGGCCTGGCGCGGCGCGAGCACGGCGTCGACGTCGCGTGCGCTCGACAACGCGCCCGACGAACCGACCCACGCGCGAATCTCGCCGGTCGCGTTGTCGATCACGACGACCGCGCCGTCCTGCACGTTGCGCCGGTGCGCGGGCGCGTTGAGCTCGGTCAGCGCGCGCGTGAGCGTGTCGCGCGCGAAGCGCTGCAGCGGCGCATCGAGCGTCGTGCGCACCTGCGCGCCGGCCGCGGGCCTGACCTCGGCCGCGATGCGGCGCGCGAAGTGCGGGGCGAGGGCGGCGCCGTCCGCCGTCAGGTCGTTACGCACGGCATTGGCCGGGCGCGCGATCACGAGCTGCACGTAGCCGTCGAGCGACGCGCAGGCCTGCTCCGCGTGCATGTCGCGCAGGATCCGGCACGCACGCTCGGCGACCTTCGCGCTCGCCGCGTTGGGCGCGCGCACCAGCGCTGCCGCGATCGCGGCTTCACGTGCGTCGAGGCCGGACGGCGCCTTGCCGAACAGCACCTGCGACAGCGCGGCGAGCCCGACCGTCTCGCCGCGGAACGGCACGAGATTCAGGTAGGCCTCGAGGATCTGGTCCTTGCGCCAGCCGCGTTCGAGCAGCAGCGCGTTCATCGCCTGCGTGGCCTTCTGCGGCAGCGAGCGCTGGCCCGAGCGGCGCGGCTCGTCATTGAGGAGCCCGGCGAGCTGCATGGTCACGGTCGACGCGCCGCGCGTGCGCTGGTTCCACAGGTTTCCCCATGCCGCACCGGCGATCCCGCGCCAGTCGACGCCGCTGTGTTCGTAGAAGCGCTTGTCCTCGGACACGACGATCGCCTCGCGGAACGCGGGCGACACGTCGGCGAGCGACACCCAGTCGCCGCGCCGTTCGGCGAGGTCGACGCGCGTGCGCTGCAGCGGCGTGCCGTCACGCGCGAGCAGCACCCAATCGGAACTGCGCCAGTTGCGGCGCACGTCGTCGTAGCCGGGCAGCGCGTGCGCGACGAGCGGCGCGGCCAGCACGACGGCGACGAAAACGCGGCCGGCGAAGCGCGGCGGCCGCGGCAATCCATGATCGATCATCGCGTACCCGTTACTTGCCCGCGTCGGCCGGCTTCACGGTCATCGGCGGGTTCGGCCACAGGCCGTACACGGACGGTGCGTACAACGCCTCGACGCGCGTCGGCGGCAGCCCGAAGGTGCCGACGTTGTTCAGCCGCACCGTGTACTCGACCGAGAGCTTGCCCTTCGGCAGATAGTCGTAATACGCGCGGTAGCCGTCGAAATCGCGTTCGATGAACGCCGGCCATGCGCCGTCCGGGGATTTCTCGCCCTGCGTCGCGGCTTCCGAATCGCGGCCGAGGCCCGAGCCGAGGATCGTCGCACCGGACGGGATCGGATCGTTGACGACGACCCACGTCATGTCGCTCTGCGCGTCGATGTCGAGATGCACGCGCACGACGTCGCCGCGCGTCAGCACGCCCTTGACGGCGGGCGACACGGGCGTGACGGTCTTCGTGATCCGGTAGCCGGCCGCGAACGGCGCGCGCAGCGGCACGGCCGCGAGGCTTTCGACGGTCGCCCACGGGCGGCCCGTGCCGTCCTGCGTGACGGACAGCGTGGCCGGTGCCTGGGCCGCACGCGGCCACGGCATCAGCACGCTGCGCGCGGCGGCGGCGCGGGTCGCGGGAGTGGCCGAGGCGGGGCTGTCGGCGGGCGCGGTCGAGGGTGCCTGCGACCACGAAATCGCGCGCTCGTTGCCGCCGAGCGCGACCTTCGTCGTGCCGGCCACCGGCGTGCTCTCGTAGGTGCGCGAGAAGCGCTCGATCGCGAGCTGGCCGAGTGCGTTCGACGTCGTCGTCTGCCATGCGCCCTGGCGTTGCAGCGCGAGCAGGCCGGTCGCCACGCGCGGCATCTCGTCCTTCCACGCCGGGTCGCCCGCGAATTCCAGCGCGAGCCGCGCGGCGTTGGTCTCGTTGCTCGTCATCAGCCACCACAGGTCGTCGTCGCGCGCGGTCGAGAACACGAGCTGCGTACCCTGGTACGTGAGGCGCGCCCGCAGGATCTGCTCGACCTGCGCGCGTTTCGCGTCGCGCTGCGGGATGTCCTTCACGCGCGTGAGGATCGCGTGATAGTCGATTACCGCCGACGTCGGCCACTGGTTCGGCGCGATCTCGATCGAACCGAGCATGCGGCCCTGGGCGGCACCGTAACGCGACAGCGCCTCGATCGCGGCGAGCTTGCGCAGGTCGCGATCCTGGCGCGGAGCCCACGCGTTGCGCTCGATGCGGCCGTCGACGAAACGCGCGAGCCCGGCTTCGAGCTGCGTGCGCAGGTCTTCCGGCAGCGCGAAGCGCGGGTCGAGGCGGCCGGCCTCGTCGGCGACCACGAGCAGATACGACGACAGCGTCGGGCTGCCGTAGTGCGCATCGTCGGAGGACGGCGGGAAGTAGTTCGCGAGTCCGTCGCTGTCGAGGTAGACGGGCATGCGCGCCACCAGCGCCTGCCATTGCGCGGCGTCGTGCAGGCCGATCGCGCGCGACGTCTGCTGTTCGAGGCAGCGGTACGGATAGCGCTCGAACCAGCGCCGCACGCCGGGCAGGCCGTCGGCGAGCCTCGGCTGCATCGACACGGCGATGCCGCCGCGCGGCGCGCCCTGCGCGTTGTTGACGGCGCCGGCCGGGGCGGACACGGGCAGCGTCAGCGTGCCGTCGACCTGGGTGAGCGTGGCCTGCTGCACGGTGACCGGCAGCGCGGGCACGACCTTCTGCGCGACGGCCAGCGCGTCGGACGCGCGCTTGCCGCCTTGCTCGGCCGCCTCGATGCGCCAGTTCAGCGCGCCGGCCGCGTCGAGCGCCTGCTCGGGCACGGTGATCGTCCACGCGACCTCGGCCGCCGCATTGGCCGCGAGCGACACGGTTTGCGGCGCGACCTCGAAGCCCGTCACGCGCGGCGTCACGACGACCTGCATCGCGCGGTCGGTCGTGTTGCGCAGCGTGACCTGCGCGCGGAACGCATCGCCTTCGCGCACGAGCGGCGGCAGGCCGGAGATCAGCTGCAGGTCCTGCGTGCTGCGGATCGACGTGCTGCCGGTGCCGAAGCGGTCCGCGCCGACCGCCGCGATCGCGACGATCCGGAAGCGCGTGAGCGCATCGTTCAGCGGCACTTCGACGGTCGCGCTGCCGTTCGCGTCGAGCGTCACGCGCGGATTCCACAACAGCAGCGTGTCGAACAGCTCGCGCGTCGGCGCGCTGCCGCCGCCGCCGCCGGCCGGCACCGCCTTGCGGCCGAAGTGGCGGCGGCCGACGATTTCCATCTGCGCGGTGGCCGTCTCGACGCCGTACGCGCGTCGCTGCAGCATCGCGTCGAGCAGGTCCCAGCTGTTGTTCGGCATCAGCTCGAGCAGCGCCTCGTCGACGGCCGCGACCGCGATCTGCGTGCCGGCCGGCGCGGGCTGCCCGTTCGGCAGCGTGACCTTCACGTGCGCCTGCGCCTTGCCGCGCACCGTGTAGCGCGTCGCGTCGGTCGTCACGGCCACGCCGAGACGATGCACGCCGGTGCCGACCTTGATCTCGCCGAGGCCATAGCGGAACGCGGGCTTCGACAGGTCGACGAACGCGGTCGGCGCTTCATGGTAGCGGCCTTCGCGCCAGAACGCGCGGGCCCATTCGACCGGCGCCTTCCAGCCCCACGTGAAGAACGAGTACCACGGCACTTCGCGAATCCGGCCGCGCAACGCGAGCACCGACACGTAGACGTTCGGCCCCCACGATTCGCCGACCTTCAGGTCGACGGTCGGGTTCTTGCCGTTCAGCTCGACGACGTGCGTTTCCATCACGCCGCCGCGTTCGACCGCGACGAGCGCGCTCGCGTAGCGGAACGGCATGCGCACCTGGAAGCGGGCCGTTTCGCCCGGCTCGTAGGACGTCTTCTCCGGGATCACGTCGATCCGGTCGGTGTTGTCGCCGCCGAACCAGAGTTGGTCCTCGCGCGTGACCCAGACGGACGTCGACGCATTCGACGTGCGGCCGTCGCCATCCTTCGCGACCGCGATCAACTGGACGTTGCCGGCCTGTTCGAGCGTCGCGTCGCAGGCCATGCGGCCCTTGTCGTCGGTCTTGCCCGAGCACAGCACGCCGAGGTCGCGCGTGTCGCTCTTGTTGTCGTACGCATAGAAGCCGCCGACCATGCGCTTGCGCGAGGACGTCGTGATGTGCGCGACGCCCTTGATCTCGATCGACACCGATGCACGCGGCTTGCCCTGCAGGTCGACCGCGAGCGCCTGCACCGGCACGCGCTGGCCGACCGACACCCAGCGGCCGGCCTTGATGCCGGCCACCACCGCGGCCGGCCACAGGATCGTGTCGCCGCGGATCGTCTGCACTTCGCCGTTCGGGTCCGCGAACGTCGCCTCCAGCGCGATGCGCTTCGGCGCGTCGACGTCGGGCAGGCCCTTGAGCGTGACGGAACCCGCGCCGTTGCGGTCGAGCGTGAGCGGCAGCTTGTCCGCGATCAGCTTCGTCGCGTCGGGATCGTTGTTCGCGGCCGATGCGCTGTCGCCGTCCTGCGCATCGTCGTCGGCGTTGCCGTCGCCGCGCTCAGGACGATAGGGCGTGAAGCTGAAGTCCTCGAAGCGGTCCGCGAACGGCGGCGATGCCCACTTCATCAGCGCCGACACCTGCACGGGCAGGTTCGATGCGCCGCCGCCCGACACGTAGTCGATCTGCACCGCGAGCGGCGCTTCCTTGACCGCGACGAGCGGGCTCTTCTGCGCGTCGCGCGCGCCGATCGTCCCCTTGAGCACCGGCAGGCGGAACGCCTCGACGCGGAAGCTGCCGCCGTAGTAGCTGGCGGTCGGCGCATCGTCCGGGCCGCCTTCGAGCGACACGCTGTATTCGCCGAGCTTCGCCGCGGGCGGCAGCGTGAACTGCGTGTCCGCGCTATGGTCGGCCGACCACGTGAGCGGCAGCTTGTAGGTCTGGTCGGAGCCGAGATGGCGGATCGTCACGCGTGTCGGGTAGTGCGCCGGGAACGCGAGGCTCTGCAGCGTCTCGGTGCGCAGGAAGTGCTTCATCGACACGGTTTCGCCGGCCCGCAGCAGCGTGCGGTCGAACACGGTATGCGCGCGCACGGTCGGCGCGCTGTCGGTGTCGGTCGGCACGTTGAAGCGCCACGATTCGATCCCGCGGTTCCAGTTCGAGCTGACGAACGCCATGTCGCGGCCCGTCTTCGGATCGTCGACGCGTGCCGACACGAAGTAGTCGTCGAAGCGTTCCGACTGGCTGCATTCGTGTTTCGGCTCGAACGGGCCGTCGATCTTCAGCAGGCCTTGCGCATCGGTCTTGCCCGACGCGATTTCGTCGCCATTGCAGTCCGACACGCGGATCTGCGCGTTCGGCACGGGCTTGCCCTTGTCGAGCGTCGTGACCCACACGAGGTTGTTCTCGCGGCCCTGTTTCAGGTGCACGCCGAGATTCGTGACGAGCACGGTGGTGCGCACGTACATGCTCGACGGCTTCGCGAGCAGCGAGCGGCCGAGCGCGGGCGACGCGAGTTCGAGCACGTAGAAGCCGGGCTTGTCGATCGGCACGCCGACGACCTCGAACGGACGCAGCGCCTTCGGGTCGGCCTTCGGCAGCGCCAGCGCGTGCGCACCCGGTTCGCCGGCGAGCAGCGACAGCGAGCGCACGTCGATGCGGCGGTTCTGCGGCGCGGGCATCTTCTCGCCGGCCTCGAGCGGCACGTAGACGGGGTGCTGGCCCTTGCGCCGCAGCAGGCCCGGGACGCGTTCGTCGATCGTGCCGGCCGTCATCGACCAGTTGTCGAAGCGCTCGACGGTGCGCATCCATTGACGGATCGCGGTGTCGTCGTCGACCTTCAGGTTCGAGAATTGCGCGCCGCTCGTATTGAGGCCCGCGATGCGCAGGTCGGCCTCGACGTTGCGCAGCGTGACGGGCACGAGTGCCGGCGTATCGGGTTCGGCGAAGCGCTCGACGATCCCGAACGTGCCCGACGAGAATTTCGCGAGCGGCGGCATCGGCGCGGTGCGCGTCGCGAGCGGGAACAGGTCGGGGTTCGAGAGCGAGCGGTCGGTCACGTCGCGCAGGCCGGACGGCAGTTCGATCGTCAGGTTCGCCTGCGCGGGCAGCGGCGGGTTGAACGTGACGGTCGTCACTTCGTCGCTGTGGTCGTCGGCCGCGAAGGTCGGCGAAAGCGAACCGTCAGGACCGCGCAGCCGGATCGCCTCGGCGTTCTTGCGCGAGATCGGTGCATTGAACGACAGCGTCAGCGGACGCAGCGGCGTGCAGGGCGCCTTCGCGTTCTCACGCTCGCACGAGAAGCTCGCGGCGAACGGCGCACGCACGGTGAAGTCGAAGCGGCGCTCGGTGTCGTTCGCGATGCCGCTCGGGCTCGCGACGCCCTTGCCGTAGACGAGCTGCATCTTCGCGCTCGCGGGCAGCGCCTGCGCGCACGACAGCGTCAGCACGCGCGCGGCGTCCTTCTTCAGCCCGAAGTGATCGAGCAGCGCGTTGCGCGCATCGTCGTCGGCGGCCGTGACGGGGATGCGGTTGCCGATGCCGGCCGCTTCGCACCAGATGTTCGCGAGCGCGGAGCGTGGCTCGGCCGGACCATTCAGCTTCAGCACGAAGACCTGGCGCTCCTCGATCTCGCGCGAGCCGGGACGCACCGTCACCGGGAACGGGCCGCCGGTTTGAAACGTGAAGCGGCGCGGGCCGCTGACCGCATTGCCGGCGACCGAACGCAGCGCGTCGTTGAGCGCGACCGAGCAGCGCACGCCCGGCGGCAGGTCGTTCTCGAAATCGTAGACCCACGTCTTGTCGTCGAGCCAGTGACCCTGGCCGCGTGCGGCGGTGGAATCGTTGCAGGTCATGCGCGCGGGACTCGGCGCGGATGCCGAACCGAACGCGACCATCGGTTCGTCGAACTTGACGACGCTCTGCCGGACTTCGGTGACCGTGCCTTGCGGCGACACGCTCACGGTGCGTGCCGCGCCCGCATGCAGCGACACTGCGGCGGCGCCGCCGAGCGCCGCGACGGCGCCGATGCGCCAGAGCAGCCGTGTGGTGTGATGGGTTGAATGTGTGTTGTTGTGCTTGTCGTGCTGCTTCATCGCTCGATGCCCTCGGAGGGAAGCTTTCTGTTTGATTGCACGCGATTCTAACCGACGGGCATGCGAGCGGATGACGGGAAGCGGCGTGTCGCCGGGTTGCGACACGCCGGCATCCCGATACGGAATTGTCGCGTCGACGACACAAAGATGCCGCGAAATGTCGATTGTCTCGGATTGCGGAACATTAAATGGACTATAAAAGCATTGTCCAATCCGAATTGAGCGCGTACATTTCAGGGCCGCGCGAAAGTTTGAGAAATATCAAGCGTGGTTTTCCCGAATCCGGTGTTCGAGAGAAGGAAACATGCACAACGACAACACCCCCCACTCGCGTCGCGATCGCGACGCAGCCGCATCCGGCATCACGCGGCGTCAATGGCTGCAGGGCGCACTGGCGCTGACGGCGGCGGGCCTCACCGGCTCGCTGGCGTTGCGGGCCCTGGCCGATAATCCCGGCACCGCGCCGCTCGATACGTTCATGACGCTCTCCGAAGCACTGACAGGCAAGAAAGGGCTGAGCCGCGTGCTCGGCGAACGCTTCCTGCAGGCCTTGCAGAAGGGCTCGTTCAAGACCGCCGACGGTCTGTCGCAACTCGCCGGCGCACTCGCGTCCGGTTCGTTGACTCCCGATCAGCAAACGTCCGCGCTGTCGATTCTCGAAGCCTGGTATCTCGGCATCGTCGACAACGTCGTAATTACCTACGAAGAAGCATTAATGTTCAGCGTCGTGTCCGATACGCTCGTGATTCCTTCGTATTGCCCGAATAAACCCGGCTTCTGGGCCGAAAAACCGATCGAGAGGCAAGGCTGATGGCCGATACCGATACGCAAAAGGCCGACGTCGTGGTCGTCGGGTCCGGTGTCGCGGGCGCGATCGTCGCGCACCAGCTCGCGATGGCCGGCAAGTCGGTGATCCTGCTCGAGGCAGGCCCGCGCATGCCGCGCTGGGAAATCGTCGAACGCTTCCGCAACCAGCCCGA
Source organism: Burkholderia sp. Bp8984 (assembly GCF_003853755.1). Taxonomy (NCBI): domain Bacteria; kingdom Pseudomonadati; phylum Pseudomonadota; class Betaproteobacteria; order Burkholderiales; family Burkholderiaceae; genus Burkholderia; species Burkholderia sp. Bp8984. Next base: position 21,387 of record NZ_QTQN01000061.1, read on the forward strand.
CAAGACCGACTTCATGGCGCCGTACCCGTCGAGCCCGTGGGCGCCGCATCCGGAATACGGCCCGCCGAACGACTACCTGGTCCTGAAGGGCGAGCACAAGTTCAACTCGCAGTACATCCGCGCGGTGGGCGGCACGACGTGGCACTGGGCCGCGTCGGCGTGGCGCTTCATCCCGAACGACTTCAAGATGAAGACCGTGTACGGTGTCGGCCGCGACTGGCCGATCCAGTACGACGATCTCGAGCATTGGTACCAGCGTGCCGAGGAAGAGCTCGGCGTGTGGGGCCCCGGCCCCGAGGAAGACCTGTATTCGCCGCGCAAGCAGCCGTACCCGATGCCGCCGCTGCCGTTGTCGTTCAACGAGCAGACGATCAAGAGCGCGCTCAACGGCCATGACCCGAAGTTCCACGTCGTGACCGAGCCGGTCGCGCGCAACAGCCGCCCGTACGACGGCCGGCCGACTTGTTGCGGGAACAACAACTGCATGCCGATCTGCCCGATCGGCGCGATGTACAACGGCATCGTGCACGTCGAGAAGGCCGAGCAGGCCGGCGCGAAGCTGATCGACAGCGCGGTCGTGTACAAGCTCGAGACGGGTCCGGACAAGCGCATCGTCGCCGCGATCTACAAGGACAAGACGGGCGCCGACCATCGCGTCGAGGGCAAGTACTTCGTGGTGGCCGCGAACGGCATCGAGACGCCGAAGATCCTGCTGATGTCGGCGAACCGCGACTTCCCGAACGGCGTCGCGAACAGTTCCGACATGGTCGGGCGCAACCTGATGGACCACCCGGGCACGGGCGTGTCGTTCTACGCGAGCGAGAAGCTGTGGCCGGGCCGCGGCCCGCAGGAAATGACGTCGCTGATCGGTTTCCGCGACGGCCCGTTCCGCGCGACCGAAGCCGCGAAGAAGATCCATCTGTCGAACATGTCGCGCATCAACCAGGAGACGCAGAAGATCTTCAAGGCCGGCAAGCTGATGAAGGCCGACGAGCTCGACGCGCAGATCCGCGACCGCTCCGCGCGCTACGTGCAGTTCGACTGCTTCCACGAAATCCTGCCGCAGCCCGAGAACCGCATCGTGCCGAGCAAGACGGCCACCGACGCGGTCGGCATTCCGCGCCCGGAAATCACGTATGCGATCGACGACTACGTGAAGCGCGGCGCCGTGCATACGCGCGAGGTCTATGCGACCGCGGCGAAGGTGCTGGGCGGTACGGACGTCGTGTTCAACGACGAGTTCGCGCCGAACAACCACATCACGGGCGCGACGATCATGGGCGCGGATGCGCGCGACTCGGTCGTCGACAAGGACTGCCGCACGTTCGACCATCCGAACCTGTTCATCTCGAGCAGCTCGACGATGCCGACCGTCGGTACGGTGAACGTGACGCTGACGATCGCGGCGCTGGCGCTGCGGATGTCGGACACGCTGAAGAAGGAAGTCTGACCGTGCGGAAATCTACTCTCACCTTCCTCCTCGCCGGCTGCCTCGCGCTGCCGGGCCTCGTGCGCGCGGCCGATGCGGCCGACCCCGCGCAGGTCAAGCGCGGCGAATATCTCGCGGTCGCGGGCGACTGCATGGCCTGCCACACCGCGAAGGGCGGCAAGCCGTTCGCCGGCGGCCTCGGGATGCCGGTGCCGAAGCTCGGCAAGATCTACACGAGCAACATCACGCCCGACCCGGATACCGGCATCGGCAACTGGACGTTCGACGACTTCGAGCGCGCGGTGCGCCACGGCGTGTCGAAGAACGGCGACAACCTGTATCCGGCGATGCCGTACGTGTCGTACGCGAAGATCAGCGACGACGACGTGCAGGCGTTGTACGCGTACTTCATGCACGGCGTCGAACCGGTCAAGCAGGCGCCGCCGAAGAACGAGATCCCCGCGCTGCTGAGCATGCGCTGGCCGCTGAAGATCTGGAACTGGCTGTTCCTGAAGGACGGCGCATACCAGCCGAAGCCGGCACAGAGCGCCGAGTGGAACCGCGGTGCGTACCTGGTGCAGGGCCTCGCGCACTGCAGCACGTGCCACACGCCGCGCGGCGTCGCGATGCAGGAGAAGTCGCTCGACGAAACCGGCGGCAGCTTCCTGTCGGGCTCGGTGCTGGCGGGCTGGGACGGCTACAACATCACGTCCGACCCGAACGCGGGGATCGGCGGCTGGACGCAGCAGCAGCTCGTCCAGTACCTGCGTACCGGCAGCGTGCCGGGTGTCGCGCAGGCAGCCGGTCCGATGGCCGAGGCGGTCGAGCACAGCTTCTCGAAGATGACCGACGCCGACATCGGCGCGATCGCGACGTACATCCGTACGGTGCCGGCCGTCGCCAACGGCGACGCGAAGCAGTCGCGCTCGTCGTGGGGCAAGCCGGCGGAAGACGGCCTGAAGCTGCGCGGCGTCGCACTGGCGTCGTCGGGCATCGATCCGGCGCGGCTGTATCTCGGCAACTGCGCGACGTGCCACCAGATGCAGGGCAAGGGCACGCCGGACGGCTATTACCCGTCGCTGTTCCACAACTCGACGGTGGGCGCGTCGAATCCGGCGAACCTGGTGCAGGTGATCCTGAACGGCGTGCAGCGCAAGGCCGGCAGCGAGGACGTCGGGATGCCCGCGTTCCGCAACGAGCTGTCGGATGCGCAGATCGCCGCGCTGACGAACTACCTGACCGGCCAGTTCGGCAACCCGGCCGCGAAGGTGACCGAGCAGGACGTCGCGAAGGCGCGTTGAGGCCGGGTACGATGCAGTAAAGGCAGGGCAACTCTGACAAGAAGAGGAGGCACAGCACATCGGGCGGGCCCCGATGCCGGTTGTTGCAGAGCGGGGTGGGCGGCTTTGGCGGCCGCCCGCCCTGGTTCGTTGGCAATCCGGTGCGCGCGGTTCGCGTACCGCTTTCGTTGATCACACCATGACACCGAATCAACCGTTTCTCGCGTCCCAGCGCGATGTGCTGCTGCTGTTGTCCCGGATCCTGCTCGTGATCCTGTTCGTGATGTTCGGCTGGAAGAAGATCGTCGACTTCTCCGGCACGATCGCGTTCATGGGAAGCGAGGGCGCGCCGGCGCCGATCATTTCGGCGGCGATCGCCGTCGTGATGGAGCTGTTCGCCGGCATCGCGCTCCTCGTCGGTTTCCAGACGCGGCCGCTCGCACTGCTGCTTGCGCTGTATACGATCGGCACCGGCTTCATCGGCCACCACTACTGGACGATGTCGGGCGGCGAGCAGATCGACAACATGATTCATTTCTACAAGAACATCGCGATCTCGGGCGGCCTGCTCGCGCTTTGCGCGGCGGGCCCCGGGCGTTTTTCGATCGATCGCGGGTAAATGGCAACGCCGGCGCGCGCATGGGGCGTGTGCCGGACGGTCGAGACTTCGAGGGGGGGCATCATTTTGCGACTCAAACATTTCGCATCGCTGATCGTGGCCGCCGCACCGGCGGCCGCGTTCGCGCAGACGAGCGTGACGCTGTACGGC
>NZ_QTQN01000062.1:0-20574 GCF_003853755.1 Burkholderia sp. Bp8984
TTCTCGGCTTTCTCGGCTTTCTCGGCTTTCTCGGCTTTCTCGGCTTTCTCGGCTTTCTCGGCTTTCTCGGCTTTCGGCGCGCCGGCCCGCGCGCCGCCGGGCGCGCGACGCGTCGGCGCCATCAGTCGGCGCGGCTGAGTTCCCGGCGCAGGATCTTGCCGACCGTCGACTTCGGCAGCCGCTCGACCAGGCGGATCAGCTTCGGCACCTTGTACGCCGCGAGGTTCGCGCGGCAATGCGCGACGAGCTCCGCTTCGGTCACGGCCGCGTCCGGCGCGAGCACCACGAACAGCTTCACGGCCTCGCCGGTGCGCGCGTCCGGCACGCCGATGCACGCGCATTCGGCCACGCCCGGCAGCGCGGTGGCAACCGCTTCCACCTCGTTCGGGTACACGTTGAAGCCCGACACGATGATCATGTCCTTCTTGCGGTCGACGATCTTCAGGAAGCCGGCCGCGTCGAACACGCCGATGTCGCCGGTGCGGAAGTAGCCGTCCGCGGTGAACGCCGCCGCATTCGCTTCCGGCTTCTGCCAGTAGCCGCCCATCACCTGCGGCCCCTGCACGCAGATCTCGCCCGCTTCGCCGATCGCGACCTCGCGATCCTGGTCGTCGAGCAGCTTCACGTCGGTCGACGGCAACGGCAGGCCGGTCGTGCCGGTGAACGCGTCGATCGACTGCGGGTTGAAGGTGACCACCGGCGACGTTTCCGACAGCCCGTACCCTTCGCGGATGAAGTTGCCCGTCACGGCCTTCCAGCGCGCGGAGATCACGTCGATCACCGCCGCGCCGCCGCCGGCCGACAGCTTCAGCCGCGACCAGTCGACCTCCTTCAGCCGCGGATGGCCGGCGAGCCCCGCGTACAGCGTGTTGACGCCGACGAACACCGTCGGCCGCGCGGCCTTCAGCACGTCGATGAAGCCGTCCATGTCGCGCGGATTCGCGACGAGCCAGTTCTCCGCGCCGATCGCGAAGTAGGACAGGAAGTTCACCGTCAGCGCGAAGATGTGATACAGCGGGATCGCCGTGACGACGACCTCCTCGCCCGGCTGCCGTGCGCCCGACACGATCGCCGCGAACTGCTCGATGTTCGCGACCAGGTTGCGGTGCGACAGCGCGGCGCCCTTCGACAGCCCGGTCGTGCCGCCCGTGTATTGCAGCAGCAGCAGATCGGCGCCGCCGAGCGCGACCGGCTCGAATGCGAGCGCTTCGCCGGCGGCCAGTGCATCCGCGAGCGGGATCGAGCCAGGCGGCAACGCGTCGCACGCGCCGGCCGGCGCATCGACGACGCCGAGATCGCCGCGGCCCACGCCCAGCACGGTCCGGATGCGCGTCTTGCCGACCACGTCGGCGAACGTCCCCATCGAGCCGCCGCACACCACGGCCACTTCGACGCCCGCGTCGTTGAGCTGGTGCTCGAGTTCGTGCGCGGTATAGAACGGGTTCACGTTGACCTGGATCGCGCCGAGCCGGGCGAGCGCGACGGTCGTCACCGGAAACGCGAGCACGTTCGGCAGCATCACGGCCACGCGGTCCCCCTTGCGCACGCCGACGACCTGCTGCAGGTACGCGGCGAGCGCGGCCGACAGGCGGTCGACGTCGGCGTAGGTCAGCGTGCGGCCGAGCGCGCGGAACGCGGGACGATCGGCGAAGCGGCGCATCGCGTCGTCCAGCAGCGCGGTTACGGAAGGAAAGCGATCGGGGTCGATCTCGGCGGGGATCGAGCCGTACGAGCCGATCCAGTGTCTCTTCGTCATTGTCCTGCTCCTCGGGGGACGGCACCGGGCAGCGCCGTTCGCACGGCGGCCCGCGCACCGGATGCGCATGGGCCGTCGCCTGACTGGGAACTATCGCGCGCCAATCGCGCTTTGAAAATGATCCGGGCGGTCGAAAAGATGATCGAAACGGACACGCGGACGCGCGGCGAGCGACCAGCCGCGGCGTGCGCTCGCGCGACGGTTTGCCCTTGCCGGACCGTGCAAGCCCGTACGCATCAGGGTGAACCCTATGGCGCGCCCGCGCGTTCCGGCGCAGAATCGCGAACCCGGAACGGTATCGAATCGGACGCAGAACCAGCCATGCCGCGCAGTGCGCTCTTGACCCCGACGGCCGCCGGCGCCGCCCCGCCGCCGGACGCGCCGCTTGCCCCCGCGTCGCGCGAGAAACGCTTCTCGCCGGCCAAGCTGGCCGTGCTCGTCGGCGTCGCGCAGGAACTCGGCCTCGACCCGGCCGCGGTGCTCGACGGCACCGGCCTGGCGCCGGACGCCGTCGCCGACCCGTTCACGCTCACGTCGCCGCTGCAGTTCCTGACCGCCGCGCGCAACGCGATCGGCCGCTATGACGGCACCGATCTCGGCGTGCAGGTCGGCCACCGGCTGCATGCGTCGAGCTACGGGATGTACGGCTACGCGATGCTGTGCTCGGAATCGCTCGCGCATGTGTTCGATTCCGCCGTCAAATATCACCAGCTGGCCAACGGGATGCTCGCGATCCGCTGGGTCGAACAGGGCGACACCGCGTCGTGGCTGTTCCCGGATCCGCACGAAGCCGCGCTGCCCGGGCCGGACCTGCCGCTGTACCGCTTCCTGATCGACATGCAGTTCGCGCTGCACGTGACGATCATCAAGGACGTGATGGGCGCGTGGTGCGTGCCGGCCCGCGCGCAGTTCGCGCAGCCGGAGCCGGCGCACGCGGCGCAGCTCGCCGATGCGCTCGAATGCCCGATCGCGTTCGACCAGCCGCACCATGCGTTGAGCTACCCGGCCGCGTGGCTCGCGCGCGCGCCGCAGCTCGCGAACCCGATCACCGCCGCGCAGGTGTCATCGCACTGCGCGCGCCTGCTCGACGAGTTGCGCAGCCAGGCCGGCGTCACGCGGCGCGTCTACCAGGAACTCACGCGCACGCCCGGGCAGTTTCCGGACATCGACGCGATCGCCGATACCCTGTGCATGACGTCGCGCACGCTGCGCCGCAAGCTCGACGCCGAAGGCTCGTCGTACAGCGAACTGCTGACGAGTGTGCGCAAGGCGCTCGCGATCGATTACCTGAGCACCACCACGCTCAGCACCGAGGACATCGCGCTGACGCTCGGCTTCAGCGACGCGGTGGGGTTCCGCCACGCGTTCAAGCGCTGGACCGGCACGACGCCGAGCGAGGTGCGGCGCAAGCGTGGCGGGTGACGGCGAGCACCGCCGGTGGCGTGGACCAGGATCGGTGAAGTCGTCACCGAGGCAGCGCAAACCGACCGTGTTCCTTTTTTCAGCCGAAAGAAGGCGCGCTTTCGCCAGCCGCCGTGCCGATCTTGCGCGTTGAACAGGGCGAATCATGAAACCGTTGCATAGCCGTTGCCTGGCACTTCTCGGTGGCGTCAAGTCTGTTGCCTGGCTGCTCGTCTGCGCATCCGCGCATGCGCAGACTTCCGGGCCGTTCGAACTGAAGTGGACCCATCCAGGCGAGAAGCTCGTCTACCAGTCGCGCGGCTGTGCCGATGAATGCTGGGAGGCTGCGGTGGTGAACAAGCGTACCGGTGTCTTGCTTGCGCGCCTGCGCTGCGACGGCACCGACTTGCCGTTGACCCTGCGCGGCTACCGGCCCGCCGCGACGCCATCCCAAGTGGATCTCGGCGATTGCAGCCCCGATTCGTGGCCGCCAGACGGCGTGAACAAGTTCGAGGCCATATCGGCGGAATTCGAGCGATTGCTCAGGATGCCTTGATGTTGGCGACTCGCAGGGCCGCGCACGACATCGAGCGCTTTCAGCGTGACATCCTGATGCTGAAATCGCGACATCGTCCGACCGAAACGCATTGATCGCCCCATCGTCCGAAGCCACGGACGACCGGTGAGCCGGGGGCAGCTCGCCGCGATTTCCGCGCATGCATTCGGGCGGAAATCGCGCCAACGGCGCGGGTCGGCTTCAGTCGGCTTCAGTCGGCTTCAGTCAGCTTCACCGCGCCTCACCCGCCGCCGGATTCGCCACCGCCAGCGCAAACTCGAACACCGCACCGCGCCCGTCCCGATCGACGAGCCGGATGCCGCTGCCGTTGAGCGCCAGCATCCGGTGCACGATCAGCAGCCCGAGCCCGCCGCTCGTCGCCGCGCCGCCGCTGATCGGCCGCTGCGGCCGCCGGAACAGCCCTTCGCGCCGCGCCGGCGGAATCCCTTCGCCGGTATCCGACACGGTCACCACCACGCGATCGTCGAGCGGCGTCAGCGCGACCTCGACCTCGCCGTGCTGCGGCGTGTGCCGCAATGCGTTGTCGAGCAGGTTGGTCAGCACGCGCTCGATCATCCCGAGATCGGCCGACACGACCGGCACGCGCGGCGGGATCCGCGCATGCAGCGCGATGCCGCGCGACTGCGCGGCGAGTTCGAACTTCTGGAATACGTCCTGCACGAGATCGACGAGCGAGAACGGCTCGCGCTCGGCCTGCACGCCGCCCGACTCGAGCCGCGCGAGCTCGAACAGCGCCTGCGCGAGCCGGCCGACCTTCGAACTTTGCGCGAGCGCGATCGACAGGTAGCGGCGACGCTCGGGCTCCGCGAGCGTATCGGACTTCAGCGACAGCGTCTCCAGATAGCCGTGCAGCGACGTCAGCGGCGTGCGCAGGTCGTGCGAGATGTTCGTGATCAGTTCGCGCCGCTGCTGGTCCTGGCGCGTCAGCGCGCGCCACTGGTCGCCGATCCGGTCGGCCATCTGCGCGAACGCGGATTCGAGCACCGCGATGTCGTCGCCGCGTCGCCCCGGCGGCGAGCGCGGCACCGGCGGCTGCGCATCGGGCGCGGCGTTCGCGTCGAAGCGGCGCATCGCGTCGGTCAGCCGGCGCAGCGGGCGCGTGATGAAGCTGAACGCGATCAGGCCCGCGAGCAGGCCGAGCAGCGCGACGACCGCCATCGACCACAGCGTCGTGCGCAGCACGTTGCCGGCGTCGACGCGCGCGGCCAGCCGGTCGTGCGCTTCGCCGAGCAGCACCACGTAGATATAGCCGGACGGCGGCTGCCCTGCGCGCTGCACCGGCGCGGCGCTGAACACCTTGCGCGCGTCGGGGCTGCGCGGATCGTCGCCGAGGATCGGCAGCGGCTCGCCCGCGATGAAGCGCTGCACCGGCGCGAGATCGACGCGCTCGCGCTTCACGTGGCCGGGCGGCGCGTCGTCGCCCTTGATGCGCCCCGCGTTGTCGAGCAGGTATACCTCGACGCTCGGGTTCACGCCCATCAACTGGCCGAACAGCGTGCGCACGGCGTCCGGGCGCAGCCCGTTCGCGTCCATCAGCGGCGTGCTGCCGGCGATGTGCGCGGCGAGATCGCGCGACAGGCCCTGCACGACTTCCTTCTCGCGCATGTCGTTCGCGCGGATCTGCAGCCACGCCGACGCGCCCGAGCACGCGAGCAGCAGGATCGAGAACACGAGCGACAGCCGCTGGGTGAGGGTCAGCTTCATCACGTGTCCCGCTGGTCCGGCGCGGCGAGCTTGTAGCCGCGCCCCCACACGGTGAGGATCCGCACGGGCTCGGCCGGATCGGCCTCGATCTTCGCGCGCAGCCGGTTGATGTGGGTGTTCACCGTGTGTTCGTAGCCTTCGTGCTGATAGCCCCACACGGCATTGAGCAGGTCCATCCGCGAGAACACCTTGCCCGGATGCCGCGCGAAGAAATACAGCAGGTCGAACTCGCGCGGCGTGAGGTCGATGCGCGTGCCGTCGACGGCAGCTTCCCGCGCGATCGGGTCGATCGACAGCCCGGCGACGTCGAGCGTGCCGGCGTCGATCCGCGAATCGCGCGCGAGCGCGTCGACGCGCCGCAGCAGCGCCTTGACCCGCGCGACGAGTTCGAGCACCGAGAACGGCTTCGCCAGGTAATCGTCGGCGCCGAGTTCGAGGCCGAGGATCCGGTGCACCTCGCTCGAACGCGCGCTGGTGATGATGATCGGCGTGTAGCGGGTCATCGCGCGCGCGCGCCGGCAGATTTCCAGGCCGTCGACGCCGGGCAGCATCAGGTCGAGGATCAGCGCGTCCCAGTTGCCCTGTTCGAGCAGGCGCAGCCCTTCCGTGCCGTCCGCGCTGTGCACGACTTCGTAGCGCTCGTCGCGCAGGTGCAGGCTCAGCACGTCGGCGATGTCGGCGTCGTCTTCGACGATCAGGATGCGTTTGGGGTGGTCCATGGCGGTCGGCTGCGGCACGGCGGCGGCGGTCTTCGGTCTCGAACGGCGGTTCCGGCCGGCCAGGTCCGGCAAGCCGGCCTGCCCGGGGCGAATCGCGGCGCAATGCCGCGCTGCCGCCATTGTGCAAAATTTTGCGGCGGAAAGGGGTCACAAATCGTTTAAGTTTGGATCGTGCCCGTCCCGTGAGCCAATGCCCGCAAGGCTTGCCGCCCCGTCCTCCAACCCAGGATCTGCGGTGTCCCGCCCGAACACCCAATGGACGTTAAAAATCGGGCCAGATTTCTTGCTTCATGCTGAAGGCAAATCAAACAGCAGGAATGGCCCGCAGACGCATCGCTGCTCCCGCGCGTCAACCCTGCGTATGCCGCAATTCGCCGTCGATCTCCTGCGGCAGCCTCAGCAGGTTGAAGATCGGGCAGACCGCCTCGACCGCCTGATGCAGCGCGCGGATGGCCTCGGACGGCTCGGGCGACACGATGTCGAGCGTATAGCGGATGTTGTGCGGGAATACCGGGACATGCTCGAACCCCGGCTGCTGTGCGAGCGGATGCTGGTCGCCGGTGACCTCGACCGCGATCGAATCGATCTTCAGGCTGCGCTCGGCCGCCTGGATCAACGTGATATGCGTGAGGCAACTGCCGAGCACGCCAAGCTGCAGCTCCGGCGACGCGGGCCCGAGGTTGTAGCCCGCGAAGTCGGGCGGACTGTCGCTGATCACCTGGAAGTCGCGAATCCGGATCTCGCGCACGCCGCTGCGACCGAGCGCGCGCACGGTCGCCTTCAGCGGCGTCGCCTTGAAATCGGGATCGTTGCGGGCTGCCTGCTGCTTCGCGTGCCACGCATCGCGTTTTTGTGCGAGATAGTCGTTGAGTGTCGTCATGGTCGAGTCAGGGGTAGGCTGCACGCGGGCGACGGATCGATTCGCCGCGTGCCGAGGCGATCAGTCGGCCGCCGGAATCCATGCGGCGGTCGCCGCGTCGCTTGCGCGGAACGCAGGAAACTTCGCGCCGAGTTCGGCCACGGTGCGAATGTCGTTTTTCACGAGATCGTCGCGCGTGATCAGCGTCGGCTTGACCGCGATGCGCGCGCCCGGATCCTGGCCGGCCACCAGCAGTGCCGCCGCGCGCACCGACACGGCGCCGACGACCGCGGGATTGGTCGCGGCGGTCGCGACCCACGCGCTGTTCGGCGCGCGGATCGCCTCGATGTCGGCCGTCGAGATGTCGGCACTGTAGATGCGGATCTTCGACGACAGCTTCGCTTCGTCCGCGGCGAGCTTCGCGCCGCGCGCGAACTCGTCGTAAGGCGCAAAGACGACACGGATATCCGGATTCGCGCGATACGCCGCGGCCGCCTGATTCGCGACGGACTGCGCGATCGGATTGTCGACGGTGCCCCAGCGCGCCTTCTCCCGCACCTTCGGGTGCGCGCGCTTGAAGTCGCGCCACGCGGCATCGCGCCGGTCGAGCGGCGCAAAACCGGCGACGTAGACGTACCCGGCCGAGAACGCGTCGCCGTTGTCCTTGACGGCCTGTCCGAGCAGCAGGTTCGCGAGGTCGCGATCGTTCTGCTCGATCTGCGGCACCTTCGGGTTGCCGAGGTCGACGTCGAACGCGACGACCTTGATGCCTTTGTCCAGCGCACGCTGCACGACGTCCTTCAGCGATTCCGGCAGGCCGTGATTGACGATGATCGCGGACACGCCGACGCTGATCGCCTGCTGGATCTGCTCGCGCTGTTCGGCCGCATCCTGCCGGCCCTCGTAAATGCGCAGATCGACGCCGAGCGCACGCGCCTGCTTCTGCGCACCGGCCTCGTAGGCCTGGAAGAAGTCGCCGGTCGACAGATAGTTGACCAGCGCGATCTTCACGCCGCCCTTGTCGAACGGCGCGGGCGCGCCCTTGAGCGGACCGGCTTGCGCGGCGGGCACGCCCAGCGCAGTCGCGAACCACAGCATGCATGCACCGATCTTCAGATCGACGCGCGATTTCCGGCGAAGCAACGAGCGCATGGCGGGCCTGTCTCCAGATAGGACGATATCGGCCCAATCTATCAGCGCCGCACGCGAACTCAAACCGAGCGATTCGGAAATAGATATGACTTAGGATGACAAACCGTTCCGGTTCGGTGAGCCGGCCGATCAAAGCTAGCCGCTGCGGCGCATCGCGGCATGCGCATCACGCTCGCGCATCCGTGCGGCGCCCGATGCCGAACGTGAACGCGAGCGCGAGCACGAGCAGCGCGCCCTTGATGAAGTCCTGCATGTAGTACGGCGCGTTCAGCATCGTCAGCCCGTTGAGCAGCACGCCGACGAATACCGCGCCGACGACCGTACCGAACACGTTGGGCCGCTTCGCGCCCCATACCGCATGACCGATCAGCGCGGCGGCCACCGCGTCGAGCAGCAGCGAGTGGCCCGCGCTCACGTCGCCGCGACCGACCCGCGCGGCGATCAACACGCCGCCCAGCGACGCGATCGCCCCCGATACGACGTACGCGGCGACCCGGTAGCGCGCGGCGGGCGCGCCGGCGAGCCGCGCGGCCGTTTCGTTGCCGCCGATCGCGTAGATCACGCGGCCCCATCGGGTGGCCTCCATCGCGACACAGGCCACTGCCGTGACCGCTGCGAGCAGCAGCACCGGCAGCGGCACCACGTCGAACACGCGCAGCCGGCCGAGCGCGAGAAAGGCGTCGGGGAACACGCCGGTCGCGTCCGTGCCGTCGGGCAGCACCGAGCCGGTCGCGAGCGAACGGCCGCCGGTCGGAATCAATTGCAGGCCGGCCATCAGGAACAAGGTGCCGAGCGTCGCGAGCTGGTCGGGCACGCGCAGGCGCGTAATCAGCACGCCGTTGAACAACCCGGCGGCCACGCCGAGCGTCACGCAGGCGATCACCGCCGCCAGCGTGCCGCCGTGCCACACGACCAGCACATAGCTGGCGGCCATCTGCGCGGTTGCGGCCACGCTGCCGACCGACAGGTCGAAACCGCCGGCCGCGAGCGTGATCGTCACGCCGATGCCGAGCAACGCGACGATCGACACCGACTGCAGGATGCTGAACAGATTGTCGACGTTCAGGAACGCGGGCTCCCTGAGCGCAAACCCGATCACCAGCAGGATCAGCACGAGCAGGATGCCCGTGCGCTCGAGTGCGTCGCGGACGCGGGCCGCCGCGGCGCGCGGTCGTTCGACGGGCGCGGCATCGTGCCCGGCGGAAGAAGTCACGGTTTTCATGAGCAGTCACGCAAGGTGGAGGACGTCGGAGGCGGGTCATCGAGCGTCGCGCGATCGAACCGCACGATACGATCCGCGATCTCGGCAGCTTCCTCGAGATCGCTGACGAACACGATCGTCGCGCGCGCCTGCGCATGACGCCGCAGCGTATCGACGATATCGGCCCGCGCGCCGGCATCGATGCCCTGAAACGGTTCGTCGAGCAGCAACAGCCGCGCCGGTTCGGCATGCCAGCGTGCGAGCACGACTTTCTGCTGGTTGCCGCCGGACAGGCGGGCCACGCGATCGTCCGGGCCGGTGCAGCGGATGCCGAACCGCGCGATCGCCGCCGCGGCGGCCGCGCGTTCGCGCGCCCTGCCCACCGGGCCGCGCGCGAACCAGCGCGCCAGAAACGGAAAGCCGATCGTGCCCGCGATCGATGCGAACGGCACGCTGTCGGGAAACAGCGACGTGCGCCAGCGGTCCTCGCCGGCCAGGAAGACGCCGGCGCGAATCGCATCCGCCGGCGAACGCGGCCGCCACGGCCGCCCGTCGAGCGTCATGTCGCCGGCCACCGCGCGCGCGGCGCCGAAGATCGTATTGGCGAGCCGCGACTTGCCGCCGCCCACCGGCCCCGCGATCGCGACGATCTCGCCGCGCCGCACGTCGAGGTCGAACGGCGTACTGGCCGGCGTCAGCCGGATGCGCCGCATGCTGAATGCCGCGTCCGGTTCGCGCGGCGCGGCGCGGGCCGGCACCGGCTCACGCGTGTTCGGCAACGGCCGCCCGATCATCGTCTGCACCGCCGCATCCAGATCGACGGGCGCGGGCAGGTCCGCGACGATGCGGCCGTCGCGGACGATCGCCACGCGATCGGCCATGCGCCGCAAATCGCCGAGCCGATGCGACACCAGCAGGATTGCCACGCCATCGCGGCGCAGCGCGTCCAGCAGCGCGAAGAGCCGCTCGGCCTCCGGTGCGGACAGGCTGGCGGTCGGCTCGTCGAGTATCAGCAGCGACGGCTGAGCGCCGAGCGCGCGCGCCAGCGTCACGCGTTGCTGTTCCGCCAGCGACAGCGACGCGAGCGGCGCGGCCAGGTCGACGTCGAGCCCGACCCGCGCGGCGAGCGGTCGCGCCGCGACACGCCGCGCGGCCGGCGTCGCGCGCCACGGCGACGCCCGATCGCACAGCCGGTCGAGCAGCAGGTTGTCGGCGATCGACAGCGTCGGCACGACCGCGTCGGCGACCGACTGGTGCACGGTCGCGACACCGAGCCGCTTGGCCGCGTGCGGCGACGCCGGCCGGTACGGTTGGCCGCGCAGTGTCAGCGTGCCGCCGTCCGGCCGCAGCACGCCGCTCAGGATCTTGACGAAGGTCGACTTGCCCGCGCCGTTCGCGCCCATCAGCGCGACCACTTCGCCCGCGCCGATCGTCAGGTTCAACGCCGACAGCGCGACGGTCGCGTCGAAACGTTTCGCGATGCCGGCGACGCTCAGGACAGGCGGCGGCGCCGATCGACCTGTTCGGCCTTCGCGCATCGCACCGGCATTCTCGTTCGCCGTCGAATTCATGCCGCAAGCCCCTGTCGGGCACGGCGCGGTTGCAGCCGGAACAGCACGTCGTGGTTCACGTCACGCCCCTCCCCTGATAGTCGGTCGGTATCGACCGGCGCGTCACCGTCCGTCAGATGCGGATCGCGGATTGCCGGAACGACGCGCCGTGCGCGGTGTCCGGCAGGCGGTCGCGGCCGCTCAGTCGCGAGCGGAAGGTGCCGGCCGGCGCCGTCGTGCGGTACAGGCCGCGCTTTTTCAGTTCCGGCACGATCAGCTCGGCGAAATCGTCGAGCGTGCCCGGGCTGATCAGCGGATTGAGCATGTAGCCGCTCGTCGTCGACTGGCGCGCATGCTCGGCGAGCTGATCGGCGACCTCGTCGGGCGAGCCGACGAGGATCAGGTCGGTGCCGCGCGTGACGCTCGCGAACTTGCGCCGCACGTCGCCGGCGGTGAGCGGCTTGCCGCTGCCGTCGGGCCGCACCACGTAGGACGTGAGCCCTTCCGTGTGCGTCGTCAGCGGTTCGTCGTCCGCATAGCGGTCGATGTCGATGCCGGTGTCGCCCGCATAGCTGACGAGTTGCGCGTGCTGGTGATAGTGTTGCTGCAGCGTGTGGTATTTCTCCTTCGCGTCGCTCGACGAGCGCGCGGTCACGATCCGCAGCACGGTCAGCGACTTCACGTCGTCCGCCGCGCGGCCGCGCTCCGTCGCGAGCCGGCGAATCTCGTCGAGGCCCGCACGAATCTCGTGCGGATTCGACTTCGCGACGAACACCACCTCCGCGTGCTTCGCCGCGAACTCGCGCCCGCGCCCGGACCAGCCGGCCTGGATCAGCACGGGCGAGCGCTGCGGCGACGGCGCGCAGACGTGCGGCCCCTGCACGCGGTAGTGCGTGCCTTCGTGCGCGATCGGCCGCACGCGGTCGCCGCGCGCATAGCGCGGCGCTTGCTTGTCGGCGACCACCGCATCGTCCGCCCAGCTCCCTTCCCACAGCTTGTACACGACGTCGAGGAACTCCTCCGCGCGCGCGTAGCGTTCGTCGTGGCCGATCATCCGGTCGAGCCCGAAGTTGCGCGCCGCGCTCGTCAGGTAGGACGTCACGATATTCCAGCCGATCCGGCCGTTGCTCAGGTGATCGAGCGTGCTGAAGCGGCGCGCGAGCGCGAACGGGTGCTCGTACGTCGTGCTCGCCGTCACGCCGAACGCGAGCCGCTCGGTCTGCGCGACGAGCGCCGGAATCAGCATCATCGGATCGTTCGCGGGCGCCTCGACCGCCCACTGGACCGCTGCGTCGGCCGATCCGCCATAGACGTCGTACAGGCCGAGCACGTCCGCGAAGAACAGCATGTCGAGATCGGCCTGCTCGGCCGTGCGCGCGAGGTTCGACCAGAACGGGAGCGTATTCGCGCGCAGCCGTTCGTCGGCGGGATGGGTCCACAGGCTCGGCGCGCCGCCGCAGCCGACGCTGGCTTGTTCATACAGGGAAAACAGCAAGGGGCGAGGATCGGACATCGTCAGGTTCGTTACCAGGAATCAGTTGGGGGCCGCCCACGCGTCCGGCGACGCGCGGCGGCGGCGTACGGGGACGCGAGCGTCGGGGGTGCGCGTCAAGTGGCGATTGACATGCCTCTCGAGACGAGCGGCCGGAATGGTGAGCAGCGCGACCAGCACGACATAGACGACAGCCGCGCCGACCAGCGGCTCGTACACGCGCAACGTCTCGAAGCGCAGCGTATTGGCCGTTCCCATCACGTCGAACACCGTCACGGTCGACGCGAGGACGGTCGATTTCAGCAGCAGGATCGCCTCGCCGGTGAGCGCGGGCAGCGCGAGCCGCCACGCGCGCGGGCCGACGATGCGGCGCAGCACCTGCACGCGCGTCATGCCGTACGCGTGCCCGGCTTCGATCTCGCCGGCCGGCACGCCGGCGATCGCGCCGCGCAGGATCGTCGCGACATACGCGCTCTCGTTCACGCTCAACGCGACGATCGCGTACCAGAACGCGTCGCGCAGCAGCGGCGACGCCCAGCTGTCGCGCATCCATTCGCGCGGCACGATCTGCCCGAATCCGTAGTAAAGCAAATAGAGCTGGACGAGCAGCGGCGTGCCGCGAATCAGCATGAGCCAGCCGCGCGCGGACCAGCGCAGCGGCGCATGGCGCGCGCCGGCGGCGAGCGCGAGCGGCACGCCCAGCAGCACGCTGGCCGCGCCCGACACGAGCGTCAGCGCGAGCGTCGTCGGCACCGCGGCGAGCAGCTTCGGCATCACCGTGTCGAGCAGGAATGGCAGCGAGAAGATCATGCGGTTGCGCGCCTCGTGCCACGGTTCGCGTGGCGCTCGAGCGCCGCGAAGAGTCCCGTCGACGCGATGCTCAGCAACAGGAACAGCGCGGCCGTGACGAGATAGAAGAATACGTAGTGGCGCGTCGCGCCGGCCGCGAGCTGGCTCGCCTTCAGCAGATCCGTGAACGAGCCGAGCACGCTGATGAACGACGCATCCTTGGTCGCGTTGAGCCACACGTTGCCCGTGCCCGGCAACGCGAGCCGCGCGGCGGCCGGAAGCCGGATGCGCGCGAACGTCTGCCACGGCGTCATCCCGTACGCGTGCGCGGCTTCGATCTGCCCGGTCGGCACGTTGACGAGCGCCGCGCGGAAGATGTCGGTCAGATACGCACCCTGGATGAACCCGAGCGACAGCGCCGCGACGAGGAACGGCGGGAACGCGAAGCCGTCGGGCGCGAGGCCGCCGCGGTGCAGCGCGGCCTCGACGGCGGGCGCGAGCGCATAGAACGCGAGCAGCAGGCACAACAGCTCGGGCAGCGCGCGCACCAGCGTCGTGTAGAGCCGCGCGAGCCACGCGAGCGGCGCGTGGCGCGACAGCTTGCCGAGCGCGCCGGCGATGCCGAGCAGCACGCCGGTGCCGAACGACGCTGCCGCGACGCCGAACGTCAGCGCGAACGCGCCCGCGAACACGCGGCCATAGCCGCCGTCGCCGAATGCGAGCAACGCGAGCAGCGAATCGTCCGCGGCCATCGCGTCAGCGGCCCTTCTCGATCGTGCCCTTCAGGTTCGGATAGCGGGCGGTGATCGCATCCCACGTGCCGTCCTGCTGCAGTTGCGCGATCGCGGTCGACAGCTTGCCGCGCAGCGCATCGCCCTGGCGCACGCCCGCGCCGATGCCGAGGCCCAGCACCGGATTGTCCGCGCAGGTCGCCTTGACCTCGAAGTCCTTGCCGTCGCGCGACGCGAGGAATGCCGTAAACAGCCCCTTGCCTTCCTGCACGTAGTCGACCCGGCCGGACACCAGATCCGCGAGCGCGTTGTCGAACTTGTCGAAGGCCTTGATCTGCGCGTCCGGCTTGAAGCGGGAGTCGAGGAACGCCGAGAAGTTCGTGCCGGCCTCGACGCCGATCACGCGGCCCTTGAAGCTCGCGGGCACCGCGCAATCGACGCGGCGCCGGTCGCTTTTCGCGCCGACGAACACCGTCGGCGACTCGTAATAGGCACGGCTGAAATCGATCGCCTTCTGCCGTTCGCCGGTAATCGTCATCGACGACCAGATCACGTCGATCTTGCGGTTCTGCAACGCCGGAATCAGGCCGTCCCACGCAATGTCGGTGAGCTCGCAGCGCACGTTCAGTTTGCCGCACGCGGCATCGAGCAGGTCGATTTCCCAGCCCTTCCACTTGCCGGCCGCGTCCTTCGAGAAGAACGGCGGATACGACTCGGCGTCGATGCCGACGCGCAACGTCGGCTGGGCTGCATGGGAAGCCGGCACGAGGCCGAGTACGAACAGCGCGGCCGCGGCACGGCGGACCCTGGAACGCATCAAACGATTCATGTGGCGAATTTCTGAAATAACGTCGAAACGACCGGCGTCGCAGCCGGCAGGAGGCCAGACTGTAAAGCGCGCGCAAGCGTGTACCAAATGGTTATTTTTTCGATGAATATCTGATTGCGCGATATACCGATCGACGCTGTGCCAGGAATTTCAGATCGTGTGCGCTGCCGTCGCCATTGCGGGCTCAGCCGACGAATTTCGCCTCCACGCCACTGCGCACGACGAGGTCGAACCGTTCCGGACGGATATGAAACACCGTGGATTCGCACGTGCGGCCGTCCGCGAGGCGCGACGTGCGCCGCAGCACGAGCAGCGGCGCGTGCTTGTCGGCGTTGAGCCGGGCCGCGATATCGTCCGGCGCGGCCATGGCCGTCACCGACATGTCGGCATCCGTGATGCGCCAGCCGAGCAGGCTCTCCAGCACCTCGTAGGTCGACATGCGCTCGACCTGCTCGAACGTGACGGCGCCGGCGTCGGGCAGCAGGCAGGTCTGCGCGAGCGCGACGGGCTCGTCGTCGACCCAGTGCAGGCGTTCGAGATAGATGCAGCGCGTGACGTCGGCGGCAAATGCGTGCCGCAAGCCCGGCGGCACATCGCACGCTTCCATGCGCAGCAATTCCATCCGCGCCCGCGCGCCCTGCGCGGCGATCGAATCGTGCAGCCCGCGCAGCACATCGAGTCGATGCCGCAGCCGCTGCTTGGCGGCGAACGTCCCTTTGCCCTGCTTGCGCTCGACGATGCGCGCGTCGCTCAGCCGATCGAGCGCGAGCCTGACGGTCACGCGGCTCACCTGAAAACGCTCGCTCAACTGCGCCTCGGACGGCAGCTTGCCGGTCGGCTCGTACACACCGCGCTCGATCTCGTCGCGCAGCGTCGTCGCAAGCTGCTCGTAAAGCGATGTCGTGTCGTCACGCACCAGCGTCATCGATCCTTCCTCGTCGTGCTGGGTTCGCGCTATGCGCGTTTCCCGATATCGATATGAAAAGCAATTGGAATGCTCAACTTGTATTAATACGTATTATTACATCTCGACAGACGGTCGGGGCCGCGATTCGGGGTCCCGATGCCCCGGGGAGCATACCAGTGACTGAAAACGCAATCGGCACGCCGCCGCTCGATGGCGTGCAGGGCAGCCGGCCGACACGGGCCGAAGCGGCCACGGCGCCACGCACCGATCCGCACGCGGCGGGACGATCGCGCGGCGCGCAGCGGCGTGCCGCGATCGGCTTTGCCGCCGCGTGGCTGGCGTTCTTCGCGATCGCCTGGTGGTTGCCCGCGCCCGCGCATCTTTCCGCCGAGGGCCGGGCGACGCTCGCGGTCGTCGCGTGGGTCGCGATCGTCTGGATCACCGAGGCGATTCCCGTCGGCGTGAGCGGCATCCTGCTGCCGATGCTGCTCGTGCTGTCGCATGCGAGCCCGTCGTTTCCGAAGGCGGCCAGCGGCTTCGCCGCGCCCGTCGTGTTCCTGTGCCTCGCCGCGTTCCTGTTCTCCGCGATCATGCAGGCGAGCGGGCTCGACCGGCGCATCGCCCTGCTGCTGCTCGATCGCCTGAAGGTGCGCACGGCCAACGGCGTGATCTGGGCGATGTTCGCCGTGAACTGCGTGATGGCGCTCGTCGTGCCGGCCGCGAACGCACGCGCCGCCACGCTGCTGCCGGTCACCAACGGCATCGTCCGGCTGTTCGGCGAATCGCCGCGCGAACGCGCCGCGCGCAAGGCGATCGTGATCCAGACGCTCGTGTACGGCGCGATGATCAGCGGCATGTGCATCCTCACCGCGCATCTGCCGAACATGGTCGTGTCCGGCCTGCTCGAGAAGCAGCTCGGCATCCGGATCTCCTACCTGACGTGGCTGAAGCTGCAGTGGCCGTATCTCGGGATGTTCGCGATCACGCAGGGCTGGGTGCAGTTCCATTTCCGCTCGCGCGCCGTCGCGCTTCCCGGCGGCCCCGGCGCGATCGCGGCGATGCGCCGTACGCAACCGCCCGCCGCCCGCAACGACTGGGCCGTGCTCGCGCTGTTCGCGGCCGTCGCCGTGCTGTGGGCGACCGAGCCGCTCCATCACCTGCCGTCGGAAATCGTCGCGCTGATCGCGCTGGCGCTGTTGTTCGCACCCGGCGTGCTGCGCTTCGGCTGGGCCGAGGTCGAGCAGCGGACGATCTGGGGCACGCTGTTCCTGCTGGCCGGTGCGCTGTCGCTGTCGTCGGCGATCAGTGCGTCCGGGCTCGCGAACTGGGCCGCCGATCACATCTACGTCGCCGCGCGCGGGCACGGCTGGTGGCTCGCGATCGCGATCGTGATGCTCGGCACGCACGTGATCCGCATCGGCATGCTGTCCAACGTCGCGGCGGTCACGATGATCGCGCCGATCGCGCTCGCGCTGGCGCCGCGCCTCGGGCTGCATCCGGTCGCGTTCACGATGCTCGTCAGCGATACCGACAGCTTCGCCTATCTGCTGCCCACGCAGATCACCGCCGGCGTCATCGCGTACAGCAGCGGCGCGTTCTCGACGGCCGACTACGCGAAGGTCGGCGCGGTATCGGTGCTGATCACGATCGTCTATGGCCTCTGCGTGATCGCGCCGTGGTACGCGTACATGGGCATCCCCGTCTGGGACGCGAGCGCGCCCTGGCCGTTCGCGCATTGAAGCGCGCCGCTTTCCAACGACATCATTTTGCATCCCTCATGAACGAATCCACGGACGTCCCCGATTCCGTCGCAGCCCGCGCCGCCGCGCTGCGCGACCGCCTGGGCCCGCACGTCGCACCCGCGGGCCTGTACGAACGCCACAAGCGCCTGCCGTTCGCCGGGCGCGTGCATTGCAACGTCACGCGCCTCGAAGCCGGCGAGTGGAGCGAGATCGTGCTCGACTACGAGGTCGGCTCGTCCGGCATCGCCGACGGCGGCTGGCTGAAGGCCACCTTCAAGTTCTATTCCGACTGGGCGCTGTTCCAGACGAGCGACCCGGCCGCGGCGAACTACATCAGCGCCGAATACCATGCGGCGCCGCTCGTGCCGGGGCAGAGCCCGGCCACCGTGCAGGCGCTGAACGTGCGCTTCGACCAGAAGGGGCACGAGCGGCCGTTCCAGAAGGCGGTGATCGTCGACGTCGTCGACGGCTACGTGAACGCCGGCGACCGGATCGTGATCCGTCTCGGCGATCGCCGTCGCGGCCCCGGCACGCGCGTGCAGACCTTCGCCGAGGACAACTTCCGGTTCCGGCTCTACGTCGATCCGTTGGGCACGTCGCGTTTCGTCGCGGTGCCCGGCGACGTCTCGATCGACATCCGCGCCGGCGCGCCGTCCGACGTGCTGCTGAACGGCCCGCGCTTCGTGCGGCCGGGCACCCGCGCGCCATTCCGTCTGTCGCTGCAGGATCGCTGGGGCAATGCGTGCCGCGACGTCGGCGGCACCGCGCGCGTCGTTGCATATGACGCGCAAGGCGAAGCCGTCTACCGGCGCGAACATGCGCTGCCCGAGGCGGGATTCGCGAGTTGCGCGGTCGACGACCTGCCGGTCGACGCCGGCACGCTGCGCATCGTGGCCGACGTGCCCGCGCGGCCGGACGTGCGTGCGGCCGAAGCGTGGCTGACGCTCGACGCGTCGTTGCCGGTATCGCGCGCGCTGTATGCGGATCTCCATGTGCATGCGCACGACACGGTCGGCACCAACAGCCCCGAGTACAACGCACGCTACGCACGCGACATCGGCGGCATCGACGTGCTCGGCTATACCGCGAACGATTTCCAGATCACCGACGAGAACTGGCAGCTCGGCGTCGACGCGGTCGAACGCTTCAACGAGCCGGGCCGCTTCGTCGTGTATCCGGTGCAGGAATGGTGCGGCAGCTCGACCGCGGGCGGCGACCATAACGTGGTGTTCCTCGGCGATGCGCGGCCGGATTTTCCGTACAACGCGCGCGGCGAACACAACCGTACGCTGGTCTGGAACGAGGACATGAAAGGTCATGCGGTCGAGCTCGGCCGCTGGCCCGTCGAGGAACTGTGGGATGCGTATGCCGACGCTGCCGCGCAGCATCTGGTGATGCCGCACGTGGGCGGCCGCCGCTACATTCCCGACTGGCACCATCCCGAGCTCGAACGGCTGGTCGAGATCGCGTCGTCGTGGGGGCACTTCGGCTGGCTGTACCAGGACGTGATCGCACGCGGCTACCGGCTCGGCGTCGCGGCCAGCGGCGACGAACATCGCGGCCGGCCGGGTGGCGGCGCGCCCGGCGTGCAGGTGTTCGGTGTGCACGGCGGGCTGACGGGTGTGCTCGCCGACGTGCTCGATCGCAAGCACGTCGGCGAGGCGCTGCGCGCGCGCCGCACATGGGCGACCACCGGCGAGCACAGTGCGCTGCTCGTGCGTTGCGGCGATCACTGGCAAGGCGATGCGTTCGCGCATCGCGGGCCGGCGCGGCTCGACTACCGGCTGCTCGGCCAGTCCGGGTGGGAATACGTGGCCGCGTACGATCACGAAGGACGGGTGTGGGAACGCAACCTGCATGCGGAACTCGGCTACGCGGATCGCCTGATCCGCGTGCGCTGGGGCGGCGCCCGCATCCGGGACCGCTATCGCTGGGCCGCGTGGCGTGGCCGGATCCGCGTCGTCAACGGCACGATCCACCGTTTCGGATCGAACGGCTTCGAGCATGTCGAGGAGTCGGCATGGCGTACCGGCGCGACCGACGTCGAGTTCCGCAGCGACACCTATGGTGATGCGGACAGCATCGAGCTCGACATCGGCAATCTTGCCGACGCGACGATCGTGGTCGAAGGCACGATCGACAGCTTCGCGAAGGTCGGCGATCCGCTGCAGCGCAATCCGTTCGTGCACGCGCCCGCGTTCCGCTTCGAGATCAGCGGCGCGGCGCTGCTCGCGCAAGGAACGGCCACGCATGCGCTGGGCGGCACCGAGTTGATCGTCGCGGTCGAACGGTTGACGGACCAAGTGCTGCCCGTCGATCTCGCGGGCAGCATCGAAGTCGCGGCGGAAAATGCGTCGTTCGGATTCCGCCCCGTCTATTTCTTCGGGCGGCAGCGCAACGATAGCAAGGTGTGGTCGTCTGCCCAGTTCATCACGTTCGAGTGACGCGCATGCGCGATCCGGGCGCCGTGCCGGCGGCGTTGCCGACGGGTCGGCCCCCGGCCGCGCATGGCCGGGCGCCAGGTACGCTACCCTGAAGCCGGCCCGCCCGGCTTGCGGAGGGAACGCCTCCCCCCACCGAGCGGGCCGCGGTACTTTGAAACGATCAACCGAGCCACGTCCTGATATTCGCCCGCATCGCGCCGGCGGAGATCCCGTAACGGTCGTGCAGCGTCGGCAACGCGCCGGCAGCGAGGTAGGCATCCGGCAGCGCGATCTGCCGGAACGGCACGGCAACGCCGGCCGCAAGCAAGGCAGTCGCCACCGCTTCGCCGAGTCCGCCGATCACCGTATGGTTCTCGGCGACGATCACCATGCGCCCCTTGCGCGACGCCTCCTGAACGATGGTCGCCGTATCGAGCGGCTTGATCGTCGGGACGTGCAGCACGGCTGCATCGATGCGGTCGGCTTCAAGCGCCTTCGCGACCTCGAGCGAACGCATCGTCATGATCCCGGACGAGATCAGCAGCACGTCGTTGCCGTCGCGCAGCAGCTTCGCCTTGCCGAGTTCGAAACGGTAATCGTATTCGTCGAGCACGGCCGGCACGTTGCCGCGCAGCAGGCGCGCGTACACCGGCCCCTTGTGCGTGGCAATCGCCGGCACCATCTGCTCGATGTCCAGCGCGTCGCACGGATCGATCACGGTCATGTTCGGCATCGCGCGCAT
>NZ_QTQN01000063.1:0-19939 GCF_003853755.1 Burkholderia sp. Bp8984
AATAGATGTACTACGCTGTCTCGGGGTGGGTCAGATTTAGATGAAAACGGTGGGTCAAGATTCGGTGGAAATCAACACGCCAACTCTATGCAACAGAACTTTCGGCCGGTACCCGCCAATGGCGCCTTGGACGGTCTCTCGGGGAAAGTCATCCGGAACAGTGGGGTGACTCACAGTTGCAATCCTCTCGACAGCGTTGGGAGTTCCATGGTGTGCGTACAGACGCGATTCGATGGCGGAGTTTACCGCCGGTGTCGATAATGCTGGCGGCATCGGACGTCGATTGCGAAATGTACGAGTCTGAAGCGCCACAGAGTGGGACATTTTAAGTGTCGAGGCAATGTGACGATCGATGCACTCAGCGGCCTCCAGTCTCGCTGCGGGCTTGCAGGCGACGCTCACGAGGGCCTGTACTATATACATTCTATGGCGGCCGGACGATCATTTCGTTCGTGATCGTCTGGAGGCAAGGACCCATATCGGCGAGGGAGTCGTTGAGCGGGTTCCGCCGGTTGGCCGGGCCGGCCGCAACATTGGTTGTACTTTCGGACCACAACGGCATTATTGGGTGAACTTGCGTGCTGCGATTGGCAAGAGTGGGTGGACTTTAGTTGCAGCCGGCGAACACGTCGTGCCGCGATGTACTGATTACACCAGCCGCGCTCCAGTCTAGGTGGTGGTTGCGCACTGGGAAGCCCTCGCGAAGCTGATTCGGACGGTCTGTCTCCGGTCGCCTGATGCGCACCACGCGCTGCCAGCGGAATGTCACCCAATGTTGCCGAATGTCCAATTCGGCCGCCAGAGCCCCAAAATGGGTGACATTTAGTTCCTCGGACTCAAGCGTCGTGCCGGCGCCCTGCGAGCCTTCATTTTCCCAACGACGACGATCCCATCCTCCCGCTTGCCTCCGTGAAATTGACGTGCTAATTTTTCATGAAATTGGACGACTGAAATTTCACGGGAGCCCGCATGTTCGTGCAGTCCGACCGTCACGTCGCAAGCTACTACGCCGGCACCTACCCGGCGCCGATCCCGCGGCGTCCCGAACTGGACGAACGCATCGACGCCGACGTGCTGGTCGTCGGCGCGGGCTTCAGCGGGCTGCACACGGCGTTGCGCCTGGCGCTCGCGGGCAAGCGCGTGGTGGTGCTCGAAGCGAGCCGCGTCGCGTGGGCCGCATCGGGCCGCAACGGCGGACAGGCGCTGCTCGGCTGGTCGTGCGACATGCAGCCGCTCGAGGATTCGCTCGGCCGCGACGGCGCGCGCATGCTGTGGGACAGCATGCGCTGGGCCGCGGCCGAAGTGCGCGAACTGCCCGCGCGGCACGGCTTCGACATCGACTATCGGCCCGGCAGCCTGTGGGCCGCGGTGCGGCCGCGTCGCGTTGCGTTGCTCGCACAGGCCCGCGACGAAGCCGCGCAGCGCTGGGGCTACGACCGGCTGCGCGTGATCGGGCAGGACGAGATGCCCGAATGGATCGGCAGCGCGCGCTATCTCGCCGCGCTCTACGATCCCGAGGCCGGCCATCTGAATCCGCTGAAGCTCGCGCTCGGTCTTGCGCAGACGATCGAACGGGCCGGCGGCCGCATCTTCGAGCAAAGCCGCGTGCTCGACTGTCGCGAGACGGCCGGCGGTCACGTCGCACGCACCGCGCAGGGCGAAGTGCGCGCGGACGTGCTGGTGCTCGCGTGCAACGCGTACGTCGACCGGCTCGATCCCGAACTGTCGCGCCGGTTGCTGCCGGTCGGCACCTACCAGGTCGCGACCGCGCCGCTTTCGGCGGACGTCGCCCGCTCGCTGCTGCCGCGGAACAGCTGTGTGATCGACAACCAGTTCGTGCCCGACTACTTCCGCCTGAGCCCCGACAACCGCCTGCTGTTCGGCGGCGGCTGCACGTATCTCGGCGGGATTCCGGCCGACATCGCGGCCGCGACGCGCCCGCATCTCGAACGCGTGTTCCCGCAACTGGCCGGCGTGCCGCTCGACTACGTGTGGGGCGGTCACATCGACATCAGCATGCGCCGCACGCCGGACATCGGCCGCCGCGGCCAGCGCTTCTGGCTGCAGGGCTTCTCGGGGCACGGCGTGCTGCCGACGCTCGCCGGCGCGCGCGCGGTCGCCGATGCCGTGCTCGGCGACGATCGCCTGCTCGCGCAGTACCAGCGCATCCGCAACCCGCGCTTTCCCGGCGGCGACCGCCTCGCCGCGCCGCTGGAAGCGATCGGCAAGGCCTGGTACCGTTTGCGCGATACCGTCTGACGTACCGGAACTCATCATGAACGAACAGGAAGAGATAGAAAGTCTGGCGATCCTGATCCGCGACCTGCGCAAGCATCGCAAGGTCACGCTCAACGATCTCGCGGAACGGATCGGCCGCTCGGTCGGCTTTCTGTCGCAGGTCGAGCGCGGGCTGTCGCGCCCGACGGTCGCGGATCTCACCGCGATCGGCGAGGCGCTCGGCGTGCCGACCACGTATTTCTACAGCCTGAGCAAGCCGCGCAGCGTGCCGTGGGTCACGCGGCCCGACGAGCGGCGCACCGTGTATTACGCGGCCGGCATCACGGACATCCTCGTGTCGCCGAACATGCGCTCGCGCTTCTCGATCCTCGAGAGCCATCTCGCGCCCGGCGCGAGCAGCGGCGAGCGCTCCGTCGACGACAGCGACGAGCAGGGCGGCTTCGTGCTCGAAGGCGAGCTGACGATCTGGATCGACGGCGACGACACGCCCGTCACGCTCGGCCCGAACGACGCATTCCAGCTTCCCGCGCACAAGCGGTTTCGTTACGCGAACCTGGGCGACGCGCCGGCGCGCGTGATCTGGGTGTTCACCTGAGTTCGCCGGCGGGCGGTCCCACGGATCGTCGCGCCGTGCTGCTGGTTTGCAGTACTGATCGACATCGGGCATGTGACGTGCCGCATGCCGATGAGTCCGGTTCGCCGCGCTGCGGCACCGTCATACAAGACATGGAAAGGATGAGACATGGCTGACGTCGTTCCCGTGCTGGTCGATGAAGTCCGCGCATTCCGGCAGGCGCATCCCGAGATCCGTTATGTCGACCTGATCTGTCTCGACCTGCCGGGTCATTTCTACGGCAAGCGTTATCCGATCGATGCGCTCGAGAAGGTCGCGTCGGGCTCGTTGCTGAAGCTGCCGCAGAACTGCGTGCTGCTCGGCACGCAGGGCGGCCTCTACAAGATCGGCGATTACTGCTTCAACGACGGTGACCCCGACGCGCCGCGCCGCCTGATTCCCGGCACGCTGAAGCCGGTGCGCTGGGAGCGGCAGCCGCTCGCGCAGATGCTGATCAGCTCCGACGGCACGGACGCGCCGATCGAGTTCGAGCCGCGCGAGGTGCTGGCGCGCGTGCTGCGGCGGTTCGCGGCGCGCGGCATCCGGCCGGTCGTCGCGTTCGAGCTCGAGTTCTACCTGTTCGCCGCGCAACTCGCGGACGGGCTGCCGCAGTATCCGCGCGACCGCTTGAGCGACGACCGCGACGACCAGCCGAACATGCACATCGAACGCCTGTCGCGGTTTTCCGATGTGCTGCACGAGATGGTCGAGGCCGCGCGCGAGCAGGGCGTCGACGCGACGGTGATCACGGCCGAGCTCGGGCCCGGCCAGTTCGAGATCAACTTCGGCCATACCGACGACGCGCTGCGCGCGGCCGACTGGTCGGCGCTGTTCTGCCGCAGCACGCGCGGCGTCGCGCTGCAGCACGGCTATCGTGCGAGCTTCATGGGCAAGCCGTACCTGCATGCGCCGGGCAGCGGGATGCACGTGCACGTGAGCCTGTATGACGACGCGGGCCGCAACCTGCTCGCAGCGGACGCGCAGCGGCCGCTGCGGCATGCGGTGGCCGGCTGCCTCGCGCTGCTGCCGCACTGCATGCCGGTATTCGCGCCGAACCACAATGCGTTCCGCCGCTACGGCTCGATGGTGAATGCGGCGAGCCGTGCAAGCTGGGGCTTCGAGGATCGCGACGCGTGCATCCGGATTCCGGAATCGGATGCGCGCAATCTGCGCATCGAGCATCGGCTCGCGAGCGCGGACGCGAATCCGTACCTGGTGCTCGCGGCGATCCTGTCCGGGATGGAGCATGGGCTCGACGCACGGATCGAGCCGATCGCGCCGCTCAACGACGATCGCGGCAGCGGGATCGATTTCCCGAAGGAGATGCTGTCGGCCGTCGCGGCGATGCAGGATCACGTGGCCGTGCGCGACGGGCTCGGCAGTGAATTCGTGATGGTGTATTGCGAGAACAAGCGGCAGGAGGAACTGGATTTTCGCAACGAGATCGGGGCGCGCGAGTATCGGTGGTTTCTTTGACGTGCTGCGCCGACCGGCGCGGACTATGGAAGTGCGCGCCAGTAGCGCACTTCGTCGATCGACGTCCCGTCGATGTCGAACGTCTTGATGTCGCTTTCGGCGACGAAGCCTTCACGTTCGTAGAACGCGCGCGCGCGGCGGTTCTCGACGATTGCCCAGAGCGACACCCATGCATGCCCCCCGTCGTGCAGCGACCGGCAAGCATGCCGGACCAGCGCCTTGCCGATTCCTTTGCCGCAATGCAGCGGATGCAGATAGATCGCGTGGATTTCACCCCACGCGCGATCCTTGTCGGCGTCGCGCGTCGTGCCGTACGCGACCCAGCCCGTCACGCCGTCTGCGTCGAATGCGACCGTGACGCGCGTTTCGCCTGCCGCGAGCGCGTGGTGCCAGAAGTCGGTACGTTGTTCGACCGACAAACCTGCAAGGAACGACGCCGGCATGATGCCGTCGTAGGTTGCCCGCCACGATGCGACGTGGATCGCGGCGATGGCTGCGGCATCGGCCGGCGTGGCTGTGCGGATGGCGATCGTGGTCGTTTTCGAGGGCATGCGTGCGTGGTTTGACCGGTTGCGGGATACAACGATGAAGCAGCCCCGTTCAACGCCGTGAATCGGGCGTGCATGCAGGTGCGGTGTCGCGCCGCACCTGCACCGTCCTTACTCGCCGAGCTTCGCCGTCACGCACCCCGTGCTCGAGCATTCGCGCTCGCGTTCGCGCAGGAACGACAGGCGCGATTGCGTGAAGTCGATCGCGCATTGCAGGTTCACGAGATAGCCGTCGTCGCGCGTTTCGCTGCAGCGGTCGTCGCGCCGCTTCATCCACGCGAGCTGGCCGGTCTTCAGCTTCGCCTGCTGGTCGCCGCTCAGTTGCTTGCGCACGCGGCCGTACTCGTCGTTCAGTTCGCGGTCGACCTGCGAGAACTCGTTGCTGCTGCAGTACACCTGGTCGAACGCGCTGCGCGGTTTGCCGCAGCCGGCCGCCTGCGCGGAGAACGGCACGGCAAGCGCGAGCAGCGTGCAGGATACGAGCAGATTCTTCTTCATCATTGTGGTGCTCCTCACTGGGTGAAAACCGTTGAAACCGACCGGCGGCGCCTTTACCGGGCCGCCGTACACGCGTCGATCCCGCCCGCGATCGCGGTGGCGAGGCGCTGGATCGTCTCGCGCTGCGCGAGTCGCTTTTCCTCGTCGGGATTGACGATCACGCCCGCCTCGACCAGAACGGCCGGGATCGGCGCGGTACGCAGCACGACGAGATCGTCGAAGCGGTGGATGCCGAGTTGCGGATCGATCAGCGGGCGGTTCTCGCCCTTGATCGGCTGCGCGTGATACAGCGACGGCCGTTCGCCGGCCGCGACCAGGCGTTCGGCGATCGCCTTCGCGCAACGCAGGCTTTCCGCGTAGTGCGGATTACGCTCGGACACGAACACGGCGAAACCGCGGAAGTCGCGCTGCCGTCCCGCGTCGATGAACTGCTGCTGCATCGAATCGTGATGGATCGACACGAACAGATTTGCGTCCGGCGCCTGCGTCGAGCGCTGGTCGAGCGCGATCTCGCGGCCATCGGCCGACGTGCGCAGCACGCGGTCGCCGTGCGCGGCGAGTGTCTCCGCGACGGCGGTGGACAGGTCGAGGTTGTACCGGTATTCGACGCGGCCGCTTGCGCCGGTGGCACCCGGGTGGGCCGGCGTATGGCCGGTGTCGACGACGACGTAGCGGCCGGAGGCCGGCTGTGCGTCCGGACCTGCCGCATCGGCCGCATGCAGCGCGAGCGGCGCGCCGAGCAGCGGGCCGCATGCGAGCAGGCGCGCGGCGGCGCGCACGAACGGACGAAGGCGTCGAAGGGTTCGGTTTGTCATTGTTGTTGTCGAGGAGGGCATGCGGCGCGTCGCCTGGCGCGCACCGTCGGCCTGCTCAATGCAGTCGGAATGTCGCGCGATTATAGCGGTTGCCGGCGGCGCCGCAATGACGGAAGGCGCGGCGTCGCGCGCGCCGGAAACCGGCGCTCAGGCGAGCACGCGCCGGGCCGCGAGCATGCCCCAGTACGATGCTTCCTCGAACAGCGACAGCCCGGACAGGTCCGCATGCGCGAACACGACGGGGCCATCAGCCTCGCGCAGCGCGAGCAGCCCCGGCCGGCTCAGGAAGCCGACATCGGGTGTCGCCATCGCGTGGCCGCGCACGGTGATCTCGAGCGCCGTCGCATGCTTCCACAGTTCGCGTCCGTAGACGGCCTGCAGGTCGATCGCCGCCTGTTCGCGCAAGGCATCGGGCTTTGCCTGGGCAAGCCAGCGGCGCGTGTCGTCCGGCGTTTGCGTACTCAACGCCTGATAGGCGGAGAACACGGAGCGGGTCGGCGGCGACATCCGGATCAGCTGGTGCGTCGACACGACATAGCCGAGCCCCGCGCCGTCGTAGACGACGTTGTCCCACGCGAGCGGCACGCCGGCTGCCTCGGCCGGCATCCCGTCGAGCAGGAAATTGGACACGAGCCACGGCGCGCGCGGCGGCAGGTCGCGCGTGGGATCGAAACCGTACGCGCGCAACTGCGGAAACACGCGAGCCGCGACGAACAGCGGCATGGCGCTGACGACGCGCCGCGCCTTCAGCATGAACGTCGACAGCGTGCCGTCGTCACCGACACGCGCACACAGCACGTCGACGCCGCCCGCGCGCTCGGTCGCGCGAACGGCGAAGCCGTGCCGCGACCACGCGTTCGAGCCGGTGCGCGCGGTGATCGAGTCGCTCAGCTTCGTCACCATCGTATGCAGCCCGTCGGGCCAGGTCAGCACGGCGCCGTCGCCCGCGTCGCTCGCGTGGCCGCCGCGCGACGAGAAGTAGTGCAGGCCGGCCCACGCGGACACGTGCTCGTAACCCGCACCGTAGTCGTCGCGGCAGCAGTAGTTCAGGTACCAGTGCAGCGCGGTCGCGGTGTAGCCCTCGTCGAGCAGCCACTGCCTGAACGAGCGCCGGTCGAGCGCGCGCCAGCGCGGGTCGCGCGACGATTCCGCGAGCGGAATGCAGAACACCTTGCGGCCGTCCGCGCCGCGCGCGGAGCGCAGGCTGTCGGTGTAGGCGAAGAAGCGCGTTTGCTGCGCGAGCGCATCGGCGTCGAGGGCGGCCGTCGGCACGATGCCGTCCTGCCACTGGCCTCCGATGAACAGCCGTTCGTCGGGGGCGTGCACGAGCGCGCGTTCGTCGTACGCGGGTTGCGCGGAGAACGGCGCCGCTTCGATCACGCCGAGATCGGCGAGCATGTCGCGCAGATGTGCGGATTCGAGCGACGGCAGCGGCAGGTAGTGCGCGCCCTTCGGATAGCCGAGTTCGCCGAAGCGGCCGCCGGCCGCATTGCCGCCGAATTCGGGCCCGGCGAGCACGACGAAGCGTGTGTGTCCCGCGCGCGCGAGCTGCCACGCGCACGACAACCCGGCCGCGCCCGAGCCGAGGACCGCGACGTCGGTCTCGATCGTGCCGGAAGGCGGCGGCAGCGCCGCGTGGTCGCGCAGCGCATGGCCTTCGCGCATGCCGGGGTAGCCGACGCGCGGCGTCGTCTCGAGCCAGCCGGTGCGGCCGCACGCGGCGAGCGACGCCGCCGCGGACGCGACGAGGAACGTGCGGCGATCCATCAGCGCAGCACGTGCTTCCAGTCGTCGTCGAAGCGGCGCACGAGCGGCTGGTCGTTGAGTTCATTCGGCGACATCGGCAGCGCCGGCATGTCAGCCGGGAAGTGGAACATCTCGGCGGCCGTCTGCGCGTCGAGCCAGCGCGTCGGCACCGAATAGCGTGTCGGCACGGTGAAGTCGCGACGCTTGCCGGCGATCACGAACCCCCAGTCGCCAAACGACGGCACGTAGCAGTGGTACGGCCAGGTGTTGAGCCCGGCTTCGCGCAGCGTCGCGATGATCGTCCAGTACGCGTGCGGCGCGAAGTACGGCGACGTCGACTGGATCACCGCATAGCCGTTCTCGGACAGGTGGCGCGCGAGCAGCCGGAACACCGGCACCGAATACAGCCGGCCGAGCCCGAAGTTGGTCGGATCGGGGAAGTCGACGACGATCGCGTCGTACACGTCGGCGTTCGATTCGAGCCAGCGCACCGCATCGTCGTTGATCACCTGTACGCGCGGGTCCTTCAGCGAACCCTGGTTCAGCTTCACGAGCGGCGCCGAAGTCGAGAACAGCTTCGTCATCGCGGGATCGAGATCGACGAGCGTGATCCGTTCGAGATTGCGGTGCTTGAGCAGTTCGCGCACCGCGAGGCCGTCGCCGCCGCCGAGCACGAGCACGCGCTTCGCCCACGGCAGCGCCTCGATCGTCGGATGGATCAGCGCCTCGTGATAGCGATGCTCGTCGCGCGACGAGAACTGCAGGTTGCCGTTCAGGTACAGCCGCATGTCGTCGTGCCACTGCGTGAGCACGATGCGCTGGTACGGCGTCGTTTCCGAATAGATCGTCTCGTCGCCGTACACGCCGTGCTCGGCCCAGTGCGTGATGCGGTCCGACAGCGCGAAGCCGGCGACGAGCAGCCCGATCACGAGCGACGCGCGCATCAGCTTGCCGCGCACGTTGCGGATCTCGGCGCGGAACAGGTGCGTGGTCCACAGCGCGACGAACGCGTTCAGCAGCCCGAACAGGAAGCTCGTGCGCAACAGGCCGAGACGCGGCGCGAGCACGAGCGGAAAGATCAGCGACACGGCGAGCGAGCCGAGATAGTCGAAGGTCAGCACTTCGCTGACGGTATGGCGGAACGCCTGGCGGCGCTGCTGGAACGCGCGCATCACGAGCGGAATCTCCATCCCGATCAGCAGGCCGAGCGCGAGCACGAGCGCGTAGAGCGCCGCGCGGAACGGCGCGGCGAGCCACGCGAACACCGCGAACAGCAGCGCTGCCGACACGCCGCCGAGCAGGCCGACGAGCAGCTCGATGTCGACGAAGCGGTCGAGCACGTCGTCGTCCTCGACAAACTTCGCGAGCCACGAGCCGATCCCCATCGCGAACAGGTAGCAGCCGATCACCGACGAGAACTGCAGGATCGAATCGCCGAGCAGGTAGCTCGACAGCGCGCTGCTGATCAGTTCGTAGCCGAGCCCGCACGACGCGAGCACGAGGATCGACAGGACGAGCGCGCGCTTATGCAGCATGGCGCGTCCGTTGTGCAGTGCTCGTCAATGTGGATATACTGGCGCGGATTTTCGTGGGGTGGCCCGCCATGGGCCGGCCTGCGACGGGGCGGCGAACCGAGCACAAAATCCGAGGAAAAGAATGAATAGTGCCTATCTTTATGCGGTTCATTTGCTGTCGGCGTTCGTGCTGCTTTTCGTGTTCGCGGCAGTGTACCTGAAGGTCACCCCGTTCGACGAACTGGCCTTGATCCGTGACGGCAACGCGGCCGCGACGCTGTCGTTCGGCGGCGCGCTGGTCGGCTTCTGCCTGACGCTCGCGTCCAGCATCGCGCACAACTCGACGCTCGGCGAAGTCGTGCTGTGGGCCGTCGGCGCAATGGCCGTGCAGCTCGTCACCTACGCGGTGCTGACCCGCCTGATTCCCGGCATGAACCATGCGATCGAGGATCGCAACGTCGCGATGGGTGGCCTGATGGGCACCGCGTCGCTCGTCGTCGGCATCATCAATGCCGCCTGCCTGACCTGACACGCCACGCGTCCTGGGAGACCGACATGAGTCTGGGTTCGTTTATCCGCAAGCAGTTCATCGACGTCCTGCAATGGACGGAAGACACCGACGGCGTGCTGGCCTGGCGCTATCCGATGGAAGACCAGGAGATCCAGTACGGCGGCCAGCTGACCGTGCGCGAAACGCAGGTCGCGATCTTCGTCAACGAAGGCAAGGTCGCCGACGTGTTCCAGCCGGGGCTGTACAAGCTGGAAACGCGCACGCTGCCGGTGCTCACGTACCTGAAGAACTGGGACAAGTTCTTTCAGTCGCCTTTCAAGTCGGATGTCTACTTCTTCAGCACGCGGCTGCAGCTCGGCCGGCGCTGGGGCACCGCGCAGCCGGTGACGATCCGCGATCGCGAATTCGGCTTCGTGCAGCTGCGCGCGTTCGGCATCTACTCGTACCGGATCGTCGATGCGGCCGCGTTCCACCGCGAGGTGAGCGGCACGCGCGCGCAGTACACGGTCGACGATCTCGAGCAGCAGCTGCGCAACCTGGTCGTCACCGCGATGAGCACGACGTTCGGTTCCGCCGACGTGCCGTTCGTCGACATGGCCGCGAACCAGACGCTGCTGTCGCAACGCGTCGCCGAGGCGCTGGTGCCGGTGTTCACGCGCTACGGCCTCGCGCTCGATGCATTCGCGGTCGAAAGCGTGTCGCTGCCGGCCGAGCTGCAGAAGGCGCTCGACCTGCGGATCGGCGCGGGGATGGCCGGCGATCTCGCCCGCGCGACGCAATACCAGACGGCGCAGGCGATTCCGCTGGCCGCGCAGAACCCGGGCGGCATCGCGGGTGTCGGCGCGGGGCTCGCGGCCGGCGCGGCGATCGGGCAGGCGATGGCCGGCCAGATCGCGGGCGCCGCGCAACCGGCGCCGGCCGCACCGCCCGCGCCCGTCGCGGCACCGGTTGCCGCCGCGCAGCCGGCCGCACCGGCCGAAGGGACCGATTACGTGCAACGCCTCGAACAGCTGAAGGCGCTGCTCGACAAGGGCCTCGTCACCGAAGAGGACTATGCGCGCGCGAAGGCGGACATCCTCGCGAAGCTCACCCGGTAAGCGTCGCGCATGTTCAGTACTTCGTGCCCCCAGTGCGGCGCGCCGGTCGAGTTTCGCTCGGCGGCGGCGGTGATGGCCGTCTGCGCGTTCTGTCGCAGCACGCTGCTCAAGCGCGGCGCCGACGTCGAGCGCATCGGCGAGCTGGCCACGGTGCTCGACGACGCGTCGCCGATCCAGATCGGCACGGCCGGGCGCTACGGCAAGCGCACGTTCACGGTGCTCGGTCGCATCCAGATGACCTACGACGCCGGCATGTGGAGCGAGTGGTACGTCGTGTTCGACGACGGCGCGTTCGGCTGGCTGTCGGATGCGTCGGGCCAGTATGCGGTCACGGTGCGCGAGCCCGACGATGCGTCGGGCGGCGCGTGGCCCGCGTTCGGCACGCTCGAACCGGGCATGCGGATCGACCACGGCGGCCGCGCGTATCTCGTGTCCGACGTGCGTACCGCGCGCTGCACGGGCGGCGACGGCGAGTTGCCGTTCCGCATCGATGCGGGCTGGGAAGCGCGCGTCGTCGACCTGCGCACCGGCAATGCATTCGCGACTTACGACTATTCCGACGCCGACGCGAACGGCGGGAGCCCGGCCGTCTACAGCGGCGAAGCGATGGAATTCGACGCGCTCGCATTCACGGGGCTGCGCGATACCGACAACGACACGCGGGAGAAACGGGGCGCGCAGATGGTGCCGTTCGCGTGCCCGAGCTGCGGCGCGCCGCTGTCGTATGCACCGAACCTCGCCGACTACGTCGTGTGCGGCAGCTGTCACGCGGGCGTGCAGTGCACGGCCGAGCAGCAGACCGTGTTCGCCGCGCAGCGCAAGCTCGATGCGGTGAAGGGCGCGCTGGAGCTCGGCGCGACCGGCACGTTCGACGGCGTGAAGTACACGGTGATCGGCATGATGCGTTGCCGCGTGCCGGGCGACGACGAGACGTGGGACGAATACCTGCTGCTGAACCCGAAGCGCGGCTTCCTGTGGCTCGTGCAGAGCGAAGGGCGCTGGGAACGCGTGCAGGTACTCGACCACTGGCCGACGATCGGCGGCGAGTCCGACGTCACCGACGAAGGCAAGACCTATCGACTGCGCGAGACGTACGACTCGGAAGTCGTGTACGTGGTCGGCGCGTTCAACTGGCGCGTGCAGGTCGGCGACCGCACGTCGATTGCCGACTACGGCTGGCAGAAGGACAAGCTCACGCGTGAGCGCAGCGCCGCGGAAATCGTCTGGTCGCGTGCGCGGCCGTTGTCGGCCGGCGCACTGGCCGAACGCTTCGCGACGCCGGCGCTCGCGACGGCAGCGGTTGCGTCCGCAACGGGTTCCGCCGGGACGTCGACGGGCCTGTTCGGCGCGAAGCAGCCGCATAGCTTCGCACCGCTGCCGATCGTGTTCAGCGCGATGCTCGTGATCTTCAACCTGGGTTCGCTGTTCTCGTTCAGCGGCCGCTCCGTCTACGTGCTGATCGGCCTGCTCGTGCTGTGGCTGCCGGAATGGCTGTGGAAGGGCTTCGCGTCCGACGGGGGCAACTCGTAATGCGTTACATCCTCTACGGACTTTACGGGCTGATCGTCGTCACGCTGTTCAGCTGCGCGTCGCTCGGCGGCAGCGGTTCGGGCGGCAGCGGCTGGGGCAGTTCGTCGGCGCGCAGCGGCTATTCGTCGTACGGGTCGCACAAATGACGGCGCGAGACGGTATCGCCGCGCCGCGTGCGACGCTCGGCTCGCACGTGCTGGCCGATCTCGCCGGCATCGACGCGGCACTGCTGCGCGACGCCGCGCGGCTCGAGACGATACTCACCGACGCCGCGCAGCAGGCCGGCGCACGCGTGATCGGCGCGCATTTCCATCACTTCGGCGGTGAGCATGGGGTGACGGGTGTCGTGCTGCTCGCGGAGTCGCACATCACGATTCATACGTGGCCGGAGCACGGCTTCGCAGCCGTCGATGCGTTCATGTGCGGCGCCGCGCGCGCCGCCGAGGCGGTCGATGCGATCGCCACCGCGCTCGGCACGCACGCGCAGGTCCGGCAGCAGGTGGCGCGCGGCGTCACATGAGCGACCGGGCGACAGCGGTGGTCGCGCATGCGACGACGCGCTGCACCGATTTCGCGAACCGCTTATGATCGTGCGGTACGACGTCCCCGCACAGAGGCCCCCATGCACATCGCCGTCCTGACCTTCGACGGTTTCAACGAACTCGATTCGCTGATCGCGCTCGGGATTCTCAACCGGGTCAGGCAGCCGGGCTGGCGGGTGTCGATCGCGAGCCCGACCGCCCGCGTACGCTCGATGAACGGCGTGACGATCGACGCGCAAGCGTCGCTGCAGGACGCCCGCGACGCGGACGCCGTGCTGGTGGGCAGCGGCGTGCGGACCCGCGACGTCGTCGCCGATGCCGCATTGATGGCGCAATTGCAGTTCGACCCCGCGCGGCAGTTGCTCGGCGCGCAGTGCTCGGGCACGCTCGTGCTGGCGAAGCTGGGCTGGCTCGGCGATGTCCCCGCGTGTACCGACCTGACCACGAAGCCGTGGGTGCAGGAAGCCGGCGTGGCCGTGCTCGACCAGCCGTTCGTGGCCAGCGGGAACGTCGCGACCGCCGGCGGGTGCCTGTCGTCGCAGTATCTGGCCGCGTGGTTCATCGCGCGTCTGGCCGGCATCGAGGCCGCGCGCAGTGCGATTCACTATGTCGCGCCGGTGGGCGAGAAGGACGATTACGTCTCGCGCGCGATCGCGAACATTTCGCCGTTCCTCTGATGCGTGCGGTGTCGCGCGTCAGCGCGGCAGCGCTTCGGCTTCGGCCCAACGCTTGAACGAGTCGAGACGCCGGCGCGTGTGCACGAGATAGAACGCGCCGATCAGCGGTTCGAGCAGCCAGCGCAGCCAGGACGGCTGCGCACGGAAGTGATACGTGAACTTCACTTCGGTCGTGCCCGGTGTGTGCTCGGTGAAATTCCAGCTGCCGCTGAAGCGTTCGAGCACCTTCGGCCCGTCGACCATTTCGACGGCCGCGACCTGCGGCGGACGGTACGAGATGTAGCGCGACACCATCGTCGCGCCCGACTGGCTGCGGCAGAACGCATCGACGCCGACGTCGGCCGTCATCCCGTCGGGCAGATACGCGTCGGCAAGGAAGCTGTCCCACACGAGCCGCCGCGCGTAGTCCTGCGACCACGTGAAGAGGCGTCTGCGATCGACGCCGACGATCCGGCTGACTGAGATCCTCATGATGGGTAGCAAGCGCAACGCTGTAATCGGGATGAAATCGAGTGTAACCCGCCAAAGCCGCGCAATTCTTCAGACTTCGTCAAGTCGAGCGCGCGCTCGATTGACCTTCTCCGGGAATTCCCCTACGATCGATTCCATGCCTTCGGGAAAGACCCGAAGCGTTTCAATCTCTTGAGGGAGCCTCATGAGTACGCAACAGAACCGGCGCTTCGACGCGCTCGTTTTCATTGGTCGTTTCCAGCCTCCGCATCGTGGTCACCTGAACGTGCTGAAGTCCGCACTGAGCCGGGCCGAGCGCGTATGCGTGCTGATCGGATCGACCGACAAGCCCCGCACCATCAAGGATCCGTTCTCGTTCGACGAGCGCCGCCAGATGCTGGCTTCGCTGCTCGAGCCGTCCGAGCGCGAGCGCGTGACGGTCGCGCCCGTGCAGGATTCGACGTACAACGACGGCGACTGGGTGCGCTGGGTGCAGGATGCCGTGGCCGCCTCGCTCGGCGACGTCGCGCAGCGCAGGGTCGGGCTGATCGGCCACGAGAAGGACGCCACGTCGTATTACCTGCGGATGTTCCCGCAATGGGAGCTCGTCGACGTCGATGCGACCGAAGACATCTCCGCCACCGAAATCCGCGATCAGTATTTCGCCGAACGCACCAACAGCTTCGTGCAATGGGCCGTGCCGGAACCGGTGTTCGGCTGGCTCGAACGCTTTCGCACGCAGCCGGCATTCGCGCAGCTGAAGGCCGAGGCCGAATTCATCGCCGGCTATCGCAAGGCGTGGTCGGCCGCACCGTATCCGGTCACGTTCGTGACGGTCGACGCGGTGGTCGTGCACTCGGGCCATCTCCTGCTCGTGCGCCGGCGCAGCGAACCGGGCCGCGGCCTGTGGGCGCTGCCGGGCGGGTTCGTGAACCAGGACGAACGGCTCGACGCGGCCTGCATCCGCGAACTGCGCGAGGAGACCGGCCTGAAGCTGCCGGAGCCCGTGCTGCGCGGCTCGATCAAGGATCGCCAGGTATTCGATCATCCGACCCGCTCGCTGCGCGGTCGCACGATCACGCACGCATGCCTGTTCAACTTCCCGACCGGCGAGTTGCCGCGCGTGAAGGGCAGCGACGACGCCGACAAGGCGCGCTGGGTGCCGCTCAACGAATTCGCGCAGATGCGCAACGTGATGTTCGAGGATCACTTCGAGATCGCGTATCACTTCCTGGGGAAGCTGTGACACGCTGATTCCCCGGATTCCGGTCCGCCGCGACAGACGCGGCGGCACTTCAACGGCCTAGAGGAGCTCTAGCCATGCAAAACGATCCCGGCGGCTTTGCCGCGGTTCTCGCCAATCCGATCCTCAACACGGATTCGTACAAGGCTTCCCACTTCCTGCAATACCCGCCCGACGCGCAGGCGATGTTCTCGTACGTCGAGTCGCGCGGCGGCCGCTATGACCGCACGCTGTTCTTCGGCCTGCAGATGCTGCTGAAGGAATATCTGTGCCGGCCGGTCACGCACGCGATGATCGACGACGCGCGCGATTTCTTCGCGGTGCACGGCGAGCCGTTCAACGAGGACGGCTGGCGTCATGTCGTCGAGCACTACGACGGCTACCTGCCCGTGAGGATCCGCGCGGTGCCCGAAGGATCGATCGTGCCCGTGCGCAATGTGCTGATGACCGTCGAATGCGACGACCCGAAGGTGTTCTGGCTCGCGTCGTATCTGGAGACGATGCTGCTGCGCGTGTGGTACCCGGTGACGGTCGCGACGCGCAGCTGGCACCTGCGCCAGACGATCCGCCGCTTTCTCGAGAAGACCGACGACGATCTCGCGCAGCTGCCGTTCAAGCTGCACGACTTCGGCGCGCGCGGCGTATCGAGCGCGGAGTCGGCCGCGATCGGCGGCGCGGCACACCTCGTGAGCTTCATGGGTTCGGACACGGTGCTCGGCGTGCTGGCCGCGAACCGCTTCTATCGCGAGCCGATGGCCGCGTACTCGGTGCCCGCGGCCGAGCACAGCACGATCACGTCGTGGGGGCGTGAGCACGAAGCCGATGCGTACCGGAACATGATCGCTCGCTTCGGTTTGCCCGGCGCGATCGTGTCGGTCGTGTCGGACTCCTATGATCTGTTCGCCGCGCTTGAACTGTGGGGCGGCCCGCTGCGCCAGGCGGTGATCGATTCGGGCGCGACGGTCGTCGTGCGTCCCGATTCGGGCGACCCGGTGAAGATCGTGCTGCAGACCGTGCGCGCGCTCGACGCTTCGTTCGGCTCGTCCGTGAACGGCAAGGGACGGCGCGTGCTGAATCGCGTGCGCGTGATTCAGGGCGACGGTGTCGACGAGTTGTCGATCGACGCGATCCTGTCCGCACTCGACGACGCGGGTTATGCGGCCGGCAACGTCGTGTTCGGGATGGGCGGCGCGCTGCTGCAGCAGGTGAATCGCGACACGCAGCGCTTCGCGATGAAGTGCTCGGCGATCCGGCGCGGCGACGTGTGGCACGGCGTGAGCAAGGATCCGGTTACCGATCCGGGCAAGCGCTCGAAGCAGGGCCGGCTCACGTTGCTGCGCAATCGGCGCACGGGAGAATACCGGACGGTGACGCTGCCGGTCGCATGGGACGATCGCGCGCTGGAAGGCGAGTGGGATGACGCGCTCGAAACGGTGTTCGATACCGGGAAAATGCTGGTCGATACGACGTTCGCCGAGGTGCGGGCGAGGGCGCACGCAGGGGAGGCGTGATCGGGCGACCGGGGCGGCGGCGTGGCAACGTCAGCCGCCACCCC
This sequence comes from Burkholderia sp. Bp8984, assembly GCF_003853755.1. Lineage (NCBI taxonomy): Bacteria > Pseudomonadati > Pseudomonadota > Betaproteobacteria > Burkholderiales > Burkholderiaceae > Burkholderia > Burkholderia sp. Bp8984. The sequence goes on from NZ_QTQN01000063.1 coordinate 17,054, forward strand.
GGTCGCGCTCAGGCGACGCGGGCGACGAGGGCGTGCAGCACGGCGTCCGCGTCGATTTCTCCTCGAACGACATCCGCGCGCGCCGACTCGAAGTCGATCCAGCCCTCGTTGAAGCCGTCGAGCATGCGCATGCGCGGCTCGGGGTGGCACATCCGCTGCGCATCGAACAGCGCCGCCCACGTGCTGCGCGGCACGGCTTCGGCGCGCACCGGGCGCCCGAACACGCGGGTGAACGCGTTCGCGAGGTCGTTCGGGCTGACCCGCCGGGGCCCTTCGAGTTCGACGATGCGTGCGCCGGTCCATTCGTCCTGTAGCAGCGCGGCCGCCGTCCGGCCGACATCTTCGGTTGCGACCATCGGCACCGGCTTGTCGAGCGGCTGGAGAAAGCTGTAGATGACGCCGGCGTCGCGTGCGGTTGCTACGTCCCACGCGGCATTTTCGAGGAACCACGCGGGGCGCAGGAACGTGACGGGTATCGGCAAGTCGTCGAACGCCTGTTCGATCATCGTCAGTTGCGTCAGCAGATTCACCTGCGTCGCCTGCGCGCCGATCGTCGACAGACAGACGACCTTGCGTGGCCGAGCGGTGCGCAATGCCGCACCGACGGCATCGATGACGGCGCGCGTTTCGGGGAATCCCGGCGCCGGATCGAAGCATGGCGGCAGCAGGACGAAGACGCCATCCGTGTTCGAGAAGGCCGTCGTCAGCGCGGCGGTGTCGGTCATCTCGGCAAGTGCAACATCGCAGCCGCGCGCGACCCACGGCGCGGCGCGATCCGCGGTGCGCGCGACGGCGCGCACGGGCCGGCCGGCCGCGAGCAGCGTTCGGGCGAGCGCGCCGCCGACCTGTCCGGTGATACCGGTAATGGCATACATGGTTTGAAATCCTCATCGAGAAGGGAGCGGGCGCGCCGAAAGATGCGGGCGCCGGAACTGCATGCCGCGTTCGGGCTTGCCGTCGCGATGCATCGGGTTGCATGATAGGAGGCGACGATTCCTGATGGAATCGAATCCATGTCATTTGATTGGTGATTGTTTGTCATGAATGAAATCCTGGGGATCGACGGGCGGATTCTGGCGAACGTGGGCGTGCTGGCCGCGATCGTCGAAAGCGGCAGCTTCGCGCGCGCGGCCGACGCACTCGGCTTGTCGCCGTCCGGCGTCAGCCGGGCCGTGGGCCGGCTCGAGGCGCGCGTCGGCGTGCGGCTGCTCGATCGCACGACGCGCTCGGTTACGCTGACGGACGAAGGGCGCCGCCTGTACGAAGAGATCGGTCCGCTGCTCGCCGGCATCGGCGATGCGGTGACGCTGGCCGCCGGCTCGGCCGCCGCCGTGCGCGGCAGATTGCGCGTGAACGTCGACGCGTATTTCTCGCGGCGGGTGCTCGCGCCGCACCTTCCGGCGTTGCTTGCACGCCATCCCGATCTGTCGCTGGAACTGGCCGCGCGCGAGCAGCTCGGCGATCTGGTAGCCGACGGATTCGACGTTGCGGTGCGGTTTGGCGAGCCGCCGTCGTCGTCGCTGGTGGCGCGCAAACTGCTGGAGACGCGCGCGGTGACGGTCGCCGCGCCCGCCTACGTGAAACGGCACGGGCGTCCTGCGGCGCCGGCCGATCTCGCGGGCCATGCGTGCATCCAGATGCGCAACACGCTGACCGGCCAGCCGCTCGAATGGATCTATCAGCTCGGCCGCAAGCGCGTGCCGGTCAGGACGACGGGCAGGCTGCTCGTCAACGACGCCGGCACGATGCTCGGTGCATGTCTGGCCGGTGTGGGCATCGCACGCTTCAAGGCGAGCGGGGTAGCGGGCTTGATCGAGCAGGGGCGGCTCGTCGAGCTGCTCGCGGATTGGCGCGGCGAGGCATTTCCGCTGTTTGCCTACTATCCGTCGCGTCACCTGCCGCCCGCGAAGGTGCGGGCGTTCGTCGATTTCGTCGCGGAGATCGTGGCGACCGGCAAGTAGCGCGCTCGCCCGCCGTCAACGTTCGCCGGCGAGCGCGCGCCCGTTCGTGTCCGGCTGCGCGATCGCGTGCTCCGACATCCGCGCCGCCTCCATCGCCCGCCCGAGCGCATCGAACACCGCCGGCCCCTTGCAGCGCGACACGTTGAAGCGCATGAACGACGTCGCGCCGTGCGACGCACTGAACACGTTGCCCGGCGCGAGCACCACATCGTGGTCGAGCGCATGGCGCGCGACGCGCGCGGCATCGAGCCCGTCGGGCAGCTCGGCCCACACGAACAACCCGCCGCGCGGTTCCGTCCAGATCCCGAGCCCGGCGCGCGCGAGCCGCCGGATCGTTTCGCCCATCGCATCGGCCAACTGCATACGCAGGCCGTCGAGATGGCGCCGGTAGGTGCCGTCGACCAGCAGCCGGTGCACGACGTTCGCGCCGATCTGCGCATTGCCGAACGACGTCGCGAGCTTCAGGTCGACGAGCGCGTCGATCCATTCGGGGCGCGCGGCGATGTAGCCGCAGCGGATCGCGGCCGACAGCGTCTTCGAGAAGCTGCCGATCGACACGACGCGCGAGAGCCCGTCGAATGCCGCGAGGCGCGGCGCGGGCGTGCTTTCGAAATCCGCGAAGATGTCGTCCTCGACGATCAGCAGGCCGTGCTCGGCCGCGAGCGTGAGCAACCGGTGCGCGATCGGCGGCGCGAGCGTCGCGCCGGTCGGGTTGTGCAGCGCCGCGTTCGTGATGTACAGGCGCGGCCGGTGTTCGGCGAGCACCTGCTCGAAGCGCGCGAGATCGGGGCCGTTCGGCGTGTACGGCACGCTGACGATCCGTGCGCGATGCGCGCGCAGCAGCGCCTGGAAGTTGAAGTAGCAAGGATCGTCGAGCACGACGGTGTCGCCCGGCTCCAGCAGCAGCCGGCACCGTGTGCCGGCT
>NZ_QTQN01000064.1:0-18747 GCF_003853755.1 Burkholderia sp. Bp8984
ATGCTCGGCAACACGGTCGACGGCGTGTTCACGACGGTGCAGGACGTCGCGCAGACGGTGCTGTTCCTGTCGGCGTTTCCGAGCGCTGCGCTCACGGGCCAGTCGTTCGTCGTCAGCCACGGCTGGTTCATGCAGTAACGGGCTCCGGCACGGGCGGCCGCGCTGCGCGCCGCTTGTGCTGCAGCGAGCATTCGCTGACAGTAGAACGGCATGAAAAAAACGCGCTCCGGGGAGCGCGTTTTTTGTTTCGGCAGAGCGGGTTGCCACCCGCTGGCACCGGCTTACTTCAGGACCGCAGCGACTGCGGTGGCGACCGCGTCGAGATTGCGCGTGTTCAGTGCAGCAACGCAGATCCGGCCGGTGCCGACTGCGTAGATGCCGAACTCTTCGCGCAGGCGATCGACTTGCGCCGAGGTCAGGCCCGAATACGAGAACATCCCGCGCTGCGCGTTGATGAAGCTGAAGTCGCGATCGACGCCGCTCGCCTTCAGGCGCTCGACGAGACCGTTGCGCATCGCGCGGATGCGGTCGCGCATTTCGCCGAGTTCCTGCACCCACGCAGCATGCAGTTCCGGCGACGCGAGCACGGCCGCGACGACGGCGCCGCCATGGGTCGGCGGGTTCGAGTAGTTCGTGCGGATCACGCGCTTCAGTTGCGACAGCACGCGCGTCGCTTCTTCCTTGCTCGACGTGATGATCGACAGCGCGCCGACGCGCTCGCCGTACAGCGAGAACGACTTCGAGAACGACGACGACACGAACGCGTTCAGGTCGGCCGCGGCAAACAGACGCACCGCGGCGGCATCGGCCTCGATGTTCTCGCCGAAGCCCTGGTAAGCCATGTCGAGGAACGGCACGAGGTTGCGTGCCTTGACGACGTCGACCACCTGCTGCCATTGCGCTTCGGTCAGATCCACGCCGGTCGGGTTGTGGCAGCACGCGTGCAGCACGACGATCGTGCCTGCCGCATAGCTGTTCAGCGCCGACAGCATGCCTTCGAAGTTCACGCCGTTGGTTGCGGCGTCGTAGTACGGGTACGCGACGACTTCGAAGCCGGCCGCTTCGAACAGCGCGCGGTGGTTTTCCCAGCTGGGGTCGCTGATCGCGACCTTCACGTTCGGGTTCACGGTGCGCAGGAAATCAGCGCCGATCTTCAGTGCGCCCGTGCCGCCCAAGGCCTGCGCCGTGACCACACGGCCTGCGGCGATCAGCGGCGAATCGTTGCCGAGCAGCAGCTTCTGCACCGCTGCGTCGTACGCGGCGATCCCGTCGATCGGCAGGTAGCCGCGCGGCAGGCCGGCGTCGACACGCGCCTTTTCCGCTTCGCGAACGGCGCGCAGCAGCGGAATCTTGCCTTCTTCGTTCGTGTACACACCGACGCCGAGGTTGACCTTGGTCGGACGCGTATCGGCGTTGAAGGCTTCGTTCAGGCCCAGGATCGGGTCGCGGGGAGCAAGCTGGACAGCGGAGAAGAGCGACATGATGATTCGGCAGTAGTGAAAAGAGGGTCAGGCTTTCAGCCGGCGGGGCGGGCGCAGCGGACCGCGCGCCAACGGGCACGGCGCCGGAAAGCGCAGCAGCCTGACATTGTAGCGAATTCACGCTGCCGGAGGCGGCGATTGCGCGCCGAATTGCGATTTCGGACCGCTGTCGCGCGTCAGGAGCCGTCAGCGGTCCGCAACGCCACGAAGCGCTAGAATAGTTTTTTTGCCCTCGCTCCGGCCGCACTCCATGTCCGAACATCACGCCGAAGTCGGCGACGCGCTCGACGAATCGAAATTCGTGACCTTCGAAGGGTCGCCGTTCCAGTTGTACCAGCCATACCCGCCCGCAGGCGACCAGCCGACCGCGATCGAAACGCTCGTCGAAGGTGTCGGCGACGGCCTCGCATTCCAGACGCTGCTCGGCGTGACGGGTTCGGGCAAGACCTTCACGATGGCCAACACGATCGCGCGGCTCGGCCGCCCGGCCATCGTGTTCGCGCCGAACAAGACGCTTGCGGCGCAGCTCTACGCGGAGTTCCGCGAGTTCTTCCCGCGCAACGCGGTCGAGTACTTCGTGTCGTACTACGACTATTACCAGCCGGAAGCGTACGTGCCGCAGCGCGACCTGTTCATCGAGAAGGATTCGTCGATCAACGAGCACATCGAGCAGATGCGGCTGTCGGCGACGAAGAGCCTGATGGAGCGCCGCGACGTGGTGATCGTCGCGACGGTGTCGGCGATCTACGGTATCGGCAATCCGTCCGAATACCACCAGATGATCCTGACGCTGCGCACCGGCGACAAGCTCGGCCAGCGCGACGTGATCGCGCGGCTGATCGCGATGCAGTATTCGCGCAACGAACAGGACTTCCAGCGCGGCACGTTCCGCGTGCGCGGCGACACGATCGACATCTTCCCGGCCGAGCATGCGGAGCTGGCCGTGCGCGTCGAGCTGTTCGACGACGAGGTCGAGACGCTGCAGCTGTTCGACCCGCTGACCGGGCGCGTGCGGCAGAAGATCCCGCGCTTCACCGTGTATCCGTCGTCGCACTACGTGACGCCGCGCGACACCGTGATGCGGGCGGTCGAGACGATCAAGGACGAATTGCGCGAGCGCCTCGAGTTCTTCCACCGCGACGGCAAGCTCGTCGAGGCGCAGCGCCTCGAGCAGCGCACGCGTTTCGACCTCGAGATGCTGCAGGAACTCGGCTTCTGCAAGGGCATCGAGAACTACTCGCGGCACTTCTCGGGCGCCGCGCCCGGCGAGCCGCCGCCGACGCTCGTCGACTACCTGCCGCCCGATGCACTGATGCTGCTCGACGAATCGCACGTGCTGATCGGCCAGCTGAACGGCATGTACAACGGCGACCGCGCGCGCAAGGAAAACCTCGTGAACTACGGTTTCCGGTTGCCGTCGGCGCTGGACAACCGGCCGCTGAAGTTCCCCGAGTTCGAGCGCAAGATGCGCCAGGTGGTGTTCGTGTCGGCGACGCCGGCCGACTACGAGCAGCGCGTGACGGGGCAGGTGGCCGAGCAGGTGGTGCGGCCGACCGGGCTCGTCGATCCGGAAATCGAAGTGCGCCCGGCAAGCTCGCAGGTCGACGACGTGCTGACCGAGATCAACGCGCGCGTGAACGCCGGCGAGCGCGTGCTGATCACCGTGCTCACGAAGCGGATGGCCGAACAGCTCACCGAGTTCCTGGCCGACCACGGCGTCAAGGTGCGCTACCTGCACAGCGACATCGACACGGTGGAGCGGGTCGAGATCATCCGCGACCTGCGGCTCGGCACGTTCGACGTGCTGGTCGGGATCAACCTGCTGCGCGAGGGCCTCGACATCCCGGAAGTGTCGCTGGTCGCGATTCTCGATGCGGACAAGGAAGGCTTCCTGCGCGCCGAACGCTCGCTGATCCAGACGATCGGCCGCGCGGCGCGCAACGTGAACGGCAAGGCGATCCTCTATGCCGATAACATGACCGAGTCGATGAAACGCGCGATCGGCGAGACCGAGCGGCGCCGCGCGAAGCAGATCGCGCACAACGAGAAGATGGGCATCACGCCGCGCGGCGTGGTGAAGCGCATCAAGGACATCATCGACGGCGTCTACAACGCCGACGAAGCGCGCGCCGAGCTGAAGGAAGCGCAGCAACGCGCGAAGTTCGAGGACATGTCGGAAAAGCAGATCTCGAAAGAGATCAAGCGTCTCGAAAAGCAGATGGCCGACTACGCGAAGAACCTCGAGTTCGAAAAGGCTGCGGCGACGCGCGACCAGCTTGCGTTGCTGCGTGAACGCGTGTTCGGCGCGAACGTGGGCGACCACGTCAACGGCGGCCGGTAAATCTTTCCAAACGTCACTGAAACCTTCTGGTAACACCGTTGTAAGCCTTGTCGGATCAGGGGTTTACGCGGTGTCTCGTTTGTTCCGGAGCCGGTTCGGTGCTAAACTTCGCAAGTATTGAGAATAGTTCGCATTAACGTTATTCGTTGCGTTAGTGTTTCCAGCGCGCGGACCTGACCGGCGGCGCGCAAGTCACCAGACAAATAACAAGGAGTGTCCATGTTGGGTTCTTCGTTCATCCGCACGTCGGTTGCGGTAGCGGCGGCGCTTGCCGCGATGTCGGCAACGGCAGCCGAATATCCGATCGGCAAGCAGCAGATCCAGGGCGGCATGGAAATCGGCGCGGTGTACCTGCAGCCGATCTCGATGGATCCGGAAGGGATGATGCGCAAGGCGTCGGATTCGGACATCCACCTCGAGGCCGACATCCACGCGGTCAAGAACAACCCGACGGGTTTCGCGGAAGGCGACTGGATGCCGTACCTGCAGGTCACGTACAAGCTGACGAAGCAGGGCGACACGAAGTGGAAGGCCGAAGGCGACCTGATGGGCATGGTCGCGAGCGACGGCCCGCACTACGGCGACAACGTGAAGCTGGCCGGCCCGGGCAAGTACCACCTGACGATGACCGTCAAGCCGCCGATGCAGTCGGGCCACATGGCGTTCGGCCGTCACGTCGACAAGGAAACGGGCGTGGGCGCGTGGTTCAAGCCCATCACCCTCGAATACGACTTCCCGTTCGCCGGCATCGGCAAGAAGGGCGGGTACTGATCGGTGGCATCACGGACGGCGCGCTTCGGCGCGCCGTCGGCGTAGAGAACCCAGAATGAAATTTCCCCAGAAAATCGTCGCCGCAGCCGCCGCGCTGTGGCTCGTCGGCGCGGCGCATGCCGCCGATCTGCCGACGTTCAAGCTCGAGATGACGGACGGCAAGCTGAATCCCGCCCGTATCGAAGTGCCGGCCGGGCAGCGCTTCAAGATCGAGATCCGGAATACCGGCAAGGGCGCCGCCGAATTCGAGAGCGTGCAGTTGCGCAAGGAAAAGGTGCTTGCGCCGGGCGCCGATTCGTTCGTGGTCGTCGCCCCGCTGTCGCCGGGCGAATACAAGTTTTTCGACGATTTCCACCAGCAGGCACAGGGCGTGATCGTCGCGAAGTAATGCGTTTTATCTGCGTGCGGGCGTACGCGTGCCTTGCCCCGCACGTCAGGAGGATTCAATGGGTCAGATCTTGTTCATCGTCTGGCGGGAGAGCGTCGAAGCGCTGCTCGTCGTCGGCATCCTCTATGCATGGCTGAAGAACGGCGACGACGACGCGCGCCGCGGCCTGCCCTTTCTCTGGACGGGCGTGGCAGTCGGCCTGCTGATGGCCGTCGGTCTCGGCGCCGCGCTCGTCGGCTTCACCGAAGTGCTGTCCGGCGACGCGCAGGACTATTTCCAGACCGCGATGGTGCTGATCGCGTGCGTGCTGATCGTGCAGATGGTGCTGTGGATGCGCCGGCACGGCCGCACGCTGAAGCGCGACATGGAGCAGTCGCTGCAGCAGAGCACGCGCGATTCGAACTGGTGGGGCGTCGCCGTGCTGGTCGCACTCGCGATCGCACGCGAAGGCAGCGAGACGGTGATCTTCCTGTACGGCCTCGGTTTCGGCCAGTCGGGGCACGTGGACGGCGGCCAGATGCTCGCGGTCGTGATCGGCCTCGGCCTCGCGCTCCTCACGTTCTATCTGCTGCAGCTCGGCGGCAAGTACTTCTCGTGGCGGCATTTCTTCCGTGTCACCGAAGTGATGCTGCTGTTCCTCGGCGCGGGCCTGTTCCAGACCGGCGTCGACAAGCTGATCGACAAGGAAATCCTGCCGCTCGGCATTTCGCAGGTGTGGGACACGTCGGGGATCCTCGATGATTCCGGCACGTTCGGTTCGCTCGTCGCGACGCTGACCGGCTACCGCGCGCATCCGGCTCTGACCAACCTGATCGCCTATGCGGTGTACTGGGCGGTGGTCTGGCTGCTGATGAAGCGCGCGAGCCGTCGTCCGGCCGTTCCCGCAGGCCGCGCGGCATGAGTGTCGTCGCCGCAGCCAAGCCGGGCTGGCTCGCGCAGGCCGGCCAGTGGATGCAGCGCCACGGCGCGGTGATCCGCGGCATCCAGTGGGTCGTCGTTGGCGTCTACGCATTCCTGATCATCGTGCCGGCGGTGTTGCCGCTGCCGGACGATTCCGCGCACCTCTGGAACAATCTCACGCTGATCGCGCAGTTCGTGTTCTGGGGCATCTGGTGGCCGTTCGTGCTGCTGTCGATGGTGATGCTCGGCCGCGTCTGGTGCGGCGTGCTGTGCCCGGAAGGCGCACTGACCGAATATGCAAGCAGGTTCGGCCGCGGCGGCGCGATTCCGCGCTGGATGCGGTGGGGCGGCTGGCCGTTCGTCGCGTTCGGGCTCACGACGATCTACGGGCAGATGGTGAGCGTGTACCAGTACCCGCTCGCGGTGCTGTTCGTGCTCGGCGGCTCGACCGTCGGCGCGATCGTGATCGGCGTGCTGTACGGCCGCGAGAAGCGCGTGTGGTGCAAGTATCTGTGCCCGGTCAATGGCGTGTTCGGGCTGCTCGCGCGGCTCGCGCCGATGCGCTACAAGGTCGACGAGGATGCGTGGCGCCGCTCGTACAAGAACGGCGAGCATGGGCATCGCGTGATTCCGATCAATTGCGCGCCGCTCGTACCGTTGCGCAACATGAAGGGCGCCGCCGCCTGCCACATGTGCGGCCGCTGCAGCGGGCACCGTGACGCAATTGAGCTGTCGTGGCGCTCGCCGTCCGACGAGGTCGTGAACCTCGGCGCGCAGCAGGCGAGCCCGTGGGACACGGCGCTGATCCTGTACGGCCTGCTCGGCGTCGCGATCGGTGCGTTCCACTGGACCGTGAGCCCGTGGTTCGTGCAGATCAAGCAATGGCTCGCGGGCTGGCTGATCGATCACGACATCACGTGGCCGCTCGAGACCAATGCACCGTGGTTCCTGCTCACGCACTATCCGGATCGCAACGACGTGTTTTCGTGGCTCGACGGCGGGCTGATCGTCAGTTACATCGTCGGCACGGGGCTCGTGTACGGCACCGCGCTGCTCGTGCTGCTGGCTGGCGCGACGCTGATGCTCGGACGCTTCGATCGCACGCGTCTCCATCACCTCGCGCAGGCGCTGATCCCGATCGCAGGAGCCGGCGTGTTCCTCGGGCTGTCGGCGACGACGCTGTCGCTGCTGCGGGCCGAGCACGTGCCGCTCGGCTGGGCAGCCGACGTGCGCATCGCGATTCTGGTCGGCGCGAATGCGTGGAGCGCCTGGCTCGCATGGAAAGTGACGGGGCGCTATGCGGCATGGCCGCGCCGGCTGGCTGCATTCGCGTGGTTCGCCGCAGGCCTGGCCGTGGTCGACAGCGCATGGTGGCTGATGTTCTGGGGTTTCTGATGCGGGATTGAAGGCCTTGCGGCCGGGTTCCGGCGGAACCAGAGGGTGGTCCCGCTGCGTGGCTCCGGAACGCGTCGAAGCCGCAGCGCAGACAACCGCGATGCTTTTTCCCTTGCATCCGGACGCCCAAACGAAAAAGCGACACGTCCTTCGACGTGTCGCTTTTTTCTGCCTTGTGCGAGAACCAAAAAAGTGGCTTGGCTTGCTGCAACGGCTGCTTGAGTGTGTTTGCACGAAGGGGTCTAGATCTCGCGTGCAAGCCGTTACGCTGGCTACTGCCCAACACCTCTCAGGGAGGTGGTCCCCACAATACTCTGTCGTTACTTCGTCAGGATCAGTTTGCCGAGCCGCGTGGCACGCAACTGATACGTCTCTCCGTTATGCGCGATGCTGATGTGGCTGTGGCCTTGCAGCAGCGCATCGCTGCTGAGGGTCCGGGTGCCGGCATCGTGGCTACTAGCGGCGGGTTTCGCCGGCGTCGTGACCGCCGCCGTCTTCTGACGGTTGGCGCTTGCGGTGCCGGTCGGGCGGCGCAAGCTCAGCGTGGTCGGGCGCGTGGTGTCGGTCATTCGGTTGATCGGTGACTGTCGATACGATGGAATGAATTCTAAATGATAACTATTCCCATTTACAAAAACTCTTTATCGATCGATATGACGAATTTGATAGCCTGAGTCGAATGGGCGGCCCGCAGGCCGCCGCCGGCGTCAGTGGAGCGGGTCGGGGTCCTTGCGCCCCTGGGCGTATTCGCGAATCAGGCGCACCGTGTCGATGTCCGACGTGCGATACGCTTCCTTGACGATGCCGTGCGTCTGGCGCGCTTCCTCGCTGTCGTCCGTGACGGTCAGCGTCGTGCGGTATTCGAAGCGCAGGAACAGCTCGTGGTCGTCGCGCTCCTCGATCGTCATCGTCAGCGAGCCGCCGATTTCGCCGCCGGCCGCATGGATGTCGTAGCGCACTTGCTGGTTCGGGGTGAACGTCACGCGGTCGCGCACGGTCGCATGCCCGTAGTGCAGTTCGCGTTCGAGCGTCGTGTCCGTCCGTTCGTGGACGACACAGCTGTCGAGGCCGATCACGAACAGCTGCGGCTGTTCGGCGCGCAGTACGAGGCCTTCCCAGAGCTGGTCGCGGGTCAGGGAAGGCACGGCCGGATCGTCGGAGTTGATCTGGATCAGATGTTCGAAATTCACGGGGGCGGGTTCCTTCTGGTGGCGGGCAGCCACATGGTTCAAGAAGTCATTGTGACGCAAAACGAGCGGTTTCGCGGCACCTGCGCCCCCCCGATCGGACGTCACGCTTCGATGCGACCCATGCGGCCGGTCTGGTAGTCGACGACGGCCTGCCGGATCTCTTCCTCGGTATTCATCACGAACGGGCCATAGCGGACGATCGGCTCGTTGAGCGGCACGCCGCCGATCAGCAGCAGGTCGAGCGGCGTATCGCCGGCCTCGAACGTCACCGCATCGCCATCGTCACCGTAGACGACCATGTGCCGTGCGTCGACCGGCTGCCTGTCGGGCCCGTAGCGGCCGGCTCCGTCGAGCGGGTAGGCGAACACGCGATACCCTGCCGGCACCGGCTGCGTGACCGTTGCGCCCGGTTGCAGCGTGAAATGCTGGTAGAGGATCGGCGTGCGCGTCTCGATTGCCGCACGCACGCCGAACGCTTCGCCGGCGATCACGCGTACCTGCGCGCGGCCGTCCGGCGACGTCGCGCTCGGGATGCGGCCGGCCGGGATCTCCTGGTAGCGCGGTGCGATCAGCTTGTCGCGGCGAGGCAGATTGACCCACAGCTGGAAGCCGTGCGAACGTCCGCCGGCCCGAGCGAACTCGGGATCCGGCATTTCGCTGTGCACGACGCCCGCGCCGGCCGTCATCCACTGCACGTCGCCGGGCCCGAGCGTGCCGGCATGGCCGGCCGAATCGCGATGACGAAAACGCCCGTCGAGCACGTAGGTGACGGTCTCGAAGCCGCGATGCGGATGGTCGGGCGCGCCCTTGGCTTCGCCAGGGGCATAGTCGACGGGGCCCATTTCATCGAGCAGCAGGAACGGATCGAAATCCATCAGCAGCCGGGTCGGGAACGGACGGTGAACCACGAAGCCGCCGCCTTCGGTCGTGCGAAGCGCGGGGTACGTGCGGTCAAGCGAGCGAGCGGTCGTCATGCAAAAGCCCTCGATAACATCGGAATAGCGTCATTTTTGAAACATAGCGCTATTATATTGGGCGTTTTACCGGCCGATTTGCGGCGGTTCGCAATGGATTGTTCTGAAATTGGAACGATGACATGAACATCGATGCACACAACCTGAACGACCTCATGTACTTTTCGCAGGTCGTCGAACACGGCGGTTTCTCGGCGGCGGAACGCGTACTGGGCATCTCGAAATCGCGCCTGTCGCGGCGCCTGACCGAACTCGAGGCGGCGCTCGGCGTGCGCCTGCTGCAGCGCTCGACGCGCAAGCTCGCGCTGACCGAGGCGGGAGAACTGTTCTACCAGCATTGCCAGGCGATGCTCGCCGAGGCGCAGGCCGCGATGAACGCCGTGCAGCAGCTGCGTGCGTCGCCGCGCGGCTCGGTGCGCGTGAGCGTCCCCGTTACCCTGTCGCAGACGATGCTGTCGCGCATCCTTCCCGAATTCCTGCACCGCTATCCCGAGGTCAAGGTGCACATCCGTGTGACCAACCGCGTGATCGACCTGTTCGAGGATTCGATCGACGTCGCGTTGCGCGTGCGCTCGGAGCCGCCGCAGAACGCGAACATCGTCGTGCGGCCGCTGTGGCGGACCGAGCAGATGCTGGTCGGCGCGCCGAGCCTGCTGAACCAGAATGCGCCGCCGCTCGTGCCGGACGATCTGGCCCATTTCGAGACGCTCGATACGCCGAGCGTCGACGGGCGGCACGTGTTCAGCCTGATCGCACCGGATGGCACGCGTCATTTGCACGAGCACGATCCGCGGCTCGTGACGGCCGACCTGATGACGATCCGCGAGGCCGTGCTCGACGGCCTCGGCATCGCGGCGCTGCCTGAGATGATGTACGGCAATGCATTGCGCGCGGGGCAGCTGTCGCCGGTGATGCCGGGCTGGACGCTGCCGGTGCCGCAGCTCTACGCGGTGTTCGTGTCGCGGCAGGGGATGCCGCCCGCGGTGCGCGCGTTCGTCGACTATCTGGTCGAGAAGCTCGACCACGGCGAATACAAGCAGCCGGGCTGCCCCGAGCGCGCGAAGAAGGATGCGGCGGCGGCCGATGCTTCGGCCACCTGAATGCAAGATGCGCGTCGTGGCAAATTTGTTTTGTCATTGAAGCGCCGCCTGCAATCGCAAGTTTCAATCGCCGGGACCTTGAATGCATCCGCGGGCAGGCCTATATTGAAATCCCATTTCGCGAAGGAAGTTCTGAGCGGAATCAGGTGGCCGCATATATTGCGAGCCAGATAGGGCAGAACGCGCAGTCCGTGCAGACCACGGTAGCCGCATTTGCGTTGCTCGAGGCGCAACCGATACCGCCGAAGAGCCCGCCGCCCGAAGGCGCCCGCGTGCGCATGAAAAAAGGCCTTCATCTGGCGATGAAGGCCTTTTACTTTGTGTGCGGCCGGCTAGGTGTGGCCGGCGAGGCGCGGCCGGCCAAGCGACCGACCGTCGCGTAGCGAAATGCGCGTGCGTTACTTCGCCCTCGCAGTCGGCTCCGTCACGAAGCCGAGCTTCGTCAGGCCGCCGGCCTGCGCATCGGACATCACTTCGGCCACACGTTCATAGGCAACCTTGCGATCGGCACGCAGGTGCAACTCCGGTTGCGGCTGATGCTGTGCCGCTTCCGCGATGTGCGCCTGCAGTTGCTCGCGCGTGACCGTCTGTTCGTTCCACAGTATCGTACCGTTGCCCTGGATCGCGACGTCGACTGTCTGCGGCTTTTCGTCGACGGGCTGGCTGCTCGCGTGCGGCAGGTCGATCTTCACCGCATGCTGCATCGCCGGGATCGTCACGAGGAAAATGATCAGGAGTACGAGCATGACGTCGACGAGCGGCGTCATGTTGATCTCGCTCATCACGCCATCGTCGTCGTCATCGCTGAAGCCGGTGTTCATTGCCATGGTTCACCCCGTCTCAGCTGGCGCGTGAAGCAAGGCGCAGGCCGTCGCGGGGCGACGACGATGCGAGGCGCGCACCCGTCACGAAGTACGCGTGCAGACCGTGCGCGAAGCGGCGCAGCTTGCTGACGACACCCTTGTTCGCGCGGGTCAGTGCGTTGTAGCCGAGCACCGCGGGAATCGCGACGAACAGGCCGAAGGCCGTCATGATCAGCGATTCGCCGACCGGGCCCGCGACCTGGTCGATCGACGTCTGGCCGGTTGCGCCGATCGCCAGCAGCGCGTGGTAGATGCCCCAGACCGTGCCGAACAGGCCGACGAACGGCGCCGTGCTGCCGATCGACGCGAGAATCGCGAGACCGGCCTGCATGCGCGAGATGCCTTCGTCCATCGTGTCCTTCAGGCAGCGCGTGACCCAGTCCGACACGTCCATGCGGTCGTGCAGGTGCGGTTGCGTCTGATGGTGGTGATCGGCGGCTTCCTTGCCCGACAGCGCGAGCGCGAGGAACGGGTTGTCGCTCGGCGTCGATGCGGCGAGCCCGAGCTTCTTGATGCCGTCGTCGAAATCGTCCGAATGCCAGAACGCCTGCTCGGCATTCTTCGTGAGACGGTTCAGGCGAACCACGTTCCAGCCCTTGACGATGATCACGATCCACGACAGGACCGACATCACGAGCAGCGTGATCGCAATGGCGCGCGTGACGAAATCACCTTGCGCCCAGACGTGCGCGATACCGTAGCTTTGCATTTTTGTTTCCTTTGAATCTTCCGAATGAGGCGGGTTAATCGTCGAGCGTAAAGTTGAAGGGCAGCGTATGGGCGGCGCGAATCGCTTGCCCATTCTCGATGTACGGCGGACAGGTGCTGGCGCGCGTCGCATCGAGCGCGGCTTCGTCGAGACGCGGGTAGCCGCTGCTCTTCTGCAACTGGACGCTTTCGATCTTGCCCGTCACGCCGATGATGAAGTGAACATAAGCCGTGCCCGTTTCGCCGCGGCGGCGCGACATCGACGGATAGGTGGGCTTCACGAAATTGCAGCTGAGTGCCGATACGTTCTTCGGCGCGCTGACCTGCATCGTCTCGCGAGCCGGGCCGGGTGCGGCGGCCGGCGCGGCAGGGGCAGGCGCGGCGGGAGCGGGTGTCGGATCGGCAGCCGCCGGCGCGGGCGTCGGCGACGGGGATTGCGCGACCGGCTGAGGCGTCGGCTTGACCGCCTTCTGCACGGGCTTCGGCTCGACCTTGGGCTTCTCGCGCGGCACGGGCTTCGGCGGTGCGGGCTGCGCGGCCGATTGGACCGCGACCGGCTGAGCGGCAGGCGCAGGCGGGATGAGTTGCGCGGTGATCGACTGGACCTCGATCTCTTTCGGCGGCGGCGCGTTGCGATGGAGCCAGGCGGCCGCCAGCATGATCGCGTGTGCGGCAAGCACACCGACCGCGACGGTGATGACCCGGGGATTCATACGTGGGGCAGCCGGCAGGACGCCGGAAGGAGCGGATTGCGAAGCCTGCATGTTAGCTTGAAAGGACGACGTCGCACCCGGGGCGCGGCGGGTGAATCGGTGTTACTTGCGGAAGATCAGCAGCGAGATGCACACGGTGGTCACAAATCCGATCAGCAATTCCATGACAGGCTCCTTGGCAGGTAAGCCGCTGGCTCGCGCGGAAGATGGCTTGCTGACGGTCGGACATCAAATGCGGCCGCAGCCGCGTGCGTACGCTCGGCGCCGCTCAGGCGGCCTTGCGGTCGTAGAACGTGACCGGGATCGGGTGAGCGTGGTGCTCGACGCCGCACCGGCTCGCGCAGACGCCTTGCTCGGCCATGAGGTCGCGTACGGACTCCTCGCACTTGCCGCAGCACGTGGCCACGCCGAGCTCGAACTGGAGTTCATCGAAGGAACTCACGCCCTCGGCGAGGGACGCGCGAATCTTGCGATCGGAAACAGACTTGCACACGCAGACGATCATGATGAGTTGCGATAGCTAACGTTAATGCGAATTATTATCATTAAATTTGCGAGCGTTGACAAGCCTGGGTTCGGCTTTTTTTAAGGTCATCGGACCCTTGAAATGGAGGGGCGGCGCAGCGGCCGGCGGAGAGGGTGAACCGGCGGCGTGCCGGCCCGCTTCAGGCGGTCGCGCAGGCGCGCGCGTTCGGCGAGGAAATGGTGACGGATTCGACCGGCACGTCGAGGCCGAGCAGCGACGACGCGAGTGCGCGCAGTTGCAGGCCGTCGCTCGTCGAGCAGAAGCGCGGCGGCGCGGCACGCGTGCCGGCCGGCGCGCGCAGGCCGCGTTCGTCGAGCACGCGCGTGAGCTGGCGGGCGATCGCGTCGCTCGTGTCGACGATCGTCAGGCGGTCGCCGACAAGGTCACGAATCGTTTCCGTGAAGAACGGGTAGTGCGTGCAGCCGAGCACCAGCGTATCGGCGCCGTCGTCGAGCATCGGCTGCAGGTAACGCTCGAGCAACGCACGCAACGCGGGCGAGTTCGTGTCGCCGCGTTCGATCGCTTCGACGAGCCCGTGGCCCGGCTGGCAGATGAAGCGGCGGCCCGCGCCGTAACGGTCGAGCAGCGCCTGGAAGCGCGGGCTGTTCAGCGTCGATTGCGTGGCGAGCACGCCCGCGATACCGGTCGCGGACACGGCGGCGGCCGGTTTGATGCCCGGCTCGACACCGACGAGCGGTATCGCCAGGCGTTCGCGGATGGCCGCGATCGCCCGCGCCGTTGCCGTGTTGCAGGCGATCACGAGCGCTTTCGCCCCTTCGCGGGCGAGCCACTCGCCGATGGCCAGCGTACGCTCCGTAATGAACGCCTCGTCGCGTGGACCGTACGGTGCATGGTGCGAATCGGCGACGTAGACGAACGACTCGCCGGGCAGGTGCGCGCGCACGGCGCGCAGCACCGATAGGCCGCCGAGCCCGGAATCGAAGATGCCGACGGGGGCGGCGGGGTGGTTCGTCATCGTCATGCTGAAGGCAAGGTGGCGATCGAGGGGGGAGGATTACTCGGGCGAACCCATCATCGTCTGCTGGTAGTTCTGCAGGCCGACCTTGCCGATCAGGTCGATCTGCGTTTCCAGCCAGTCGATGTGCTCTTCGGTGTCGTCGAGGATCTTTTCGAAGATCTCGCGCGACACGTAGTCACGCACCGATTCGCAGTAAGCGATCGCTTCCTTGCACGTCGACTGCGAGATCTGCTCGAGCTTCAGGTCGCACTTCAGGATCTCTTCGGTTTCCTCGCCGACCAGCAGCTTGTGCAGATCCTGCAGGTTCGGCAGGCCGTCGAGCATGAACACGCGCTCGATCAGCCAGTCGGCGTGCTTCATTTCGCCGATCGATTCGTCGTATTCGTGCTTGCCGAGCTTGTCGAGGCCCCAGTGCTTGTACATGCGCGCATGCAGGAAGTACTGGTTGATCGCCGTGAGTTCGTTCTTCAGTTGGGCGTTCAGGTATTCGATGACTTTCTTGTCGCCTTGCATGGCTGTTCCTTGTTCAATGGGGCTTCAGAAACCGAACGATAATCGCTCGAACGGGAAATGCCAAGCCTCGGAGCCTTGCCGGGCCTGCCTTTTGCCGGGAATGAGAATCAGCGTCGAAGCACCGGCCGCGCGCAATCATGAGAATGAGAAGTAAAAAGGCCGGATCGTCGTCCGGCCTTTCGTGCGAGTGCGCTTAAGCGGTTGCGACTGGGATCTTGCCGATCTTCGCCTGCCACTCCTTCGGACCGGTCTGGTGCACCGACGTGCCCGACGAGTCGACGGCCACCGTCACCGGCATGTCCTGCACGTCGAATTCGTAGATCGCTTCCATGCCGAGGTCTTCGAACGCGAGCACCTTCGCGCCGCGGATCGCCTTCGACACGAGGTAAGCGGCACCGCCGACCGCCATCAGGTAGGCCGCCTTGTGCTTCTTGATCGCGTCGATCGCGACCGGGCCGCGTTCGGCCTTGCCGACCATCGAGATCAGGCCCGTCTGGGCGAGCATCGTCTCGGTGAACTTGTCCATCCGCGTGGCCGTCGTCGGACCTGCCGGGCCGACTACTTCGTCACGCACCGGATCGACCGGACCGACGTAGTAGATCACGCGGTTCGTGAAGTCGACCGGCAGCTTCTCGCCCTTCGCCAGCATGTCGGCGATGCGCTTGTGCGCGGCGTCGCGGCCCGTGAGCATCTTGCCCGACAGCAGCAGCGTCTGGCCCGGCGTCCAGCTGGCGACTTCTTCCGGCGTCAGCGTGTTCAGGTCGACGCGCTTGCTGGTTTCCGTGTTCGGTTCCCACTGGACCTTCGGCCAGGCGTCGAGCGACGGCGCCTCGAGCTTCGCGGGGCCCGAGCCGTCGAGCACGAAGTGCGCGTGACGCGTGGCCGCGCAGTTCGGGATCAGCGCGACCGGCTTCGATGCCGCGTGCGTCGGAGCAGCCATGATCTTCACGTCGAGCACGGTCGCGAGGCCGCCGAGGCCCTGCGCGCCGATGCCGAGCGCGTTGACCTTCTCGTGCAGTTCGACGCGCAGCTCCTCGACCCAGTCCTTCGGGCCGCGCGCGATGATTTCCTGGATGTCGATCGGCTCCATCAGCGATTCCTTCGCCATCAGCATCGCCTTCTCGGCGGTGCCGCCGATGCCGATCCCGAGCATGCCCGGCGGACACCAGCCCGCGCCCATCGTCGGGACCGTCTTCAGCACCCAGTCGACGATCGAATCGGACGGGTTCAGCATCACGAACTTCGACTTGTTCTCCGAGCCGCCGCCCTTCGCCGCGACCTGCACGTCGACCTTGTCGCCCGGCACGATCTCGTAGTGGATCACGGCCGGCGTGTTGTCCTTCGTGTTCTTGCGGGCGCCTTCCGGCGGATTGACGATCGACGCGCGCAGCACGTTGTCCGGGTGCGTGTAACCGCGGCGTACGCCTTCGTTGATCATGTCGGTGAGGCCCATCGTCGCGCCGTCCCAGCGCACGTCCATGCCGACCTTCACGAAGATCGTGACGATGCCGGTGTCCTGGCAGATCGGGCGCTTGCCCTCCGCGCACATGCGGCTGTTCGTGAGGATCTGCGCGATCGCGTCCTTCGCGGCCGGGCTCTCTTCCAGCTCGTACGCGCGGCCGAGGGCCTGGATGTAGTCGAGCGGGTGGTAGTAGCTGATGTACTGCAGCGAATCCGCGATGCTCTGGATCAGGTCTTCCTGTTTGATGACGGTCATGGCTGAGACTCTGTGGGGACTGTGGGGAATACGTTTATGCGTGGACGGCAGGTTCGACCGATTTGCGGGACACGGCCGGCGCCGGCGCATGCGTCTCGTGGAAATGGGCCGGGTGCGTGTGGGTCGTCAGGCGGTCGACCCACGCCATCACGAGCGCCGACACGAGGAACGACACGTGGATGAGCACCTGCCACATGATCGCGTGCGTCGTGTGCTGATCCGGGTTGATGAAGGTCTTCAGCAGGTGGATCGACGAAATGCTGATCAGCGCCATCGACAGCTTGACCTTCAGCACGCCCGCGTTCACGTGGTCGAGCCACTCGGGCTCGTCGGGATGGCCCTCGATGCCGAGGCGCGACACGAACGTCTCGTAGCCGCCGACGATCACCATGATCAGCAGGTTCGAAATCATCACGACGTCGATCAGGCCGAGCACCGCGAGCATCACGCTGATCTCGTCGAGGGAGCTCGCGTGCGACAGCAGGTGCCAGACTTCCTTCAGGAACAGGAATACATAGACGGCCTGCGCGACGATCAGACCCAGATAAAGCGGAACCTGGAGCCAGCGGCTCATGAAGATCAGCGCGGGCAGCGGGCGCAGGGGACGACGGGTGGAGCCGGGCGAATGCGGGGCAGACATGATGGTGGTACGGGCGCTGTGCGCAGGTATCGGGGGTAATCTTGAAAAGGCGCGCTATTGTAACGCGTCGGCCGGCGCGACTGCAGCGACGCGCCGGCGCTGCCGGGGACGGATCAGGACGCGGCAGCCGGCACGCGCTTCACGCGCAGGCTCGCGAGCACGATGCCGGTCACGACGCAGGCGAGCGCGATGCCGTGCGCGAGCGTCGGGCGTTCGCCGAGGAAAGCGATGCCGTACGCGGCGGCGGCGACCGGCAGCACCGCGCTGAACACGCCGGCGAGACTGCCCGGCACGTGCCGGATGCCCTTCATCCACAGCCAGAACGAGAAGATGCTGGCCGACAGCCCGTACCAGACGACGAGCGCCCACGTACCGGCCGGCACGCTCGCGTAATCGAAATGCCACAGCGCCGTCGCGCCGAGCGGCAGCATCAGGCACAGGCCGAACAGGTGCGTGTACGCGCAGATGTCGATCGGCGCGAGCGTCTGCGTGAGCCGGCGCGACAGGATCACGTAGATCGATTCGCAGCACACGGCACCGAGGATCAGCAGGTTGCCGGTCAGCGAGCCGGACGACGTGCCGGCGCCGTGCGCGGACGTGCTGCCTGCGCTGCCGTTGGCGAGGTTGATCGTCACGACGCCGGCGATCGCGAGCGCGATCGACACGAGCGCACGGCCGTTCGGTTTTTCCCGCAGGATCAGCCACGCGAACAGCGCGACGATGGCGGGGATCGTGCTCGTGATCACGCCGGCCGCGACCGCGCTCGTGCGCTGCACGCCGTTGAGCATCAGCAGCGTGAACATGAAGGTGCCGAAGAATGCCTGCAGGAACAGGTTCAGCCATTCCGCACGCCGGACCGCGCGCATCTTCACCGGGCTGAACAGCGGCCACAGCACGGCGATCGCGATCACGAAGCGCAGCGTGGCGAGGATGGCGACCGGGACGAAGACGACGATGGATTTACCGATACCGACGTTGCTGCCGACGAACAGCATCGACAGGATGAGGAAGAGGGCGTAGCGATTCAAGCTGGAGTCCGGGGGGCGAGTTCAGTTAGGATTGTAGGGTCGCGTTTGTAACAGCGTAAAGCCGGCTGTCATGCAGCCGACCGCAAGGCGGCGCTGGCGCGCGAAACGGTCATGCCGCGTAAGTGACGGGTAAGTTCGAGCGCTTATCGTGGATATCGCCGGGCCGTACGTCCATCGTCGCATGACGTGGTGCGGCGCAGCATCGTGCGCAGCCTCCGGGCCGCGCGCGGGTGGGTGGGAGACAGCGGCGCACATGCGCCGGCCAAAGAAGCGCGGCGCGCATGATCGCGCCGCCATGCAGAGGATTCATGTTCACCAAGGGGTTGTCGATGTCTGCGATTGAATCGGTTCTTCACGAAACCCGTCAGTTTGC
This sequence comes from Burkholderia sp. Bp8984, assembly GCF_003853755.1. Taxonomy (NCBI): domain Bacteria; kingdom Pseudomonadati; phylum Pseudomonadota; class Betaproteobacteria; order Burkholderiales; family Burkholderiaceae; genus Burkholderia; species Burkholderia sp. Bp8984. The sequence continues at coordinate 18,601 of NZ_QTQN01000064.1, forward strand.
GCCGCCCGCGGCGCTCGAGAAGGCGGCCAACATCTCCGGCATGCCGGCCTACCGCGCACTGGTCGCCGAAGCCGAGCAGGATTACGAAGGCTTCTGGGCGCGTCTCGCGCGCGAGGGCCTCAGCTGGCACAAGCCGTTCACGAAGGT
>NZ_QTQN01000065.1:0-17172 GCF_003853755.1 Burkholderia sp. Bp8984
GTCGAGAAGATCTTCGAAGTGGTGCGCGAGATCTCGAAGGAGGGCATCACGGTGCTGCTGGTCGAGCAGAACGCGCGGCTCGCGCTGCAGGCGGCCGATCGCGGCTACGTGATGGATTCCGGCACGGTCACGATGGAAGGCGACGCCAAGCAGATGCTCGACGATCCGAAGGTGCGGGCTGCGTATCTGGGTGAGTAAATGAGCGGGCCCGGTGCGGCGCGGCGGTGGATGCCGGCGTGCCGCGCAAGGGCTTTCGAAAGGCTGTCACGGGATACCGTGACAGCCTTTTTTTCATGCGGCGCGCCCGGCGGCGAACTGCGCGCGCGGATGCGACTCCATGCATTCGACAGTGACGCCGACCATGCGGCGCGGGACACGGTAGCACGAACGCCGTCCGCTACCTGCCGTCCACCAACCGTCACGCAGGCTGCGTAGCATGGTCGGTTCATCGGGACACGGAGAGCACCCATGAGTCTGGATTACGGTTTCGTGAAGGCGAAGGTGACGTCGGTGGCGCAGCTGAAAGGCTCGCCACACGGCAGCGAGATCCAGTATCACATCCACCTGACGCTCGCATTGCCGTCCGGCGACTGGGACGTCGCGATCAACGTCGGCACCAACGACGCGGACGACCTGCTGAACTACAAGCTCGTCTACGATTTCCATCATCCGGTCACGGCGACGCTCGCGGCCGTGGCCGAGGGCTATACCGATCTCACCGGGCAAACCGCGCTGCCGGCGCTCGACTATCTGCGCAGCGACATCCTGAACGAGACGGGCGCATGGCGTGCCAGCGCGGTGATGGACGGCACCGAGAACGCGGAGCCGATCCCGTCGCTGCTGCGACTCGTCAATGCCGCGCAGTCGCAGGGGCTCGACGTCGTCGTGTTCGGCCGCACGTATAGGGAGGGCAACGGCATCCACGACACGCACATGAACCAGGGTTCGACAGGCGCGAACTACCTGCATCGCGCGGGCAACGACCACAACGATCACAACGACGTGTGGCAGGACGGCGCGTTGATCGTGCGCGTGAGCGAGTCGCAGTGGGCCGCGTATTTCGCGGCGTTCGAGCAGCAGGCCGTGCCGACCGACGCGCTCGGCAATCCGCTGCCGGACGCGGGGCCGATCACGCGCTGAACGCGGCGGCTGCCGGCGGCGTCACGCGGCCGGCAGCGTCTTGCCGAACGAGATGCGTTCCTCGACGCGATAGCCGAGCGCCGCATAGAAGCGGCATGCATCGTCGTTGCCGGGCAGCACCTGCAGGTTGATCTTCAGGCAGCCGCGCGCGGCGAGCGCGCGTTCCGCATGCGCGATCAGCGCGCGGCCGATGCCGAGCCGCCGCGCGTCGTTCGACACGCCGAACGAGTAGAGCCAGCCGCGATGTCCGTCGAAACCCGCCATCAGCGTGCCGACGACCCGCGCGCCGCACGTCGCGACGAAGAACAGCTCCGGCTGCGTCGCGAGCTTCAGCTCGATCGAGCGCAGCGGATCGCGGTGCGGCGGCGCGCCGGCTTCGTCGTACTGCGGGAACGCATCGCGCCACACGGCCAGCACGGCATCGGTGTCGGTGCGTTCGAACGGGCGGATCGCGACAGCATCGGCGGCGGCATCCATCGCGGTGGTTTCCTTAGAGCGTGTCGAGGATCGACCGCAGCATCGCCATCATCTGGTCGATTTCCTCGGTCGTGACGTTCAGCGCGGGCATGAAGCGCAGCAGGTTCGGGCGCGCAGCGTTCAGCAGCAGGCCGTCGGGCTGCATGTCGCGGGCCTTCTCGACGATCTGCGGGCCGATGTCCTTGCCGAGCAGCAGCGCGCGCAGCAGGCCTTCGCCGCGTTCGCCCTCGAAGCCGCGTTCCTCCGACAGTTCGAGCAGCCTGCGCTTCAGGTATTCGGCGCGCTCGCGCACGCCTTCGAGGAAGCCGGGCGCGACGAGCTGCGAGATCACCGAATAGCCGACGGCCGTCATCAGCGGGTTGCCGTTGTACGTGCCGCCCTGGTCGCCGGCCTCGAACACCGCGACGTCGGCCTTCGACAGCAGCGCGCCGAGCGGTGCACCGCCGCCGATGCCCTTCGCGAGCGTCATGATGTCCGGCTCGATGCCGGACAGCTCGTACGCGAACAGCGTGCCCGCGCGGCCGCACCCGCTTTGCACTTCGTCGACGATCAGCAGCAGGTCGTGCTGCTTCGTCAGCGCGCGCAGCGCCTGCATGAATTCACGCGTGGCCGGGATCACGCCGCCTTCGCCCTGGATCGGCTCGAGCATCACCGCGACGGTCTTGTCGGTGATCAGCTTCTCGACGGAGTTGATGTCGTTCAGCTCGGCCTTCGGGAAGCCCGGCACCTGCGGTGCGTAGATCGTGTCCCAGCCCGGCTTGCCGCTGGCCGACATCGTCGCGAGCGTGCGGCCGTGGAAGCTGTGGTCGAACGTGATGATCTCGTACGCGCCGTTCTTGAACTTGCGGCCCCACTTGCGCGCGAGCTTGATCGCGCCTTCGTTCGCTTCCGCGCCGCTGTTCGTGAAGAACACCTTGTCGAATACGCTGTGCTGCGTGAGCAGGCCAGCGAGCTTCGCCATCGGTTCGTTGTAGAACGCGGGCGACGGGTTCAGCAGCTTCTCCGCCTGCGTCTTCAGCGCTTCGACGATGCCGTCGTTGCAGTGGCCGAGGCTGTTGACGGCCCAGCCCTGAATGAAGTCCAGATAGCGCTTGCCCGTGTGATCGTAGAGCCACGAACCCTTGCCGTGCGTAAACACGATGTCGGGGCGGTTCGTGATGTACATCAGCGAGTCGATCGGGTAATCGTTCAGGGGCATGGCAGCAGACTCCAGCGGACGTTGAAAGGAAAGCGGGCAATAAAAAAGCCACGGAAGGCCGTGGCTGGTGGGTCGAACAGCTTGTGCGTAACCGGTGAAGCGGAGGAGTAGGTTACGCGCGAGTCCGTGACGAGCCGGCGGCATCCGGGCGGAGCGGCGAGCGGCGACGTCGAAGTGCGGACAGGAAGCGGTTCATGTGCGCAAGCATAAGGCATCCCGCGCCCCACTGTAAACCGTCGCGATGCCACGGATGTGACACGGCGGCGCGCAGCGGGGCGCGCGGGCGCGCCCGGGGCTCAGACCGGATGCGCGAGATCGGCGGCGCTCGTGAACGAGTCCGCGTAGAACTCGTCGGCCGGCAGCGCGTGGTGCTGCGTGAAGTCGCGCTGTGCGGATTCGACCATCACCGGCGCGCCGCATGCGTACACCTGGTGGCCCGACAGATCGGGCAGGTCCTCGATCACCGCGCGATGGACGAAGCCGGTGCGGCCGGTCCACTGGTCGGCGTCGTCCGGCTCGGACAGCACCGGCACGTACTTGAAGTTCGGGATCTCGCGTGCCCATTGCTCGGCAAGCTCGCCGAGGTAGATGTCCTTCTTGCGGCGTGCGCCCCAGTAGAGCGTCATCGGACGCGTGATGCCCCGGTGCTTCACGTGCTCGACGATCGCCTTGATCGGCGCGAAGCCGGTGCCCGATGCGAGCAGCACGATCGGCTTGTCGGAGTCCTCGCGCAGGAAGAACGTGCCGAGCGGGCCTTCGAAGCGCAGGATGTCGCGTTCCTTCATCGCGCCGAACACGTGGTCGGTGAACTTGCCGCCCGGCATGTGGCGGATGTGCAGCTCGATCGGGCCTTCCTCGTGCGGCGCGTTCGCCATCGAGTAGCTGCGGCGCGAGCCGTCCTTCAGGATGAACTCGACGTACTGGCCCGCGAGGTATTGCAGGCGCTCGTTGGCCGGCAGCTGCAGCTTCACGACCATCACGTCGTCGGCGCGGCGCTCGAGCGCGGCGATCCGGCACGGCAGCTTCTTCACCTGCACGCCGTCGACACCGGCGATTTCACGCACGTCGATCTCGAGGTCGCATTGCGCCTTCGAGCAGCACAGCAGCGCGAGGCCGCGCGTGCGCTCGTCGTTGGACAGTGCCGACGCGGCGTGCGGGCCCTGTTCGATCTGGCCCGACACGATCTGGCCCTTGCAGGAGCCGCACGCGCCGTTCTTGCACCCGTACGGCAGATGGACGTTCTGGCGCAGCGCCGCCGCCAGCACGGTTTCGTCCGACTCGACCTGGAACTGCCGGCCGCTTTGCTTGAGAGTAACGTTGAATGCCATAGAACCAAATAGAACAAAATGTGGGGACCGTGCATATCGCGCACGGCAGCTACAATGCAAACCCGTTGCGCGCCGCGCAACGGTGGCTACTGATTTCGCAACCAACATGATCGCGACTCGAATCCTGCGCCGGCCGCGCGTCCTGATCGTCGGCTGCGGCGACGTCGGCCTGCGCTGCGTCGCGCAATGGCGCGATGCGCGCCGCAACCTGCGCATCGTCGCGCTGACGAGCCATCCGGGCCGCCGCGACGAACTGCGCGCGGCAGGCGCGACGCCGCTCGTCGGCGACCTCGATCGCCGGGCGACGCTCGGACGTATCGCGGGCCTCGCCCGCACGATCCTGCATCTCGCGCCGCCGCAATCCGACGGCCGCGACGATCGCCGCACCCGTGCGCTGATCGCCGCATTGTCCGTGCCTGCGCGGCGGCCGTCCGCACCGGCGGTGTCGTCGGTCGGCCGGCTCCGCACGCTGCGCGCCGCGACCCGACAGGCCGGCGTGCCGGTGCGGGAAGCGCGTATTGTACCCGACGCCCTTCGCGCGCCGACGCTCGTCTACGCCAGCACGACGGGCGTCTACGGCGACTGCGGCGGCGCCCGAATCGACGAAACGCAGCCGCTGCGCCCCGCGAATCCGCGCGCGTTCCGGCGCGTCTCGGCCGAGCGTCAGCTGCGGGCGGCGACGGTGCGCGGCGTGCTGTCCGCGCGCATCGTGCGCATTCCCGGCATCTACGCGGCGAACCGGCTGCCGCTCGCGCGGCTTGAGCGCGGCACGCCGGCACTCGACGCGGCCGACGACGTCTACACGAACCACATCCACGCCGACGATCTCGCGGCGATCCTGCGTCGTGCGGCCGTGCGGGGCAAGCCGGCGCGCGCCGTGCACGCGTCGGACGACAGCGAACTGCGGATGGGAGAGTATTTCGACCGGGTCGCGCAGGTGTTCGGCCTGCCGCCGCCGCCGCGGATCAGCCGCGCGGACGCCGAGCAGCAACTCGAGCCGGCGCTCCTGTCGTTCATGCGCGAGTCGCGGCGCCTGTCCAATGCGCGGCTCAAGGCCGAATTGTGCGTGACGTTGCGCTATCCGACCGTAGACGAATTCCTTCAAACGCTCGCGCCGCGCGGCGCGTCAGGTCAGCGCCGGTAACGCCTCGATCAGCAGGAAGCACAACAGCGCGCCGATCAGCGCGCCGATCAGGTTCGGATGGTATTTGTGCTTCATGTGCATCGCGGCCAGCAGCGCGCCGATCACGATGGCGCCCACGACCGCGAACGCGATCGTCACGTACGACAGTTCGAAAGAATGGTTGAAGTTCATGATGTCTCCCCTGCATTGCTGCTCGTACAGCTTGTGATTTCAGTATAGCGGGGGATCGGGCGGCCGCGACGCGGCCCGACATCGAACGATCGTGCGGATTTTCCCTTACAGGGTTTTGACGGGATTGCGCAGGGCTGAAAGGTCGTCTTCCCCGAGCCAGCGCCACGCGCCCGGCGCCAGGTCGTCCGGCAGCCTGAACCCTCCGATGCTTTCGCGGTGCAGCGCCTCGACGCGATTGCTCGCGGCCGCGACCATGCGTTTCACCTGATGATATTTGCCTTCGAGGACGGTCAGCGCGAGCGCGTGCGTGTCGCGCGCGTCGGCGGCGACCGCCGCGATCGGCTTCGGCTCGCCGTGGAGCTGCACGCCGGCGCGCAGTGCGTCCAGCTGGGCGTCGTCGAGCGGGTGGCGCACGGTGGCGACGTAGGTTTTCGGCACCTTGCGCTTCGGCGACGTGTACGCGTGCACGAACTGGCCGTCGTCGGACAGCAGCAGCAGGCCCGTCGTGTCCTGGTCGAGGCGGCCGACGCATTGCACGCCGCGTGCGACGAGCGGCGCGGGCAGCAGGCTGAACACGCTCGCGTGGTGTTGCGGCTCGCGCGAACACTCGTAGCCGGCCGGCTTGTTGAGCGCGAGATACGCGCGGGCGTGGAACGGCCACGCGGTGTCGTCGACCGTGAACACGAGGCCGTCGGTGTCGAACGACGCGTCGGGGTCGGTCGCGCTCGCGCCCGCGACGGTGACGCGGCCCGTTTCGATCAGGCCGCGGCACTGGCGGCGCGAGCCGAAGCCCTGCGTGTAGAGAATGCTTTCGAGATCCATAGCGCGCGCATTCTATCAAGCCACGCGCCGGCACCGGCACGAACCCGCCCGCGCTGGTAAGCTGCCGGAGCGCCGCGCCGCACGTTTGTTCTTCACGGAAAGTGGACGTCGCATGCAAGGGGCGTACGGCTTCAGCGTGAAGTCGCGCCACGACGGCGGCACGCCCGTACCGGGGCTATCGCCGTCTCCATCCGACACGGAGTTCGCCGCATGAATCCGACGACGCTCGATGCACTCGCCGATTTCCCCCGTCAGCTCGAAGCGCATTTCGCCGCCGTGCCGGACGGCTACGCGCGCTGGACCCCCGACGACTGGAGCGGGATCCCGAGCGAGCATTTCTCGCCGCTCGGGCAGCTCTGCCACGTGCGCGACATCGAAATCGACGGCTACCACGTGCGGCTGCGGCGGATGCTCGACGAAGATCACCCGCTGCTCGTGTCGGTCGACGGCGATGCGCTCGCGCTCGAGCGCCGCTACGACGCCGCGTACGCGTCCGACGTGCTCGCGGCGATTCGCGACGCGCGGCGCGAGACGCTCAACCTCGTGTCGCGCCTCACGCCCGGGCAGTTTGCGCGCACCGGCGAGTTCGAAGGCTACGGCGCGCTGACCGTGCGCGGTCTCGTCCATTACCTGTGCAGCCACGACCAGCAGCATCTGGCCGGCATGCAGTGGCTGCTCGGCAAGATCGACGCGGTGCTGTACGCGCGCTGAACCGCACGGCCCGGCGGCCGTGCATCGTGTCGTGTCGAGCGGATTTCGTCGCGTTCGTCGGTGGGGCAGCCCACCGTTCCGGATGCCTGATTGGATCGTTTTTCTGGATAATTCATCCAGCCGTGCCCGGCTGACCGGCACGTCGCGCGTGCCTACACTCCTAGCTTCATTCAACGCAAACAGGAGTCAACCGTGGCTACTCATACGCTCGCAGACAAGGTCGTCCTGATCGCAGGCGGCGCCAAGAATCTCGGCGGGCTGATCGCCCGGGACCTGGCCGGCCACGGCGCGAAGGCGGTGGCGATTCACTACAACAGCGCGGCATCGCAGGCGCAGGCCGAAGAGACGGCCGCTGCCGTGCGCGCGGCCGGCGCGGATGCCGCGACGTTCCAGGCCGACCTGACGACGGCCGCCGCGGTCGAGAAGCTGTTCGGCGATGCGAAGCAGCGCTTCGGCAAGATCGACATCGCGATCAATACCGTCGGCAAGGTGCTGAAGAAGCCGTTCACCGAAATCACCGAGGCCGAGTACGACGAGATGTTCGCGGTGAACAGCAAGTCGGCGTTCTTCTTCATCAAGGAAGCGGGGCGGCACCTCGAGGATCACGGCAAGCTCGTCACGCTCGTGACGTCGCTGCTCGGCGCGTTCACGCCGTTCTATGCGGCCTACGAAGGATCGAAGGCGCCGGTCGAGCACTTCACGCGCGCGGCGTCGAAGGAGTACGGCGCGCGCGGCATCTCGGTGACGGCGGTCGGGCCCGGCCCGATGGATACGCCGTTCTTCTATCCGGCCGAAGGCGCCGACGCGGTCGCGTATCACAAGACGGCCGCCGCGCTGTCGCCGTTCAGCAAGACGGGCCTCACCGACATCGAGGACGTCGTGCCGTTCATCCGTCATCTCGTGACCGACGGCTGGTGGATCACCGGGCAGACGATCCTGATCAACGGCGGCTATACGACCAAGTAATCGACCCGGTAACGGGCCGTGCCGGCGGTCGTCGTGTGCGCGGCGACCCGCAATGGACCGTTTGCATGGACAATGGACGGGCGCGCGGACACAACGCCGCGCGCCCGTTTCATCTGTGCCGCCGGAATCGGCCGCGACGCGCGGCGCTTGCCGGCCGCGGTCGTCCGAACCCACGTTCTCTGCCTGCCGATGGACAAGCTGGATCAGGTCAGAATCTTCCTTCAGGTTGCCGAGATGGGCAGCTTCATCAAGGCCGCCCACGCGCTCGACGTGCCGCGCGCGACCGTGTCGGCCGCCGTCCAGCAGCTCGAGACCGCGCTCGGCACGCGCCTGTTGCACCGTACGACTCGGCAGGTCCAGCTGACTGCCGACGGCGCGCTGCTGCTGGAGCGTGGCCGGCGCCTGCTCGCGGAAGCCGACGAGCTCGACCGGCTGTTCCGGCGTCGCGATCGCGACGTGATCGGGCGGCTGAACGTCGATGCGCCGAGCCGGATCGCGCGCCGCGTGATCGCCCCCGCGCTGCCGTCGCTGTTTCGCCGCTACCCGAAGCTGCAACTGTCGCTCGGCTCGACCGACCGCTCGATCGATCTCGTGCAGGAGGGTGTCGACTGCGCGATCCGGGTCGGGCGGCTCGCGGACAGCAGCCTCGTCGTGCGGCCGCTCGGGCAGTTCGCGCTGATCAACTGCGCGAGCCCCGACTACCTGCGCGAATGCGGCGTGCCCGAGCATCCCGATGCGCTTGCGCACGGGCACTGGGCGATCGGCTATGCGTCGCCGACGACCGGCCGCGAGCTCGGCTGGGAATACTGCGCGGACGGCGGGCGGCATACGCTGACGCTGCCGAGCCGCGTGATCGTCAACAACGCTGAAACCTATATCGCGAGCTGCATCGCAGGCATGGGGCTGATCCAGATTCCGCGCTTCGACGTCGTGCATCTGCTCGACAGCGGAGCGCTGGTCGAGGTGATGCCCGGCCATCGGGCCGCGCCGATGGACGTGTCGGCCGTATATCCGCATCGGCGGCACCGGTCGAGGCGGCTCAACGCATTCGTCGAATGGTTCGGGGCGTTGATGGCGGATGCATTGAACGACACGGGCGCGGCCGGCACCGGCGACTGAAAGCGGCGTCGTGGCCGCAACTGCGGGCCGCCCGCCATTCGCCGGCCGGTGACGCCGATCGATCGGCGTCGGTGCGACGCGGCATGCGCGGGTATGTCCGGCACGTGCGGCCATCGCGTCGCGTGCACTCAGGCGGCGAACTGCCGCGTGCGCCCGGTCGTCCGCACCGCGTCGATCAGCGCGGCGCAGGCGCCGTCGGGCTTCGACGCGAACGCGTAAAAGCACGCGGCCGGCAACGCCGGCAGGCCGTCATTCGCCCCGCACGTGCGCAGGCCGTCGCGCAACTGGCTGCGTGCGAGCGCCGTGACCGCGAAGCCGGCGAGCGCGGCCGATATGCAGCCGGCCATGCTGGCGCTTTCGAACAGCACGCGAAAGGGCCGCAGCGCGGCCGCGAGCGAGGACACCGCGGCTTCCCGGTACACGCACGGCTCCGGAAACAGCGCGAGCGGCACTTCGCCTTCGGTGTCGATTGCCATATCCGACGCGAACGCCCATACCAGTGGTTCTTCCCACAGCAGTTCGCCCGGCGCGTCGACCTGCCTGCATTGCTTGCCGAACACGACGTCGAGCCGGCCCAGCGTCTGCTCGCGCAGCAGCGCCGCGGTGATCCCGACCTTCAGTTCGATCGACGTGCGCGGATGGCTGTCGCGAAACGTGCGCAGCACCTGCGGCAGCCATGCGCCCGCGAAATCCTCCGACGCGCCGACCCGCAATCGCGCGTGCGCCGGCGCGCCGCGCAGCCTCGCGCGCACTTCGCGCTCCATGTCGACGATGTTGCGCGCGTACGCGTACAGCGTGTCGCCGGCCGGCGTGAGCGCGATGCGGCGCGTCGTGCGCGCGAGCAGCACCGTGCCGGCCGCCTGCTCGAGCCGCTTGATGTGGCCGCTGACCGCGGACGGCGTCAGCGCGAGGCGCTCCGCGGCCGGCGCGAAGCCGCGGCTGTCGACGACTTCGAGGAAGGTACGCAACAGCGCGATGTCGAGCGCGGTCGACGCGGGATCGGTCAGCGGTTCCATCGGTTGATTCACCACGATACTTGAAGAATTAGTCATGATACGCCGCGAATCGTGATGAGAGACGGGCCTACCATCGGGCATTCAGGCTGACCAACCGGAGTGCACATGACCGCTTACCGCTATGCGACGACCGCGTCGCTCGAACTCGCCTATCTCGAATGGAACCCGCGCGGCGAACGCGTGGCCGTGCTGCTGCACGGCTGGCCGGACAGCCCGGTCGGCTGGGAGGCCGTGGCTCGAACGCTGGCCGCACGCGGCTACCGCGTGCTCGCGCCCGCGCTGCGCGGTTTCGCGCCGACCCGCTTTCGCGATCCCGCGACGCCGCGCAGCGGCCGGCTCGCGGCGCTTGGCCGCGACTTGCTCGAATTCATCGACGCGCTCGGCATCGAGCGGCCCGTGCTGGTCGGGCACGACTGGGGTGCGCGCGCGGTTGCGAACGCGTGCGGGTTGCGCGACGGCGCGGCCTCGCATCTGGTGATGCTGTCGGTGGGATACGGCACGAACGACCCGGCCCAGCCGTTGTCGCTGCCGCAGGCGCGCAACTACTGGTATCACTGGTTCCTGGCGACGCCGCGCGGCGAGCAGGCGCTGCGCGACGATCGCCGGGCGTTCGCGCGCCTGATGTGGGATACGTGGTCGCCGGCCGGTTGGTACGACGAACGCGACTTCGACGCGGCCGCGACTGCCTTCGACGGCCCGGACTGGATCGACGTGGTGCTGCACTCGTACCGTTATCGCTGGGGATTCGTCGACGGCGGGGCCGCGTATGCGGAAGACGACGCGCAACTGACACCCGCACCGGTGCTGTCGGTGCCGACGCTCGTGCTGCACGGCGGCGCGGACGCCTGCAACGGGCCCGAGACTTCGGCCGGGCGCGAGCGGTTCTTCACCGGCCGCTACGAGCGCGCCGTGCTGGACGGTGTCGGGCACTTTCCGCAGCGCGAGGCGCCGGGAGCGGTTGCGGACGCGATCGCGCGGTTCTGCGAGCAACGCTGAACGCGCGGCCGCACCTCGGTGCGCGGTCGATCGAACCGGTCACTCGGTGCGATGCGGGATGCTGTCCGGGAACGGGTAGGGCGCGTGCGGCCCTGGCCAGTCGGGCACGGGCGGCTCGCGCAGCAGGTCGCATCCGCTCAGCATGATCGACAACAGCGCGGCAAGCACGCAGCGGCGGATCGGGCTCGAAAAGAAGACGCGCGTGGACATGAGCGGCCTCCGTGCTTGCGTGTCCTGATGCTTGGACCGCCGGGCAAGGGCGTGCGTTGCGGCGTGCGTGGCGCGCGCAACAAACAAAAAACCAACAAAAAACCCGCGAAGCGGCGAGCTTGCGCGGGTTTCGACAGTGCAGCGCATTGACGCTGCGAAAGACTGGTGCCCAGGGCCGGAATCGAACCGGCACGCCTTGCGGCGGGGGATTTTGAGTCCCCTGCGTCTACCAATTTCACCACCTGGGCTTTGATCCTGGCCGCGCATGCGATTCGTACTGATTGTGCGCGGCGAAACGCGAATTATGGCGGAAAACGGGGCACCGGGCAAGCTGTCCGGCGACCGCCCGTGCGTTACTGGCTCAGATAGACGAATCGGCCCTGCTTCACGATCCCCATCACGCTCGCGCGCTGATCGAGCCCCACGTGATCCTTGTCGCTGGTGTTGACGACGCCGTTCGGCACGACGAGTTCGTGCGCGCGTTCGAGTTCGCGCCGCAGCGCCGCGCGGAAGCCCGGCGTGCCGGGCTGCGCGGCCTTGAGCGCGCGGCCGACCGCGTCGGCGAGGCGCGGGTACACGCCCGCCGCGTCGCCCGCGAACTGGGTGACCGTGCCGGCGCCGTATTTCGCTTCATACGCATCGACGAACGCGAGCGCGGCCTTGCGGGCCGGATGGTCGGCAGGCAGCGTGCGCGCGACGACCACCGGCTGGGTCGGGAACAGCGTCCCGTCGACGTCCTTGCCGCCGAGCTTGATGAATTCCGGCGTGGCGATCCCGTGCGTCTGGTAGATCGCGCCCTTGTAGCCGCGCTCGATCAGCGTGCGTTGCGGCAGCACGGCCGGCGTGCCCGAGCCGGCGATCAGGATCGCGTCGGGCTTCGCGGCGATCAGCTTCAGCGCCTGGCCGGTGACGCTCGCGTCGGTGCGGTTGAAGCGTTCCGTCGCGATCACGCGGATCTTGCGGATTTCCGCGAAGCGCGTGAATTCGTTCAGCCAGCTGTCGCCATAGCTGTCCGCGAAGCCGATGAAGCCGACCGTCTTCACACCGTGGTTGGCCATGTAGCGCGTCATCACGTCGGCCATCGCGCTGTCGCTCTGCGCCATCTTGAATGCCCAGGTCCGCGCGCCTTCCTGCGGCTCGACGATCGCGCCGGAGCCGACCAGCGTGATCATCGGCGTCTGGGCGGCGGCTACCGCGTCGAGCGCCGCGAGCGCGGCCGGCGTGATGTTCGGCCCGACCACGACGTCGACGCGATCCTCGTCGACCAGCTTGCGGATGTTGCGCACGGCCGCGCCCGGGTCGGACGCGTCGTCGAGCACCGTCACCTGCACCGGCTGCCCGGCGATCGTCTTCGGCCACATCAGGATTGCGTTCTTGCTGGTGATGCCGATCGCGGCGGCCGGGCCGGTCGACGACAGGTCGACGCCGACCTTCAGGTCGGCATGCGCGGCCGCGCAGGCGAGCACGAGGGCGGCGCCGGCGGCGCGGCGCAACAGGGCGGGAAGCGTCATGCGGAAATCTCCGTCGGGCAATAAAAAGGGGCGCGATTTGCGCCCCTGTCGTTATACCTGTCTGTCAAAGCTCGTACGATTCGGATTCGCCCTTGAGCGCCTGCTCGATCAGCTTGCGGTTCAGCGTCGGCGACAGCAGCTCGACGAGCGTATACACATAGCTGCGCAAATAGGCGCCCTGCTTGAGCGCGACACGCGTCACGTTGCTGCCGAACAGGTGGCCGACCGGAATCAGCCGCAGGTTGCGGTCGCGCTCCGGGTTGAATGCGATGTCGGCCATGATCCCGACGCCCAGGCCGAGTTCGACGTAGGTCTTGATCACGTCGGCGTCGATCGCCTCCAGCACGATGTCCGGCGACAGCCCGCGCAGCGCGAACGCATGATTGATCTTCTTGCGGCCGGCGAACGCGTCGTCGTACGTGATCAGCGGGTACTGCGCGAGATCGTCCAGCGTGACCGGCTTGCGTTCGAGTAGCGGATGGTCGGCCGGCACCACGGCCGCGTGATGCCACTGGAAGCAGGGCAGCGACACGAGTTCCTTGTAGTCGGCGATCGCCTCGGTCGCGATCGCGAGATCGGCCTGGTCGTGGATCACCATCTCGGCGACCTGCGTCGGGCTGCCCTGCAGGATCGACAGGTGCACCTTCGGGAAGCGCTTCTTGAACTCGGCGATCGCGGCCGGCAGCGAGTAGCGGGCCTGCGTGTGGGTGGCGGCGATCGTCAGGTTGCCCTGATCCTGCGCCGCGTAATCTTTTCCGACCCTTTTAAGGCTTTCAACTTCCTGCAGGATCCGCTCGACCGATGCGAGGATGATCCTGCCCGGCTCGGTGAGCGAGCGCACGCGCTTGCCGTGCCGCGTGAAGATCTCCACGCCGAGCTCGTCCTCGAGCTCGATGATCGCCTTCGACACCCCCGGTTGCGACGTGTAGAGCGCCTTGGCGGCCTCGGTGAGGTTGAAATTCTGCCGGACGGCCTCGCGCACGAAGCGAAATTGGTGCAGGTTCATTTATAACCCTTCCGCATATCAACAGAATTTTTTAGTCGTTTGAAATATAAGGCGAGTTTATTACGATTCACCGGAGTTTTTCAAATATGGATATCTGTTTTCGTCATTAGCAATCCAGCCGGGCCGCGCAAGGCCGGCGATGGCGGCGGAACGGAGATTCGGGCGCGACGTGGCTAGGACGTCGCGCGGTCACCACGAAAACCCCTGGGGTCCCCGAATGTATCAGTACGACCAATACGACCAGACGATCGTCGACGAGCGTGTCGCGCAGTACCGCGATCAGGTGCGCCGCCGGCTGTCGGGCGAGTTGAGCGAAGAAGAATTCCGTCCGCTGCGCCTGCAGAACGGCCTGTACATGCAGCGCCACGCATACATGCACCGCATCGCGATTCCGTACGGCAACCTGCGCAGCGACCAACTGCGGATGCTGGCGCGCATCGCCCGCGAACACGACCGCGGCTACGGCCACTTCTCGACCCGCTCGAACATCCAGTTCAACTGGATCCAGCTCGAGGAAACGCCGGAGATCCTCGCGAAGCTCGCGTCGGTGCAGATGCACGGCATCCAGACCTCGGGCAACTGCATCCGCAACATCACGGCGGACCAGTTCGCGGGCGTCGCCCAGGACGAGGAGATCGATCCGCGTCCGTGGTCGGAAATCCTGCGCCAGTGGTCGACGTTCCATCCCGAATTCGCGTGGCTGCCGCGCAAGTTCAAGATCGCGGTGTCGGGCTCGACGCACGACCGCGCGGCCGTGCAGATCCACGATCTCGGCGTGTACCTGAAGAAGAACGCGCAGGGCGAGGTGGTCGCGAGCATCCTCGCGGGCGGCGGCCTCGGCCGTACGCCGATCATCGGCGCGGTGATCAAGGAAGACCTGCCGTGGCAGCACCTGCTCACCTATTGTGAAGCCGTGCTGCGCGTATACAACCGCTACGGCCGCCGCGACAACCTGTACAAGGCGCGTATCAAGATCCTCGTGAAGGCGCTGTCGCCCGCGAAGTTCGCGCAGCAGGTCGAGGAAGAGTGGCAGCACCTGAAGGACGGCCCGTCGACGCTCACGCAGGCGGAAGTCGACCGCGTGTCGCAGTACTTCCAGCCGCCCGTCTACGAGAAGCTGGCCGACACCGACGCGTCGTTCGAACAGCACCTGCTCGAGAACAAGGCGTTCGCGCGCTGGGTCGAGCGCAACGTCGCGCCGCACAAGGTGCCGGGCTATGCCGCGGTCACGCTGTCGCTGAAGGACCACCGCGTCGCCCCGGGCGACGCGACGGACGCGCAGATGGACCTGGTGGCCGACTGGGCAGACGCGTACTCGCTTGGCGAACTGCGCGTGTCGCACGAGCAGAACCTGATCCTCGCGAACGTGAAGAAGCGCGACCTGTTCACGGTGTGGGAAAAGGCGAAGGCGGCCAGCTTCGCGACGCCGAACGTCGGCCTGCTGACCGACATCATCGCGTGCCCGGGCGGCGATTTCTGCTCGCTCGCGAACGCGAAGTCGATCCCGATCGCGCTGGCGATCCAGCAGCGTTTCGAAGATCTGGACTACGTGTACGATCTCGGCGACCTGTCGCTGAACATTTCCGGTTGCATGAACTCGTGCGGTCATCATCACGTGGGCAACATCGGCATCCTCGGCGTCGACAAGGACGGTGCCGAGTGGTACCAGGTGTCGCTCGGCGGCGAGCAGGGCACGGGCCGCAACGGCGCGCGCCTCGGCCGCGTGATCGGGCCGTCGTTCTCCGCGGAGGAAGTGCCGGGCGTGATCGCGAAGCTGATCGACACGTTCGTCGAGGCACGCATCGACGGCGAGCGCTTCATCGACACGTACGACCGCATCGGCATCGCTCCGTTCAAGGAGCGCGTGTATGCGGCGCGCCAGGCAGTCAACGCGTAACCAACCGGGTAGAAGGAATTTGCAGATGGCTTCGATTATCAAGAACCGCGCAGTGATCGACGACGCATGGCAGGTCGTGCGCGCGGCGGAAGACGGTGCGCTGCCCGCGGTCGACGCATTGCCGGCCGGCAAGGTGCTGGTGCCGTTCACCCTGTGGCAGGCCGAGCGCGCGGCGCTCGTCGCCGCGAAGACGAAGGACGAACTCGGCGTGTGGCTCGCGCCGGACAGCGAGCCGGCCGATCTCGTGGCCGACTTCGGTGCGATCTCGCTGATCGCCGTCGATTTCCCGCGCTTCGCGGACGGCCGCGGCTACAGCATCGCGCGCCTGCTGCGCGAGCGCCACGGCTGGACCGGCGAGCTGCGCGCGATCGGCGACGTGCTGCGCGACCAGCTGCTGTACATGTCGCGTTGCGGCTTCGACGCGTTCGCGGTGCGTGCCGACAAGGACATCCACGATGCACTGAACGCGTTCGGCGAATTCACGCAGCGTTACCAGGGCGCATTCGACGAGCCGGCGCCGCTGTTCCGCCGCCGCGCGGCCGCGGCCGACGCGAAGGTGAGCGCATGAGCGCCGCGACCGCACTGACGCCCGAACTGGCCGCGAAGGTCGAGCGCCTCGACGCGCTGCTCGCGCAGATCGGCGCGAGCCACGAGAAGGTGAAGTTCGCGAGCAGCCTCGCCGCGGAAGACATGCTGCTCACGCACGCGATCCTGTCGAAGGGCGTGTCGATCGGCATCTTCTCGCTGAACACCGGTCGCCTGCATGCGGAAACGCTGGGCATGATCGACCGCGTGCGCGAGCGCTACGGCTACGAGATCGAGCAGTTTCATCCGCAGCAGGACGCGGTCGACCAGTACGTCGCCGAGCACGGCCTGAACGCATTCTACGAAAGCGTCGAGCTGCGCAAGTCGTGCTGCCACATCCGCAAGGTCGAGCCGCTGAACCGCGCGCTGGCCGACGTCGGCGCGTGGGTCACGGGCCAGCGTCGCGAGCAGTCGGTCACGCGTGCGGAGCTGCACGAGGAAGAACAGGACGAAGCGCGCGGGATCGCGAAGTACAACCCGCTCGCCGACTGGACGGAAGCCGACGTGTGGGCGTACCTGAAGGCATTCGACGTGCCGGTCAATCCGCTGCACGCGCGCGGCTATCCGAGCATCGGCTGCGAGCCGTGTACGCGCGCGATCCGCCCCGGCGAGGACAGCCGGGCGGGCCGCTGGTGGTGGGAGTCGCGCGACACGAAGGAATGCGGGCTGCACATCACGATCACGCCGATTCCCGCGAACGCCGAAGCCGGCGCCGCGCACTGAAAGCCGACAAGAAACCGAATATTGCGCCGCCCGCGACAGCGGGCGGCACGAACCCAGAAGAGAAGGACTGAAATCATGAGCACGACGCTCGAGCAATCCGCCTTTGCCCCGCCCACCGGTGCCGACGACCGCATGGGCCACCTCGACTGGCT
>NZ_QTQN01000066.1:0-16970 GCF_003853755.1 Burkholderia sp. Bp8984
GCGCTGGCCGACGTGACGAGCGATGCGATGCCGGACAACCTGGCGTACGTGATCTACACGTCGGGCTCGACCGGCCGACCGAAGGGCGTTGCGCTTGCGCATCGCGGGCTCGACAACCTCGTTGCTGCGCAAATCGATCACTTCGCGATTGACCGGACCAGCAGGGTCGGCCAGTTTGCATCGCCTGCGTTCGATGCGGCGGTCTCCGAAATGGCGATCACGTTGTGTGCCGGCGCGACACTGGTATTGCCTCCGGCCGACGGCCGCGCAAATGTCGAACGGTTCGGCGAGCTGATAGCCGCTGATCGGATCAGCGTTGTGACGGTGACGCCGTCTCTGCTGGCAACGCTCGCTGCGGTGCCCGCCAGTTTGAAGACGGTCGTGTCTGTCGGCGAGGCGTTGCCCGAGCGGATCGCCGATCAATATGCGAGCCGATGTCGTTTCCTGAACGCTTACGGTCCGACCGAAGCGACGGTCTGCGCGACCATCAGTGCACCGCTGTCGGCTGGAATGCGCGTGACGATCGGCAAGCCGATCCGGAACACGCGAACCTACATTCTGGACGAGGCGCTGAACGCGGTGCCGGTAGGGGTGCCGGGCGAGCTGTACCTGGGCGGCGCAGGGGTGGGGCGTGGCTACGTGAATCGCCCGGACCTGACGGCGGAGCGCTTCGTGCCGGACCCGTACGCGGCGGAGGAAGGGGCGCGAATGTATCGCACCGGGGATCTGGCGCGCTACACCGGTGACGGCGAGATCGAGTATCTGGGCCGGACGGATCATCAGGTGAAGATCCGCGGGTTCCGAATCGAGCTGGGCGAAATCGAGGCGGCGTTGCGTTCGCAACCGGGCGTCGACGAGGCAGTCGTGGTGGCGGACGCGACACATTCGGGTGGTGCGCGGCTGATCGGTTATGTGGCGGGCGCGTCGCTGCCGTCGTCGGGCGAACTAAAGGCGGGGCTGCGCGAGTTGCTGCCGGGCTACATGGTGCCGTCGGTGTTCGTGGCCCTGACGTCGCTGCCGCTGAACACGAGCGGCAAGGTCGACCGTCGAGCATTGCCGTCGCCGCTTCTCGAGCGATCCGATTCAGAACGAGAGGCGACGCCGTTTGAAGAAACCTTGCTCGCGATTATCCGGAACGTCCTGAGTTGCGGCGGGATGACCGCGACGACGGATCTTGCCGCGCACGGGCTCGATTCACTGTCGGCAGTGCGGGTTGCCAGCGCGTTGACGCGACATCTAGGTGTTGAGGTGGCGCTTGCCGACGTCTATCGCGCACAGGATGTCGCCGAATTGGCCGAGTTCATCGCCGGCGATGCAAGTCACCGCACCGCGCCCGTTCTGCTGCGTCATCTCGGCGGCAACGGCATGCCAGTCGTGCTGATTCATGCCGCGAGCGGGTCGTGTCGGCCGTACCGTGAACTCGCCGCGCGATTGTCGTCAAACTTTTCCGTGTATCAACTGCAATCGCCGCTGCTCTTTTCCGATGCGGCGCCACCGGACAGTCTGCAAGCGCTTGCGGTTTCGTACAACGATGAAATCGCCCGACAGTTCGGCGACCAACCCGTCGCACTGGTGGGGTGGTCGCTTGGCGGACTGATCGCGCTCGAAATGGCTGCGTCGGCGCGGGCAACCGGCGTCTATGCGGTGTCGGGCCTCACGTTGATCGATCCCACCTCCGCTCGGCCGTCCGTCGACGCGTCGCAGGATTTGCGCGCGTTCATCGGCGATCTTGCGCGAACGGGCGGCGTCGTGGTCGATCGCGACCGCGTCGCCGCGCTGGCGGCGCAGGGTGCACCGTGCAAAGACTGGGCGGATGTCATCGCGGCGGATATTTTTGCACCCGATGCACCCGTCGAATGGCTCGGCCGCTTGCATCGCGTCTATGCGTCGCACGTCCGCTTGCTCGACGCCTATCGGCCGTCCCGATACGCAACCGCGACAACCGTGTATCTCGCAAGGGATACGAGCGTCCTCCGGGGCGAAGCCCCGTTTTGGCGGAACATCGACTGCAACGAGCTGACCATTTGCGAACTCGACGGGGATCACTATTCGCTGCTGGAACTGCCTGCGGCGATGGCGATCGCCGACGGAATCGGCGCGGCAGCCGCGTCGCTTCGCGGGACTGTTGAACGGGCAGAGCAGGGAGCGACGGCATGAGGGCGATTCTTCACGCATTGCAACTCGACTCGCAGGCGATCGCGAAGACCGGCGGACTCGCGATCTCGACCGCGGTCCTGAATGCGGTGCTTCTCTATATGGTCGGCACCGTCAATCGCATGGACCATGTCGATCTTGCGACGAGTGCCGCCCTGTTCACGGGGACGGTGATCGTGTTTGCGGTCGCGCAACGCTTGCTTGCCGCAGTGCTCGCAAGCCAGTCCGAATCCGCGCAGAGCGCGGTTCGGCTGGACTTGCTTGCTCACCTGCAGCGGATCCGTTTTGCGGAATTCGAACGCCTGAACAGCTCCGAAATCCGTGCGTTGGTGACGCAGGACGCGCTGATCGTCGCGCAGTTCTGGCCGACCCTGGTATCGCTGTTCGTGTCGACGGCGACCGTGCTCCTGTGCATTTGCTATCTCGCCTGGGTGAGCCTGTGGCAACTACTCGCGCTGACGGTCGGCATGTACGCCACGTTCGCGCTGTACCGGGCCGAGACTGCGGAGATGCCCGCACTGCTGAAACGCTCGAGGGACTCGTATACGGAATTGTCCGACATGGTGACGGACATGCTCGACGGCGCGAAAGAGTTGAAGCTCGACCGGCGCCGCAGGCTCCTGGACTTCTGGCCGCGCCTGCAAGCGTTGAGTCGGCGATATCGGGACGAGAGCGTCGCCGCGCGACGCAAGGGCATGATGGCGGGCGCGACCGGAACCGCCACGTTCTTCCTGTTGATCGGCGCGGCGATCATGCTGTCGCGTTCGTCGATGGGCGGCGAGGCGCAGGCCTCCGCGCAACTGGTGATCGTATTGCTCTACCTTTCCGGTCCGATCAACCGGATCGTGACCAATCTTCCGTCGTACGGGATCGCGGCGGCGGCGGCGCGGCGCATTGCGGCAGCCCGCGCATTTCTGCGCGATGCAGGGGAAACCGACGACTCGATGTCGTGTGACGAGGCGCCGGCACACGCGCCGGCTGGCAATACGCGGTGCGCACCCGCGCATGCAACCTTGCTTCAGGACTGGGCCGAGTTGGCGTTCGATTCCGTCGAGTACGATTTCGCGGCGTCCGCGGAACGGCCCGGCGCGACTTTCGGACCTGTGTCGTTCGCGATTCGGCGCGGCGAAATAACGTTTGTCGTCGGCGCGAACGGCGCCGGCAAGTCGACCGTCGGCAAGCTTCTGACCGGTCTGTATCCGCCGACGCGAGGCCATATCCGTCTCGATGGTTGCTGCACGTCCATGGTCGGGCTCGACGACTATCGTCAGATGTTCTCGGCGATCTACAGCGATTTCCATCTGTTCGGCAGCTCGCTTCCAAACGAGGCCCTCTCGCAGCAACAGATGCAATTGATCCGTGAATTCCGTCTGCCGGAGGTGCTACTGGAGGACCGTTCGTACCAGACGCTGCGCGGCCTGTCGGATGGCCAGCGTCGCCGCTTCGCGCTTCTGCTGGCACTGGTCGAGGATCGTCCGATCTACTTCTTCGACGAATGGGCCGCGGATCAGGACCCGGAATTCCGGGCGTACTTTTACCACCACGTGCTTCATCGCCTGCGGCGTGCCGGCAAGACCGTCATCGCGATCACGCATGACGACATGTATTTCGACGTCGCTGATCAGGTCATCCGTATCGAGGGGCGGATGGGGGCGCGGAGCGCGATGGCGAGCGCGCATTGA
Source organism: Burkholderia sp. Bp8984 (assembly GCF_003853755.1). Lineage (NCBI taxonomy): Bacteria > Pseudomonadati > Pseudomonadota > Betaproteobacteria > Burkholderiales > Burkholderiaceae > Burkholderia > Burkholderia sp. Bp8984. The sequence goes on from NZ_QTQN01000066.1 coordinate 3,837, forward strand.
CGTCGGACAGATCCGTTCAAAAAAGTCAAATGAGGAACCCATGCTTTCCGTGATGAAACTGCTCGGGCGCTCGCCCAAGGCGGTCGGCCCGCTCGTCAACGTCATCGGTGCGATGTCGGATACGCGCTTGCAAGCGGCGTTGGCCGAGATCGGCGAGCCTGCATCGTGGCCTGCCGTGAAACGCGACAGGCATCGCAAGCTCAAACAGGGACGCTCGCTGATCCTGCGTGATTACAACCATCGTGATACGGAAATGCGTGAGCGCTTTCCCGCTCTCGAGGCGATTGTCCAGCAAGTCCTGACGCTCGGCTACGGCAGCGTACCGGGCAAGATCGTGGTTGCCTGTCTGCCGCCGGGCAAGCAGATCAAGCCGCATCGTGACGTCGGCGGCTATTACAAGTTTCATAACCGGATCCATGTGCCGCTCAGGACGACGGCGGGGGCGACGATGCATTCAGCCGGTGTCGACTTCCACATGGAGCGCGGCAAAGTCTACCTGTTCCAGAATCTCGAAGTGCACAGCGCGACCAATGCATCCGAGGACAACCGCCTTCATTTGATTCTCGACGTACTGGATCACCGCTACTCAGCCTGGATCTACCGGAAGTTCTATCTGATGCTTGCGTCGAATTTCCTGTTTCTGGGTACGTTGTATCGACTGTGTGCTTCGCTATCGCCCGCCGAGCGCGGCATGCCGGCCCGAGGACGTGCCGAGTGAAAGCGCTCCACCTCAGCTTCTTTTATCCGGACGAAATCGAACCGGTGACAACGCATGCGGTCAAGCGCCTGATCGACTGCGCGGACGGATTTGCGAAGAACCGTCGGGTCAGCCTGCACATGTTCTTGCCGGACGACGGGATCAGGGTGCGGCACGGTGCCGGACACGTCGTGATCTGCGAGCGGCTTGCGGCGTTTCCATACGGTATGCGGCGGTTCCTGACGAGATGCTCGGCATTGCTGCGCGAAGCCGTGCGCGATCTGCATGAATTCGATCTCGTTCATGCGCACATGCTGGCGATGGAAGGCGAGCTGGCGCTGGATATCAAAAAGCGCTTTGGTGTGCGTTTCGTCGCGTCGGTGCGTTCGACGGATTTCATCTTGTTTCGCTTCAAACCGTACATGAAGCGCCGCTACCTGGAGATCGTCGACGCCGCAGAACGTCTGATCCTGATCGCACCGTGGATGGCGGGTGCGCTCCAGCGAGCCTTCGGCAACGACTGGACGGCCGAGCGCGCGGCGAAGACGGTATGCGTCTACAACATCGTCGAGGGACCGGAGCGCTGGAAGCCGGTGCACAACGGCCGGTATGTGATGCCGATCGTGCCGCATCGCAGCCAGCTCGCGCGCAAATCCGTCGCCGTGACGCTGCGTGCGATTGCCATGTTGCGTCGCGCGGGGCGCTCGATCGAGCTGGATATCTACGGTGACGGCGACGGCATCGACCGCATCCGGCGCTGGATCGAGCGATACCGGCTGCAGCACGCGGTGATTCTGAAGGGGAAGATCTCAAACGCGGAAATGATCGACACATTGAGCGATTACAAGGCGCTGTTTCTGTGCAGCAAGCCCGAGACGTTCGGGCTCGTCTACGTCGAGGCGCTGAAGGCGGGCATTCCGGTCGTGCACATGGCGGGCACCGGCATCGACGGCGTGTTTCCGGCCGACACCATCGGAGTGGCGGCATGCAACCGCTCGACACGTGCGCTGGCGAACGCCTTCGTCGAGATGGAGCGTTGCCATGCCGACCGCAGGATCGCGATCCGGAATCTGCAAAGTGCCGGTGAATTGAAGCGCTTCGGCGCGCGCGCGGTGCGCGAGCAACTGCGTGAAATTTATGCACGTGCGATCGAACCGGCCCGGGTGCCGGTCGTCGATCGAACGCAGAAGGATGTATCGAGGGAAATGGCATGACGAGACGATTCGGCTTGAACCACGACGTGATTTCGGCGTGGAAGGCGCTTCGACAGATGCGCTACGCGCTCAGTCGCACCCGCAAGCAGCGAGTATTCGGCATCGGGCTGTCGCGAACCGGCACGAAGAGCATGCACCAGGCATTGCGGCATCTCGGCTATCGGAGCGAGCATTTTCCGACGCATCTGCTGGGTGTTGCCGGCGGCAACCTGACGCTCGACCTCGATGCCGTGCGGCACTATGAGGCGATCACCGATACCGTCGCGAGCGCGTTCTTTCGGGAGCTCGACGCCCGCTATCCGGACGCGCGCTTCATCCTGACGGTTCGCGACATCGATGCATGGCTGCGCTCATGCGCGGCGCATTTCGCCTCAATGGACGATGAGCCCGCGAAAGGCGGTGCCAACAAGATCCGCTTGCTGCGTCAGCGTATCTACGGGACCGTCGATTTCGATCCCGCCATGTTCCGTTCGGCCTATCTGCAGCACGTCGAGCAGGTGCAGGCGCATTTTCGCGGCCGCGACAATTTGCTTGTCGTCGACATTTGCAACGGCGAGGGCTGGGCCCCGTTATGCCGGTTTCTCGGCATCGAGACCAGCAGTGGTGCGTTTCCCTGGGCTAATCGACGTCTTTCGTGAGAGCGCCGTATGTGTGGAATTTGCGGAATTGTGTCGCTTCGCGGGCAGCCGGTCGACGAGCGGGTATTGCATTCGATGACGACGGCGCTGGTGCATCGCGGTCCGGACGACGGCGGCATATACACCGGGGGGAGTACGGGCTTCGGCTTTCGCCGGCTCAGCATCGTCGATCTGAGCGATGCGGGACATCAACCGATGACGAGCGCGGATCGCCGCTATACGCTCGTCTATAACGGCGAAATATACAATCACCGGGCGCTGCGCGCCGAGTTGATCGCGCGAGGCGCGATTTTTCGCTCGCATTGCGATTCGGAGGTGCTGCTTCACGCGTTTTCGGTTTGGGGCATCGCTTGCCTCGAACGCCTGCACGGGATGTTTGCGTTTGCGATCCACGATGCGGTGAGTCGGGTCACATATCTGGCGCGGGACCGCTTCGGGATCAAGCCGCTCTACTACGCGGTCGAGCGGGAGCGACTGCTGTTCTCGTCGGAGATTCGTGGCCTGCTACCGTTTCTCGAGCACCGGGCACCGAATCGCCAGATGGTTTTCGACTACCTCGTGCACGACCGGATCGACCACGCCGATCAGACCTTCTACGAAGGCGTGGTGAGACTGCCGGCGGGACACTGGATGCGCATCGACGGCGACATGCTTACGTTGCGGTGCTGGTATCGGGTGCAGGATCGCATCGAGCCCACCGCCGGGATGCGCGTCGACGAGTATCGCGACCTGTTCTTCCGCACCGTGCGCGAGCATGCGGTCTCCGAAGTGCCGATTGGCGTCTCGTTGAGTGGCGGAATCGATTCGAGTTCGATCACCGCGGCACTGTTGTGTGGCCCGGCGGCGCGTGACCGAATCGATACATTTTCGGCGGTCTATGGACGGGGACAGGTCGGCGACGAATCGGAGCATATCGATGCGTTCACGGCGCTCGGCAGCCGCTCGCATCGTGTGATTCCCGACGCTGCTTCGCTGCATGACGACCTGCGGCGTTTCACGCGAGCGATCGGCGAACCGGCGGTGCGCACCGGCCCGTATGCGCAGTTCAAGGTGATGGAACTGGCATCGCGGCACGTCAAGGTGATGCTCGACGGGCAAGGCGCGGACGAAATTCTGGCCGGATATCCGAATCTCCCCGGCTTCCATTACCGATCGCTGATCCGCAGCGGCCACCTCGGTCGGCTCGCCGTCGAATTGCAGGCGCTGCTGCGTCATCGCAGCGGCGCGACCGGGTGGCAGACGGCGCTCCTGCTGTCGCTGCCCCGCGACCTGCTCAGCCGCCTGACGACAAGACGATGCGCATTCGTCAGCGCCGAGCTGGCCGACGGTTACAGCAAGGACAGTACGGTGCCTGATCTGTTCTACGCCGGCGGCGACCTGCGAACCGCATTGATCACGATGACGACGCACAAGTTGCAGCACCTGTTGAAGTGGACTGATCACAATTCGATGCAATTCTCGATCGAATCGCGCGTGCCGTTCCTCGATCACACACTGGTCGAGGCCACGCTGTCGTTGCCTGGCCACCAGGTGATCCGGCATGGTTTCACGAAACATATCTTGCGCGAGGCGATGCGCGGCCTGGTTCCGGATTCGATTCTGGAACGACGGGACAAGATCGGCTTCGGCACCCCCGAGGACAACTGGTTTAGGCAACCCGCGCTGCGAGAGATATTCAATGAAGCACTTGAAAGCGATGTGTTGCGACACAGCGGCTTTTTCAAGCTAAAGGAAATGCGCGACATTTTCGAGCGCCATATGACATCGCGCGGCAATTATGCGCGCGCATTATGGAAATGCCTGAACCTGAGATTATGGTTGTCCGATCTTGAAAAGAGCGGAGAAAGCGCGCGCGATACGCATCCAGGCCGCACATCTGCCGTTCAGGCGTGAAATAATCTTCGTTGAAAAAACGAGAGCAGTTTTCTGAGAGAAAAAAGGAGAAACGAAGCATGAATGAAATCGAAAGCCAGCGCTACGAGGTCGTGGCGAATCACGAGGGGCAGTATTCGATCTGGCCGACTTCCAGGGAGATCCCGTCCGGCTGGAAAAAGGCCGAATTCGGCGGCACGCGGGAACAATGTCTCGACTACATCCGCGGCGTCTGGACCGACATGCGTCCGCTGAGCGTGCGCCAGGCGATGGTAGGCGAGGGGGGCGCGTGAGCGGCGCCGGGCAGGTCGGCTTGCCGGCCGCGAACGAGCGGGCGTCGAGGACGTTGATCGTCTGGCGCATGAAGGCCTATTCGCGTGCGGTCGCGCAGGCTGTCGCGCGTCATGCGAAGACGCTGGCGATCATCATCGGCATCTTCGTGTTCGGACTGCCGTTGAATGCGCAACTCGACCTGCTCGGCATGCCGATGAAAGTGTTGTTGGCCGAAAACGCAACCGGACTCGGCGTGGCGTCGGTGCTGACGACCTTGTCGATGCTGGCCGCCGCGTCGGTGGCCGTGCAGGGCGATACGGTGTTCGGTGGCGCCGCGCGCCGCTGGAGCGCGAGTTTGCCGGGCGGGATCGTCGCGCATCGTGCGGCCGATTTCATCGTGACGGGCGCTGCCCTGTGGCCGTTCTGGATCATGCTTGCCGCGGCGATTGCGCGACACGTGCTGGGCGCGCGCGACATCGTGACCGGCCCAACCTTTGCGCTGGTCGTCGCGACGCTTGCGCTCGTCTGGACGGGCGCGCCGCTCGCGCTGCTCGCACGTTCGCGCGCGGCGTTGGCGGCGGTGTTCGCGGCCAACGCATCGTTGTGGATCGCACTTCGCTTCGGCGGCGCAGGGACGGCCTGCGCGGCACTTGCCCTGGCGTGCGGCGTTGTCGCGCTGTGGCGCGCGCGACTAGACGCGTTCGTCGAGCGCGAACAGCACGGAGCGACGTTGCTCCGCGGCGGGAGTCCGTTCGAACTCGTTCGTGCGGTAATGGTGAACGTCTACGGCCATTCGCTGCGGCTGGGCGGCTTGATGCTGGCCGTGCTGGCCATGATCTGCGGATGGATCGTCTCGATGCCCGACTATCTGTCGCGACATTGGGGCATCGTGAACGTGGTGCTGCCGTTCGCGCTGTACCAGATCGCGATCCTGCACGGGTGGATGCGAGACGAATCGGGCCGGCTGACCAGCTGGCTGGGCAGCTTGCCACGCGCGATTGCGCGCTTCAATCGGGCGGCGGCGATGAGCATCGTGGGGCTGTCGAGTGCGTATGTGCTGGCGATTTGCGTGCCGTTCGCAATTGCAACCGACGAAGGCCGTCGCTACGCCATCGTCTTTGCGTGTTATGCCGGCCTCGCCACCGCATTGGCTGCATGTCGCTGGTGGGGCGCGAGGGCGTCTCGAATCGTCGACATGTTTCTGACGGCGGGCTGTGCCATCGCTTGCTACGGCATGCTGAAATAGATGGAAAACGACATGAGCATCTTGAGAGTAGCGGGGCTGGGCAAGCGATATGCCGGACGGACGATCTTCAGCGACGTCGAATTGGAACTGCAGGCAGGAGTCTATGCGCTGAGAGGCAAGAACGGCAGCGGCAAATCGACGTTGCTGAAATTGCTGGCAGGCGTGGTTCGGCCTGACGCGGGTGTCGTCGAAGTGAGCGGTCACGCGATCGACCGTGCCGCGGACAAGGCCAAGGCCTGCATCGGCTACATGCCGGACAGTGAGGAATTCTACGATTTCGTGACGCCTTCGTCGGTATGGCGGCTGATCGCCGATGCGCGGGGGGCGAATCTCGAGCAGGGGCTGGTGACGGCCAACCGCCTGGGATTGACCCGGTACGCCGACGAACCGCTTGGCGCGCTGTCGCAGGGAACGCGACGCAAGGTATTTCTGGTCGGTGCGTTCATGGGGCCGCCGGCCGTGGTCCTGCTCGACGAACCGAGCAATGCACTCGATGCCGCCGCACATGCGGAGCTGTTCCGGATGATCGCGGCCGCGGCGCCGACGTCGGTCGTGCTGATGTCGACCCACGACGCCGAACTGGTCGCCGCGACCCGCGCGCGCATACTCGAACTGACGGCACACGGTATCGTCCTGTCGAGTCCGTCGGACGTTGCAATGCACGTGGAGCAGCGATGACGGGCCCGGCGCGATATGAATCGCAGGAACGCAACGGATCGCCGGCCGCCATGGGGGCGACGGCAGGCCATCGATGGCTGCGCCGGGTGGCGGGGGGCTGCGGGAAGACAAGCCGGCGCCTGATATTTTTTCCGTATGCGGGCGGCGACGAGGCGCCGGCAATGCAAATCGCCGAATGCTTGCCGGTCGATACGGAGGTGTGGGCCGTGTCGCTACCGGGCAGCGGGCGCAATCTTGGCGGCGTCGCACACACCCTCGTCGACAGCGCCGCGGCGATCGCCGCGGCCGTGACTGCGCTGCCGCGCATGCCGACGGTCGCATGGGGCCACAGTCTCGGCGCGTTGTTTGCATACGAAACGGCTTGCCGCGTCGAAGCAGGGTGTGACGGCGCACTCGATGCGATCATCGTGTCAGGTGCGCGAGCGCCCCATTGCGAGCGGTCGATCGACCGGATGTCGGCTTGGGATCACGATCGCCTCGTCGATCATCTGCGCGGCCTTGGCGGGCTGCCGCAGGCGGTTCTCGATCACCGGGAACTGCTCGACTTCGCGGTCGAACGATTTCGTCACGACATTTCGTTGTTCGAACGGTATGCGCCTTCCGACAGGGCACCGCTGAAAATACCGCTGATCGCGCTGGGAGGGGTGGACGACGCACTGGTTCAGTGGCGTGAAATCGACGCGTGGCGCGCCTGCACGACGCGTTTCGACAGCCGGATGTTCGAGGGCGATCATTTCTTCATCCTGCGGGAACTGAGCGCGTTGGCGCGAATTGCCGTCCGTGCGGCGGACGACCGGTTGGCCCGGTCGCTCGCGGAAGCGCCAGCTGCGTGACCGGAAGCCTGCGATGCGGATATTTGCCGGCTATCTGAGGATGGTGACGCGACGTCCCGTTGCCTGGACGTTGCTCGCGTTGGGACCGTTGCTCGGCGCGCTGATCGCCGGCGGCGGCATGCCGCTGTCGCCGTTGCCCGAAATCGCGCTGCCGACGATCCTGGTTTCGGCGATCCTGCCCGGTGGGAATGCCGACAGCATCGCGACGACCGTGGCAACACCGCTGGAGCGTACGCTCGGCATCATTTCCGGCGTGACGGAAATGACCTCGATCAGCACGACCGGATCGACGCGCATCTCGCTGCAATTCGATCCGTCCCGCGACCAGCACGGCGCGGCGCGCGACGTCGAGGCGGCGATCGCCGCCGCACGTCGATTGCTGCCCGCCAATCTCCCGTCGAATCCGAGTTACAAGGCGATCAATTCCGCCGAGCCGCCAGTGATGTTGCTGACGCTTACGTCGGATACGCTGTCACCGCCGGATCTCTACGATCTCGCCACGACACGCCTGGTCAATGAAATATCGCAATTGAGCGATGTTGGGTCGGTCGATGTGAGCGGCGCATCGCTTCCTGCTGTCCGGGTTCAGCTAAGCCCGGCCCGAATGGCGGCTTACGGGTTGACCTTCGAGGAAGCGCGCAGACAGCTGACGGCCACCAATTCGTTTCGACCGATCGGCGCGCTGACGTTCGGCTCCGCGGAGCGGCAGCTATTGTCCAATTCGGCGTTGTATGGGATACCCGACTATCGCGACGTGATTCTCAAGTATCGCGATAGCGCACCCGTCCGGGTCGGCGACGTCGGCGCCGTGATTCGAAGCGGCGAGAACTCGCAGGCGTTCGGACTGGTGGGCGACCGCCCCGGTGTGGTCCTGACCGTTCGACGTCGAGCGGGCGGCAATATCATGCGTGCGGGAAGCGAAGTCCGCGATCTGCTGCCCGAGTTGCGAAAGGCACTGCCCGCCTCGGTGACGCTTGCGACAAGCATGGATTTCACCGAATCCATTCGGCGCTCGATCAGGGAGTCGACTCTGTCGTTGCTTGCATCCGCGATTCTCGTCACGGTCGTCGTCATGGGATTTCTTCGTGACTGGCGGGCCGGGCTTATTGCGTCGATTGCGCTCCCGGTTGCGTTGTCGGCCACCCTCGTCGTGATCCGGTGGCTCGGGTTCAGCCTCAACACGTTGACGTTGATGGCGCTGAGCATCTCGTGCGGGTTCGTGATCGACGACGCGATCGTCGTTCTGGATAGCATATCGAGAGAGCTGGAAGGGCGGGCGAGCGTCCGGCTCGCCGTGGCGCGCGCGGTTCGCCAGATGACGCCCGCGCTGTTCGCGATGATGTTGTCGATGATCAGTCTGCTCGCGCCCGTCCTGTTCTGGGGCGGAATGGTCGGCGCCGTGATTCACGAGTTCGCGTGGACGCTCGCGATAAGCATGTTGATTTCGGTACTCGTCAGTCTGACGGTCATCACCTCGTTCTCCGCTCGACAGTTCGACGGAGGGCGTCGAGCGGTGCGTGACGGCACGCACCGCTCGGACTCGACCGGCGAGCGTTTCTATCGACGCACCCTCGAACTGGCGTGCCGCTACCGGAAGACAGTCGGCGCCGTCATTGCCGCGCTGATCGCGATCAACGTTGCATTGTTTGCGACTTATCCGAAAACCTTCCTGCCGAGGCAGGACCGGGGGCTGCTGATCGGCTCAGTGCGCTTGAATACCAATACGTCGACCGCGCGGATGAAATCCTTGCTGACGGATCTCGGTCGCCGAATCTCGGCCGACTCCGCCGTGCGTCGGGTGATTATCTTTACCGGCGCGAGCGCGACTGGCGACGCCAGCATGTTCGTGCTGTTGAACGACGCGGCGCACCGACCGTCCGCCGATGCCGTCGCGGCTCGACTGGGCGCGCTTCTGAATGCGGGCACCGGTGTGCAGGCGAGCCTGACTGCCGCGCAGGATTTCGCGGTGGGAACGCGGCAAGCGATCGCGCAATACCAGATGACCGTGCTGGCCGACAATCTTGACGACGTCGCCATCGGCACGCGCCAGTTGATGACCGAAATGCAGACCTTGCCGGGGCTTCGCGACGTGACGTCGGATCTGGACGTCGTGGCGCAGGAAGCGCTGGTCAGCGTGGACCGGTCGACGGCGAGTCGCTTCGACATCACGCCGGCATCGATCGACGCCACGTTGTACGACGCCTTTGGCGATCGTCAGATCGCGGTGCTGTATCGCCCCGAAAACCAGTATCACCTGATCCTCGAGGCGGACCCGAGGTATCGGTCGGATCCTGCCTCGTTGCGCGAGATCTATGTGCCGGGCGCCAACGGAAAGGTGGTACCGCTCGAGAGCGTCGCGCAATTCAGGCGCAGCACGACTTGGCAGACTATCAATCACGACGGTAATCGCGTGGCCGCAACCATCTCGTTCAATCTCGCGAAGGGAACGTCGTTGTCGCAGGCGATCGCGCGCATCGACGCCGCGAAGCAAGGGCTGGTGTTGCCGAAGACGGTCACGACGCGATTTGCCGGGGTCGCAGGGGCGTACTCCCGATCGCAGGCCGACCAGGTCATCGTGCTGATCGCGGCGCTGCTTGCGGTATATCTCGTCCTCGGCATTTTTTACGAGGATCTCGTTCATCCGCTGACCGTGCTTTCGGTGCTCCCTGGCACCGGATTGGGTGCGTTCGCGGCGCTTGCGATCGGCGGCCTGGATTTCAGCATGGTGACGTTGATCGCGTTCCTGCTCGTTGCCGGCATCGCAATGAAGAACTCGATCATGATCGTCAACGAGGCGATCGATCTCGTACGCGATCGGTTGCTCCCGGCGAGCGACGCAGTGGTGGAGGCAGCGGTCCGTCGCTTGCGCCCGATCACGATGACGAGCGTTGCGGCGATCGGCGCGGGCATTCCGCTCGTGCTGTCGTCCGGCGCCGGCAGCGAATTCCTGCGTCCGCTCGGCGTGGCCGTTGTCGGCGGCCTGACCGGGGGATACGTGCTGACGCTCTACTTGACGCCGGCGGTCTTTCTGGCGATGGCGGGGCTGCAGCGTTTCTTCAGGACGCACGTGCTTCGCGCAAGTTATCAATGACGGGAGCCGAGATGAGAACAGTGGTCATCGTAGGGGCTGGCTTTTGCGGTACGACGCTGGCGGCCCGGTTGCTGCGTTCGCCGCCGGTCACACCTTTGCAGGTTGTACTGATCGACCGATCCGCGTCGATGGGGCGCGGTGTCGCATACGGGACGTGCACACCTCGACATTTGCTCAATGTACCGGCCATGCGCATGAGTGCATGGCCCGACGACGATGCGCATTTCTACAGATACGCGCGCGGGCGCGACCCAGGCGTGACGCCCGGGAGTTTTCTGCCGCGCGCGCTGTACGGCGACTATCTCGAAGACCTCCTCGACGGCGCGGTGGAGCAGGCTCCAGTCGGCTGCCTGTTCCGCAGTGTGGTATCGGATGTCGTGCGGATCGAGCGTTGCGCAGACGGAGCGCGCGTCGTCATGCGCGACGGCGCGACGATCGATGCCGACCGCGTGGTGCTGTGCGTCGGCAATCACCCGCCGCCTCATCCGTCGACCGCAACCGGCCAGGATGGACTTCACGTGCATCCGCGATATGTTCGAGATCCCTGGGCGCCCCATGCGATGGAGCGAATCGCGATGGACAAGCCGGTCCTCCTGATCGGTACCGGACTGACGATGCTCGACGTCATGCTCGAACTACGCGCACTCGGGCATCGCGGACAGATATGTGCGGTCTCGCGACGGGGGTTGTTGCCGCAAGGGCATCGCGAGCTGGAAATGCCGTCACGATACGACAGCACGAGGTTGATAGAGGCCATGCTGACCTGTCCGTCGACACGACGCTATTTGAGATCGGTACTGCGCGCGGTCGACCGGCACACTCGGGCGGGAGGCGATTGGCGCGACGTGATCAACGGTTTGCGCACGGCGACACCGACACTGTGGCGTGCGTTGCCCTTCGACGAGCGCCGACGCTTTATGCGGCATCTCCGCCCATACTGGGAGGGACATCGGCATCGGTGTGCGCCGCGCGTATATGCGCATATGCAAGATGCGCTCGATCGCGGGACGCTGCGCACCTTTGCCGGAAAATTGCGCGGTCATACCGATACCGAGGACGGAGTCCGGGTGTCAATTGGCCTGCGCGGCGGAAGCAGCACGACGGAACTGGAGGTCGGTACGGTGGTCAATTGCACCGGGCCGGCGGCGGGGGCGCAAGCGCTGGATGCTTCGCTATTGGCGAGCTTGCGGGACGACGGCCAATTGACATGTGACGCGCTCGATCTCGGCTTCGCGATAAACGACGACTATGCACTGCTCGACGGTGGCGGTGCCGGATCGAACCGACTCTACTACGTCGGCCCCTTCCTGCGGGCGCAGTTCTGGGAGGCGACGGCGGTGCCTGAGTTGCGTGTTCACGTCGAATGTCTTGCGCAGGTGCTGTGCCGTAGCCTTGCCGATATCGATTCGATGGCGGTCGCATCGGCATGAAGTCGGTGCCGGACATACGTGCAACCCTCCCGATCGGGCATTTTCTCGCGTGGGGAGGCAGATTGCGGGTTTCGATTTTTCAGCGATTTTTCAGGAGCTTGAGCCGAAATGTTCTACAAGGTGTGGCGTGAATACAGGAGCCTTCTGGTCTTCCTCGTGCTGATGGTGCTGTTCCGTAGTGCGATCGCGGACTGGAACGTCGTGCCGAGCGGCTCGATGCTGCCGACGATACGAATCGGGGACCGGATTCTGGTCGACAAAATGGCGTATGACATTCGTGTCCCGCTCACGCATATCGTCGTGGCGCGCCTTGGCGATCCGCGCCGCGGAGACATCGTCACCGTGGATTCGAAGGCGGCGAACGAGTTGATCGTCAAACGCGTGATCGGCTTACCGGGCGACGAAGTGGCGATGCGCGACAATGTTCTATTCGTCAACGGCACGCGGCAGAATTATCTGCCGCTGAATTTCCCGCCGTTGTCCGGGGATGCGGCTTCGCCGGCACGCTATTTGTCCGAGCAGGGAGCCGATGCTTCCCATGTTGTTCGGCTGTCGTTGTATTCGCCGAGCCCAAGACGCACCTTCGGTCCCGTGGTCGTGCCGAACGGCGAGTACTTGATGTTGGGCGACAACCGCGACGACAGTGCGGATTCGCGTTACTACGGTTTTTTCTCGCGTGACGAAATCCGAGGTCGCGCCCGGCGCGTGGCATTTTCCCTCGATTCGGAACGCTACTATCTTCCACGAATAGAACGCTTCGGCCAACTTCTCGACAGCCCATCTGGAGACCCGGGCAAACGGTGATGGACGATGGTTGGGGCAAAGCCTTCGGGCGCTGACGACGCGGATCCATTTTCGGACCGCACAAGCGCCTTGCCGGGCGCCCCGATCTGACCGGTGGTGCATGGCGTAGCATTCGCAGCAGGGTCCCACGACAGCATTGCAATCGTCCCCGTGAGAAACCTGCAACGCATTGATCAATATTTTTTCCCGGAACGTGCGCCGTTTTTCCCGATTCGGGAAACTTCCCGTTTTTCGTGCGCCTGGACCTTCCGGGAAACAAACCCACAATCAGGCCTTTCACGATGAGCACGACGCTCGAGCAATCCGCCTTTGCCCCGCCCACCGGTGCCGACGACCGCATGGGCCACCTCGACTGGCT
>NZ_QTQN01000067.1:0-16190 GCF_003853755.1 Burkholderia sp. Bp8984
TGCGCGTCGAGTACCCGGACGGCTTCGGCCTCGCGCGTTCGTCGAACACGACGCCGGTGGTCGTGCTGCGCTTTGAATCGGAGACGCAGGAAGGGCTCGCGCGCATCCAGGCGGACTTCCGCCGCGTGCTGACGGCCGCGAAACCGGACGTCGAGCTGCCGTTCTGAACGACGTGCGCGCGCGTGCCGCCGATGCATCCGATGCATAGGGAGACAGGCCTCGTGCCGCGTCGGGCGCACGCGCGTGACACCACCCGTTGACAACACAACGAACCGTTCGGGGCTTGCGCCCCGTTCGGCTTTTCATGGCGCCGGAGCAATTGGGAGGAAAGGGATGTCAGGCTATCGCGAATTGAAGGCGCAAGCCAATGAACTGATGAAACGTGCCGAGGAAGCGCGACAGGCCGAACTCGAGACCGTGCTGCAGGAGGTCCGTACCCGTGTCGCCGAATATGGGTTGACCCCGAGACAGATATTCGGCCGTCAGGGCAGTGCCGCAAGGACGGCGCGAAAAACGCCCGCCCTCGAGCCGAAGTACCGCGATCCGATCACCGGGGCGACGTGGTCCGGCCGGGGACGCGAGCCGGCATGGATCAAGGGGAAGCGCCGCGAGCGCTTCCTGATCGAGCGCCAGGAGGGTTGAACGCGACATTGCGCGCTGCCCATAAAATGGAGGCGTCCGTCGGCCCGCGCTTCGCCACGACCCTGGCGACGCGCGGGCCGGCTCACCCGCGACCTCCAAGGCCATCATGGAAATCAAATGGATCGAGGATTTCCTCGCGCTCGCGCAATACCAGAGCTTTTCCCGCGCGGCTGAATTTCGCAACGTCACGCAATCGGGCTTCAGCCGCCGCATCCAGTCGCTCGAGCAGTGGATCGGCGCCGAGCTGATCGACCGCAGCAGCTTTCCGCCGGTGCTGACGCCCGCAGGGCGCCTGTTCCGTGAAACGGCCGAAGACGTCATCAGCCGCCTGTACGATACCCGCGCGATCATTCGCACCGAGCAGAGGATCGCCGGCAATAGCCTGCAGATCGCCGCAGGCCACACGATCGCGCTGAGTTTCCTGCCGGCCTGGCTCAAGGCGCTCGCGACGCATTTCGGTGAAGTGCGCGCGCGTGTCATTCCGGCGAACGTCCACGACTCGATCCTGATGCTCGTCAACGGCAACTGCGAGCTGATGTTCGCGTATCACCATCCGGAGCTGCCGCTCCATCTCGACCCCGCGAAGTACGCGTACCTGACGGTGGGTCTCGACACGCTGATGCCGGCGTGCCGGCCGAACCGTCGATCGGCGCCCGCGTTTCGCCTGCCCGGAACGAAGCAGGATCCGCTGCCGCTGATTACCTACACGGAAACCAGCTACTTCGGCCGCTGTCTCGCGCTGCTGCTCGGCCGCGCACCGGATGCGCCGGCCTTGCAGCTGCACTACGAGTCCGACATGGCCGAAGTGCTCAAGAAGCTCGTGATGGAAGGCGAGGGCGTCGCGTGGCTGCCCCGCAGCGCGATCGCCGCCGAACTGGCGGCCGGCGACCTCGTGCCGGCCGGCCCGGCGGCGTGGAACCTCGACGTCGAGCTGCGCGTGTATCGCGACGTGTCCAATCGCAGCGAATTCCTCGACACCCTCTGGCAGCATCTGCGCGCGGCGCCTGCCCGGCTCGGCTGAATCAGGGTTTTCCCGCGTTATGCGGCGCTCGCATACCGCCATGTCGCACCGGCATCACGGCTTTTTCGATCGTCCCTACCATTCGTTCCAACGGCACATGCGACGCGCGACCGGCGTCGCGTGGCCTTCTTCGCAGCGCTCGCCGCCTTCCGGCGGCCGGGTGCCACCCAAGGACGAATGGACATGAAAAATCGCCTCACCTCAAGCATCGCAGTCGGCATGATCCTCGGTGTCGTCGCCGGTTATGCGTGCCACGCCAACATCGCGGACCCGGCCACCCTCAAGACGATCGCCGGCTACTTCTCGATCGTCACCGACATCTTCCTGCGCCTGATCAAGATGATCATCGCGCCGCTGGTGTTCGTCACGCTCGTGTCCGGCCTGGCCGGCATGGACAGCGGCGAGGACGTCGGCCGCATCGGCCTGCGCTCGCTCGGCTGGTTCGTCTGCGCGTCGCTGATTTCGTTGAGTCTCGGCCTCGTGATGGCCAATGCGCTGCAGCCGGGCGCCGGCCTGAACCTGATGGCGAGCGCGGGCGAGGTCAACACCGGACTGAACACCGCCGCGCTGAACGCCCGGGACGTGATCACGCATGCGTTCCCGACCAGCCTGCTCGACGCGATGGCGCGCAACGACATCCTGCAGATCCTGGTGTTCTCGATCTTTCTCGGCGTCGCGCTGAGTGCGTTGAAGCGCGACCCGCGCGTTAGCGTCGTGATCCAGTCGATCGACGGGATGGTGCCGGTGATGCTGCGCCTGACGAACTACGTGATGCGCGCGGCGCCGCTCGGCGTGTTCGGTGCGATCGCGTCGTCGGTCACGCTGCGCGGGCTCGACGTGATCTACACGTACGGGAAGCTGATCGGCGCGTTCTATCTCGGCTTGCTGGTCCTTTGGGCGATCCTTATCGGCGTCGGCTACGTGTTTCTCGGGCGGCGCGTCGGGAGCCTGCTGAAGGCCGTGCGCGAGCCCGCGCTGATCGCGTTCTCGACCGCCAGCAGCGAGGCCGCCTATCCGCGCCTGACCGAGCAGCTCGAGCGCTTCGGCGTCGACAAGAAGGTGGTGGGCTTCACGCTGCCGCTCGGCTACGCGTTCAACCTCGACGGATCGATGATGTATCAGGCGTTCGCGGCCATCTTCATCGCGCAGGCGTTCGGCGTGCACATGCCGCTGTCGGAGCAGGTGTTCATGCTGCTGGTGCTGATGCTGAGCAGCAAGGGCATGGCGAGCGTGCCGCGCGGCTCGGTGGTCGTGGTCGCGGCGGTCGCGCCGATGTTCCATCTGCCGGTGGCCGGCGTCGCGATGGTGCTCGCGATCGACCAGATCCTCGACATGGGCCGCACGATGACGAACGTGATCGGCAACAGCGTGGCGACGGCGGTGATCGCGAAGTGGGAGACGCGGCGCGCCGTGAGATCGCAGGACGCCATATTCGAGCAGCCGGAGCTGAACGCATGATGCGCACGGATACGGATAGCGTGAATGCGCGGAGGAAATTCGGCGTGGTCGGCGGCCTGGGGCCGCTGGGCAGTGCCGACGTGTTCTTCAAGATGGTGAAGGCGACGCCGGCGTCGTCCGACGAGGAACACGCCGGGATGATCTTCGAGCAATACCCGTTCAAGGGCTCGGGGTCGGGCAGAGCGGTGACCATCGAGCGCAAGCTGTACGTGTTCGACATGATCCGGCAGTTCGAGAAGCGCGGCGTGACGACGGTCGTGCTGCCGTGTTTCCTGAGTCACACGTTCATCGACGAATTGAAGGCGAATACGCGCCTGCCGATCGTGGACATCGTCGAAGCCGTTCGCTACCACGTGCGGCGCAAATACCCGGACGCGACGCGCATCGGCGTGCTGGCTTCCGACTACGTGCGGGACAAGCGACTCTTCGACACGTATTTCCCGTCACCGCAGTTCGACGTCGTTCATCCGCGGACGCACGACGGGATCGATCTCGTGACGGAAGCCGTCTACGGCGCCGACGGCATCAAGCGCGGCAATCTGCGCGGCCGGCCGGTCGACCTGCTGCGCCGCGCATGCGTGGACCTGATCGATCAGCGCGTGCAGGTGATCGTCCCCGGCCTGACCGAGATCGCGCTGGTCGCGGACGCCATCGGCCCGCTGCGCGTGCCGCTCGTGGATTCGAACCTCGCGTATGCGCAGTACGCGGTGACCGGGCACGCCGGTTCGCGCGCGGCGCCGTTCAAGGTCGGCGTGGTTGGCGGCGTCGGGCCGGCCGCGACGGTCGATTTCCTCGACAAGATCGTGCGCAACACGCCGGCGTCGCGCGATCAGGAACACATCAAGCTGCTGGTCGAGCAGAATCCGCAGATTCCCGACCGGACCGAGAACCTGACGGGCACCGGCGCGGACCCGACGATCTCGTTGTACGCGACCTGCAAGAAGCTCGAGGACGGCGATGCCGACGTCATCGCGATTCCGTGCAACACCGCGCATGCGTTCGTCGAGCGGATCCAGCCGTACCTCGGCATTCCGGTCGTCAACATGCTGACCGTCACGGTCGCGCATCTGCGCGATACGTATCCGGGGCTGCGCGACGTCGGCGTGCTCGCGACCTCCGGCACGATCGAAAGCGGGGTCTACCAGAAGGCGCTGGAATCGCAAGGATTGCGACAGGTTGCACCGACGCCCGCATTGCAGGCGCGCGTGATGGAAGCGATCTACGGGAAGCAGGGCGTGAAGGCCGGCTTCACGACCGGACAGTGCAAGGACGATATCGGCGCCGCCGTCGACGCGCTGATCGCCGAGGGCGTGCGGGTGATCGTGCTCGGCTGCACCGAGCTGCCGATCCTGCTGCCGGGCGGCGAATATGTCGCGCCGGACGGGCGTCGGGCGACGCTCGTCGATCCGACCGACGTGCTCGCCCGCACGTGCATTGCGTATGCGATGGCGGGTGGGGGCTGAGCCGGTGCCGATTCGGCGTGTGAGCGCGAGCGGCAGACGCTCCGGAAGCGCGCGCCGTTCGGCGCGCGCTTCGACGATCGAGCCGCCGTCCGGGAAAGACGGCGCGATCCGGCGCGGTTTCCCGCATTCGCGCCGTTCTTGGAAAACTGTATGAATATACAGTATAGTATCCGTCGAACTCGAGCGGCGCGGGCATGACCCGTGCGGCACGTGCGCCGCGCCTGCGGGCATCCGCCGCAGCGTTCCGGCACCGTGAAATCCGGCTAACTCATTCAGACGGGCAGGCAAATTGTCATCCAGCAATCTGATCCGCATTCGCGGAGCACGTCAGCACAACCTCAAGAACCTCGATCTCGACCTGCGCACCGGCGAAATGACGGTCGTCACCGGCCCGTCGGGCTCCGGCAAGTCGAGCCTCGTGTTCGACACGCTGTACGCGGAAGGCCAGCGGCGCTACGTCGAAACCTTCAGCGCGTATGCGCGGCAGTTCCTCGACCGGATGGACCGTCCGCAGGTCGAGCGCGTCGACGGCGTGCCGCCCGCGATCGCGATCGACCAGACCAACCCGGTCCGCAGCTCGCGTTCGACGGTCGGCACGATGACCGAGCTCAACGATCACCTGAAGCTGCTGTACGCGCGCGCGGCCGAGCTGTTCGACCGCCAGACCGCGCGGCAGGTGCGGCATGACACGCCGGAGACGATCTACGCGGAACTCGTCGAGCGCACGCGCGCCGACGATCCGCGCGTCGTCGTCACGTTCCCGGTCGAGCTGCCGGAAAGCGTGTCCGACGAGGAAATCGCGCAGTGGCTGTCGGCGAGCGGCTACACGCGCGTGCAGGCGCAGCGCGAAGTCGCGTCGCCGACCGGCCCGCGCAAGCTGCTCGACGTGGTGGCCGACCGCTTCCGCGTGCAGCAGGCCGACAAGGTGCGCGTGGTCGAGGCGATCGAGGCGTCGCTGAAGCGCGGCGGCGGCCGCGTGAACGTCTACGTGCTCGCGCCGGAAGCGGAAAACGCGCTGGCCGAGCCGCAGGTGTGGCGTTTCTCCACCGGGCTGCACGATCCCGACAGCGACCTGCGCTACGCGGAGCCGCAGGCGGCGCTGTTCTCGTTCAACTCGGCCTACGGCGCGTGCGAGACCTGCCGCGGCTTCGGCCGCGTGATCGGCGTCGATCTCGGCCTGGTGATCCCCGACGCGCGCAAGACGCTGCGCGGCGGCGCGATCAAGCCGATGCAGACGCCCGCCTGGAAGGAGTGCCAGGACGACCTGATGCGCTACGCGGCAAAGGCCGACATCCGCCGCGACACGCCGTGGTCCGACCTGACCGATGCCGAGCGCGACTGGGTGATCAACGGCTCGCCGGACTGGAACGGCAAGTGGCAGAGCCAGTGGTACGGCGTGAAACGCTTCTTCGGCTATCTCGAATCGAAAGCGTACAAGATGCATATCCGCGTGCTGCTGTCGAAATACCGCAGCTACACGCCGTGCGAGGTCTGCGGCGGCGCGCGCCTGAAGACGGAATCGCTGCAGTGGCGGCTCGGCTCGAAGGCCAACGCCGATGCGGTGCTCGCGCCCGCCGATCGTTTCATGCCGCGCGGCGTCGACTGGACGCGCGCGCAGCTCGAAGCGCTGCCGGGCCTGACGGTGCACGACCTGATGCTGCTGCCGATCGAGCGCATCCGCCGCTTCTTCGACGAGATCACGCTGCCGAGTGCGCTGCTCGACGATGCGCTGAAACTGCTGCTCGCCGAGGTGCGCACGCGCCTGAAATACCTGTGCGACGTGGGGCTCGGCTACCTGACGCTCGACCGGCAGAGCCGCACGCTGTCGGGCGGCGAGGTGCAGCGGATCAACCTGACCACCGCGCTCGGCACCTCGCTCACGAAAACGCTGTTCGTGCTCGACGAGCCGAGCATCGGGCTGCATCCGCGCGACCTCACGCGAATCGTCGAGGCGATGCAGCGGCTGCGCGACGCGGGCAATACGCTGGTCGTCGTCGAGCACGATCCGTCGGTGATGCTCGCGGCCGACCGGCTGATCGACATGGGCCCGGGCCCCGGCGAGCGCGGCGGCACGATCGTCTACGACGGCACGCCGGCCGACATCCGTGCCGCGCGCACGCTGACGGGCGAATATCTCGGCGGCCGCAAGCACGTCGCGCATGCGTCGAACTGGGCGCGCCGCCCCGTCGACGCGAACACGCCGCGCATCGTGCTCGAAGGCGCGACCGAGCACAACCTGCGTGACGTGACGGTCGAGATTCCGCTGCAGCGGCTCGTGTGCGTGACGGGCGTGTCCGGCTCCGGCAAGTCGACGCTGCTGCAGGACGTGCTCTATCCGGCGATGGCGCGCCACCACGGCAAGGCGACCGAGTCGCCGGGCGCGTTCCGCACGCTCACGGGCGCCGACCAGGTCGGCGACGTCGTGTTCGTCGACCAGTCGCCGATCGGCAAGACCACGCGTTCGAACCCGGCCAGCTACGTCGGCGCGTTCGACGAGATCCGCAAGCTGTTCGCGAAGGCGCCGCTCGCGCTGCAGCGCGGCTACGGCGCCGGCACGTTCAGCTTCAACTCGGGCGACGGCCGTTGCCCGACCTGCGGCGGCTCGGGTTTCGAGCACATCGAGATGCAGTTCCTGAGCGACGTCTACCTGCGTTGCCCGGATTGCGACGGCAGCCGCTACCGCGCCGAGATTCTCGAAGTGCGCATCGAGCGCGACGGCCGCGCGCTGAACATCGCCGACGTGCTCGACCTGACCGTCAGCGAGGCGGCCGCGTTCTTCGCGACCGACGCGGAGGTGCTGCGCGTGCTGCAGCCGATCGTCGACGTCGGCCTCGAATACGTGAAGCTCGGCCAGCCGGTGCCGACGCTGTCGGGCGGCGAAGCGCAGCGGCTGAAGCTGGCCGGCTTCCTCGCCGAATCGGCGGCGGCGGCCGGCGGGCGCCGGATCGCCAGCGAAGAGGCGCGCATCGCGCGCGCGAAGCTGTTCATGTTCGACGAGCCCACCACCGGGCTGCACTTCGACGACATCGCGAAGCTGATGCAGGCATTCGGCAAGCTGCTCGCGGCCGGCCATTCGCTGATCGTGATCGAGCACAACCTCGACGTGATCCGCGCGGCCGACTGGCTGATCGATCTCGGCCCGGAAGGCGGCGACGGCGGCGGCCTCGTGCTGTGCGCGGGCACGCCCGACGACGTGAAGGCGTGCGCGCAATCGCACACCGGCGTCGCGCTGCTGCAGTACGACCGCGCGATGGACGGCGAAACCGTGCTCGCCGACGAAGGCGTGCCGCTGCAGGCCGTGCTGAACGCCGCCCGCGAGCGGCGCGCGATCGAGGGCGAGGACGTCGTGCGGATCGTCAACGCGCGCGAGCACAACCTGAAGGCGCTCGACGTCGACATCCCGCACGGCAAGTTCAACGTGATCACCGGCGTGTCGGGTTCCGGCAAGTCGACGCTCGCGTTCGACATCCTGTTCCACGAAGGCCAGCGCCGCTACCTCGAATCGCTGAACGCGTATGCGCGCTCGATCGTGCAGCCGGCCGGGCGGCCGGAAGTGGACGCCGTGTACGGCATTCCGCCGACGGTGGCGATCGAGCAGCGGCTGTCGCGCGGCGGCCGCAAGAGCACGGTCGCGACCACGTCCGAAGTCTGGCACTTCCTGCGGCTGCTGTACGTGAAGCTCGGCCTGCAGCACTGCATCCACGACGGCACGCCCGTCACGTCGCAAACCGTCGAGTCGATCGCCGCGCAGCTGCTGCGCGACCATCGCGGCGAGCACGTCGGTTTGCTCGCGCCGCTCGTCGTCAACCGCAAGGGCGTGTATACCGATCTCGCGAAGTGGGCGAAGGCGCGCGGCAGCACGCATCTGCGCGTGGACGGCGAGTTCGTCACGGTCGATCCGTGGCCGAAGCTCGACCGCTTCCGCGAGCATACGATCGAGCTGCCGGTGGCCGACATCGTCGTGTCGCCGGACCACGAGGCCGAGCTGCGGCGCCTGCTCGACGAGACGCTCGAGCTCGGCAAGGGCGTGATGCACCTGCTCGCGCCGCTCGACGGGCTGCATCACGCGATGCAGAACGACCATTCGACCGCGCGCGTCGGCGAGGTCAAGGTGCTGTCGGTCAAGCGTGCGTGCCCGGTGTGCGGCACGAGCTACCCGGAGCTCGATCCGCGGATGTTCTCGTACAACAGCAAGCACGGCTGGTGCACGACCTGCGTCGGCACCGGCGTCACGCTCACGCGCGAACAGCGCGCGGCGTACGACGACACGGTGCTCGCCGGCGACGATCGCGGCCGCGAGCAGACCCTGCCGTCGGACGAGCAGGAACCGGAAGGCGTCGGCAACGAGCCGTGCCCGGATTGCGGCGGCACGCGCCTGAACCCGTCGGCGCGCGCGGTCACGTTCGACGCGCATCCGATCGTCGAGGTCGCGCAGTGGACGGTGTCCGATACGCGCCGCTGGGTCGACGCGCTGGAACTGACCGGGCGCGACGCGCAGATCGCGCGCGACATCGTCAGCGAGATCGGCAGCCGCCTCGCGTTCCTCGAGGAAGTCGGGCTCGGCTACCTGAGCCTCGATCGCGCGGCGCCGAGCCTGTCGGGCGGCGAAGCGCAGCGCATCCGGCTCGCCGCGCAGCTCGGCAGCAACCTGCAGGGCGTGTGCTACGTGCTCGACGAGCCGACCATCGGCCTGCATCCGCGCGACAACCAGATCCTGCTGGACGCGCTGCGCAAGCTCGGCGACAAGGGCAACACGCTCGTCGTCGTCGAGCACGACGAGGACACGATTCGCCGCGCCGACCACATCATCGACGTCGGTCCGGGCGCCGGCAAGCGCGGCGGCACGCTGGTCGCCGAAGGGGCGGTCGCGGATCTGGCCGCACAGCCCGATTCGGTCACGGGCCGGCTGCTCGCGCAGCCGATGACGCACCCGCTGCAGCCGCGCCGTGCGGTGAGCGTCGCGGGCAAGAAGGGCGCACCGGCGGTGCCGGAGGGCTGGCTGACCGTGCACGGCGCGACGCTGCACAACCTGCGTGACGTCACCGTCGGCATTCCGCTCGCCCGGCTCGTCGCGGTGACGGGTGTCAGCGGCTCGGGCAAGTCGACGCTCGCGCGCGACGTGCTGATGACGAACCTGCTCGACGCGGTCGGCCGCTCGGTGCTGTCGTCGCCGGCCACGCGGCGCGCGCGCAAGGCCGCGCAGCAAGATGCGCCGGCCACGAACCGCCGCGCGAGCGTGCTCGCACGCAGCGCGCCGCGGCCGTCGCTGAACGTCACGCATGCGTGGCAGGGCTGTGCGTCGCTGAGCGGCTGGGAGCAGATCGACCGCGTGCTCGAAGTCGACCAGACGCCGATCGGCAAGACGCCGCGCTCGTGCCCGGCCACCTACATCGGCGTGTGGGACACGATCCGCAAGCTGTTCGCCGATACGCTGGAGGCGCGGGCGCGCGGCTACACGGCGTCGCGCTTCTCGTTCAACACCGGCGACGGGCGGTGTCCGGCCTGTGAAGGGCAGGGCGTGCGCACGATCGGGATGAGCTTCCTGCCCGACGTGAAGGTGCCGTGCGACGTGTGCCACGGGCAGCGCTTCAACCCGGAGACGCTTGCGGTCACGTGGCGCGGCCGGAACATCGGCGACGTGCTGACGATGGAGATCGACGAAGCGGTGGAATTTTTCGCACCGATTTCGAACATCGCGCATCCGCTGCGGCTGATGAAGGACGTCGGCCTCGGCTACCTGACGCTCGGGCAGCCGTCGCCGACGCTGTCCGGCGGCGAGGCGCAGCGGATCAAGCTCGTGACCGAGCTCACGAAGGTGCGCGACGACATCACGCGGCGCGGCCAGAAGGCGCCGCACACGCTGTACGTGCTCGACGAGCCGACGGTCGGCCTGCACATGGCCGACGTCGCGAAGCTGATCCGCGTGCTGCACCGGCTGGTCGACGGCGGGCATAGCGTCGTCGTGATCGAACACGACCTCGACGTGATCGCGGAAGCCGACTGGATCATCGATCTCGGTCCGGAAGGCGGCGTGGGCGGCGGCACGATCGTCGCGGCGGCGCCGCCGGAAGGGCTCGCGCAGGTGAAGGCGAGCCATACCGGGCATGCGCTGAAGCCGGTGCTGGCGCGAACGGCGGCGCAGGACGGCGAAGCGGAGCGGCAGGGCGAAGCGCGGGTCGGTTGAACGCGGTGCTGCCGGTGAGCGGCCCCGGTGTCTGGGCAGGCACCGGGGCCGCTTTTGCATTCGTCCGTGCGATCGGGCGCTGCGACATCCCGTCGATCGGGCACCCGGCATGAATACATGGCTGCCCGGGATAGCGTGGCCGGATGCGTCGCGGCTGCCGCGCAACGTAGGTGACGCCGGGGACGCCGGTGACGCCGCCGCATCACGCGCGACAGGAACGGCTCGTCCCGGTCGAGCGGAAGACGGCGGCGCTATCTCATTCGCCCTTGACGCCGATCGTCTCGATGATGGTCTCCAGTTGCGGGCTCATCGGCAGGTTGAGGCTCATGCCCGACGGAAGCGGGCGCAGGAACCAGCGCTTGTACTGGCGCGCGATCTCGCCGTCGACGGCCAGCTCCTCGAACGTGCTCTTCACGACCTGCGCGAGCTGCGGATCGTCCTTGCGGAACATGATGCCGTACGGGTCGTAGGACAGGAAGTCGCCGACCACGTCGTACTGGCCGCCCTTGCCCGCATTCACGGCAATCAGGCCGTACAGCAACACGTCGTCCGTCGCGAACGCATCGGCGCCGCCGCTCGCGACGAGCGCGAAGCCCTGCGCATGATCCGGCACCACCTGCAGCTGGATCCCGAGCCTGAACCGCGCGTCCAGGTCGCGCAGCGCCTTCTCGTTGGTCGTGCCGGCCGTCACCGCGACCTTCTTGCCCGCGAGATCGCGGAACGAGCGGATCGGCGAGCCGCGTTTCACCATCACCTTCGTGCCGGCCACGAAGATGATCGGCGAGAACGCCACGCGCTTCTGCCGCTCCAGGTTGCTCGTCGTGGAGCCGCATTCCAGGTCGACCGTACCGTTGACCACCGCGTCGATGCGGTTCTCGGACGTGACCGGCACCCAGCGGATCGTCAGGTTCCGATTGACCGCATCCTCGATCGACGACACGAGCGCCTTGCAGAGCTCGATCGAATAGCCGATCGGCTGGTTGCGCGCGTTCAGATACGAGAACGGGATCGACGCGTCGCGATAGCCGAGCGCGATCGTGCCGCTGCTGCGCACCTTCGCGAGCGTGCCGGTCAGTCGGGCCGGCGCGAACGGCTCGACGCGCGGCGGCGTGGACGGCGCATCTTCCGCGCGCGCGGTCGCGCCCGCGGCAAGCAGGCCCGCGAGCGCGAGCGCACCCCAGAATCGCTGCATCTTCATCGCCGGGCCTCCGTCAGACGTCCGTCGGATGCGCAATCGTCGCTTCCTGTTCCGCTTCGATGCGTGCCAGATTGGCTTCGGCTTCCGCTTCCGACATGAGCTGGTTTTCCCACTTCGCGACCACCGCGCTCGCGATCGAGTTGCCGACCGCGTTGGTGGCCGAGCGGCCCATGTCGAGGAACGTATCGACGCCGAGAATCAGCAGCAGGCCGGCCTCCGGAAGCCCGAACTGGTGCAGCGTGGCGGCGATCACGACGAGCGATGCGCGCGGCACGCCGGCCATTCCCTTCGACGTGAGCATCAGGACCAGCAGCATCGTGATCTGCGTGCCGATCGACAGGTGGATGTTGTACGCCTGCGCGATGAACAGCGACGCGAACGTGCAGTACATCATCGAACCGTCGAGGTTGAACGAATAGCCCATCGGCATCACGAAGCTCGAAATCCTGCGTCGCACGCCGAACCGGTCGAGCGCGTCGAGGATCTTCGGATACGCGGCTTCGGAGCTGGCCGTCGCGAACGACAGCATGAATGCTTCCTTGATCAGCACCAGCAACTTGAATACGCGCGGCCCGAGGAACAACAGCCCGGCACAGACGAGCAAGGCCCAGAGCAGGAACAGGCTCACGTAGAAGTCGCCCATGAACACTGCGAACTTCAGCAGCACCGACAGCCCGTTGACCGCGACGGTGGCGGCCATCGCGGCCATCACCGCGAGCGGCGCGAGCTTCATCACGTAGCCGGTGATCTTGAGCATCACGTGCGACAGCTGGTCGATCGCGGCGACGAGGATCTTGCCGCGCTCGCCGAGCGCCGCGAGCGCGACGCCGAAGAACATCGAGAACACGACGATCTGCAGGATTTCGTTGTTGCTCATCGCCTCGGCGAACGATCTCGGCACCATGTGGCCGACGAAATCCTTGAGCGTGAACTTGGAGGTCGCGAGGTTCGCCGATGCGCCGATGTCCGGCAGCGGCAGGCCGAGGTTCTCGCCGGGCCGCAGCAGGTTCGCCATGAACAGCCCGAGCAGCAGCGAGATCAGCGACGCGGTGACGAACCAGCCGATCGATTTCGCGAACACGCGCCCGACCGATGCCGCGTCGCCCATATGCGCGATGCCGACGACGAGCGTCGAGAACACCAGCGGGCCGATCACCATCTTGATCAGCCGCAGGAACACGTCGGACACGAGCGAGATGTATCCGGCGATTTCGGTGGTGGCCTTTTTATCGGGAAAGCTCGTGAAGATCATGTAGCCGATCAGGATGCCTGCCACCATCGCGATCAGGATCCAGACGGCTGCAGCATTTTTTTTCTGCATCGTGCGCCTCCCATGCACCGGTTCCGCAACCGGGGATGGAAGGACAATACAGGACCCGAACGGCGATGAACAGTGCAACCGGGGGCGGGTTTGCGCTAGCGCCGTGTCGCGACCGATCGCCCGGGCAAAGATCGTGCCGGTGGCACCCTGAGCCCGGTGCCGGCGCAACCCGATACGGGGCGCCGGCACGCAAAAGCGGTTCGGTTCAATCCTGAATGCGCAATACGTGATCGCGGATACGCGTCGACAGCATCGAGCCGCGCTTGAGCAGGAACTCCATCAGCCGCTGCGGATAGTCGGCCCGGACCGCTGCGCGCACGGACGGCCGTTCGGCGAGCCGTTGTCGCCATGCAGTGACCTTGGGCAAGCCCGCGAAGAACCCGAAGTCGTCGATCCGCTCGAACACGTCGAAGTAGCGGAACACCGGCCCGAATGCCGCGTCCACGATGCTGAAGTGCGCGCCGCCAAAATACGGGCCGGTGCCGAGCGTGTCTTCGAGCTGCTCGAATCGTGCGCGGATGTCACGGGTTGCTGCGGCCAGCGCCGTTTCGTCCGCAGCCGTGTAGAACCCCCACACGGCGTTCAGCAGTGCCGAAGCGAACTCGACCCAGGCGCGGTGCCGCGCCCGCTCTAGCGGCGCATCGGGATGCAGCCGCGGCGCGAGCGTCTCGTCGAGGTAGTCGCAGATCACGGCCGATTCGAAGATGGGCGCGCCATCGACGACCAGCACTGGGGTCTTGCCGAGCGGCGAAATCCTGCGAAACCAGTCCGGCTTGTTGCCCAGGTCGACGTCCGTCCGTTCGAACGGCACGCCTTTTTCGGTCAGCACGATGACTGCGCGCTGGACGTACGGGCACAGCACGTGGCTGACGAGGTGGTATTGGGGCGTGCTCATGTCGTCGCCTCGCCGTGGCAGGCCACGTCAGGCGCGAAGCGCTGGCTGCGCCGGCCCAACGCCACGCGGAGCCGCAACACGCCATAGGCGGCGGCATTGTCACTCGTCGAAATCGATTGGTTCATATCGGCACCCGTTGGGAGAGTTGGCAAGGCGGAACCGAATTTGACATTGCGGAAGTGCTTGAGCAATACGCATGATTACAATGACGGATTGCAAAAATGCAATGTACGGGGGATAACCGGATGCCATACAAGCTCAGCGCAGCAGACCTCGAAACGATACTGGCGCTATCCCGCTCGGGCACGCTGGTTCAGGCGGGCGAGCGACTGGACGTGGATGCGTCGACCGTGTTTCGCAACCTCAGGCGGATCGAGCGCGGCCTGCAGCAGCAGTTGTTCGAACGGACCCGCTCAGGCTATCGCGCGAAGGAAATCGCGCTGGCGCTGGCCGAACACGCGGAGCAAGTGGAAGTGCAGGTCGAATCGGCCCGCTCGATCGCGCAACAAGTGCCCGAGCAAGTGGCGGGCACCGTGCGCATCACCACCACCGACACGATTCTGCACGGGCTGGTCGGGCCGGCGCTGAAGCAGCTGGAAGCCGTCCACCCGCGGCTTGCGTACGAGTTGGACACCGGCAACGAGATCGCCGACCTGGGGCGCCGCGATGCCGATATCGCGGTGCGTGCGACCCGGCAGCCACCGGAATATCTGGTGGGCAAGCATGTCGGGTCGATCGACGTGGCGCTTTTCGCGTCGAGGCACGACGCCGCAGTACGCCGTTATGAAGACGTCACGGCGGGCAACGCACGCTGGATCGCGCCGGACGACGCGCTGCCGGGCCACCCGTCGGTGATCTGGCGCAAACGTCATTTCAGGAAAGTGGTGCCGCACTACAAGGTCGACAGCATCCTGACCGTGATGGAGCTGGTCGCCCTGGGCATGGGCGTCGGCATCCTGCCGATGTTTCTGACACGCGGCCGCTCCGATCTCGTGCAATTGACCGATGTCCTGCCCGACTGCCGGACCGAGCTGTGGGTGCTGACCCACCGGGAATCGCGACATCTGCTGCGGGTCTCGACCGTATTCAAATATCTGTCGACGACGCTGAAGATCTGACCGTGTGCTTCGGTGCGCGGCGATGCGGGCGCATCGCGCCACGGGGCCTGACGGGTCATTCGGGAACCTAATCATGCGCACCGGGGCCAGCAGGCTCGTGCTGAAATCGCACGCCTGCGCCGCCTGCCGGACGATCTCGGCGGTCAGCGAATGGGCGCGTGCCGCACACGACCTGACGGAGCGCGACCTGATCGTCGGGATCGGTTTCGCGAACCTCGAACCGACGCAGGCGGTGCGGGAATACGAAAAGCACGGCGTGATCGTCCATGAACGCGTTGCGTCGAGCCTGTATTCGGGGCGGATGCTGAAATCGTTCGGGCTCGGCGGCGCTGTGCGGATATCGCCGCTTCATTGCCATGCGCCCGACGATATCGCGCGATTCCTGGCGATTACCGCCACGCTGGCGGCGAACTGCTGATCGACGACACGGCCCGGATCATCCGGGCCGTGTCGCATTCGGCGCCGGGAAACGCGCGGCGCAATAGGTTCGGGCTATGACCGGCAGAGTCAATGGATAGTTGTCGCCGGCCAGGTTTGCGCGTGTAATGGCCTGCGAAACCGGATGATGCCAACGACTCGATGGAGGAGCAGCGCGTGAAGATCGTCGTAGCAGTGAAAAGAGTGGTCGATTACAACGTGAAGGTCCGCGTGAAGTCGGACAACACGGGCGTCGACATCGCAAACGTGAAGATGTCGATGAACCCGTTCGACGAAATCGCGGTGGAAGAAGCGGTGCGGCTGAAGGAAGCGGGTGTCGCGACCGAAGTGATCGCGGTGTCGGTGGGCGTGACGCAAGCGCAGGAAACGCTGCGCACGGCGCTGGCGATCGGCGCGGATCGCGCGATCCTCGTCGAGTCGAACGACAGCGTCGAGCCGCTGGCCGTCGCGAA
>NZ_QTQN01000068.1:0-13202 GCF_003853755.1 Burkholderia sp. Bp8984
GGTGGGCGGTGGGCGGTGGGCGGTGGGCGGTGGGCGGTGGGCGGTGGGCGGTGGGCGGTGGGCGGTGGGCGGTGGGCGGTGGGCAGGGGGCAGTGGGCGGTGGGCAGGGGGCAGTGGGCGGTGAGCGGCAGCCGGTGGCAGGCGGTTGGCAACACCGCAGGCAACGACGCACGGCGGGGCCTGCCGCCGCCGCGCCGCCTGGCCCCGTTTGCGCGTCCGATGACGGTGCCGGCAATGCAGGCGCCGCCGGCCTTCCGGGGGCTACGAAACGATCGCGCCGACCGCGGGTGCCGCGGGTGCCGCGAGCGTCGCGGCCGGGAGCGGCATCGCACCCCCCATCGCGTCGTCGAGCTGTCCGGCCTGCGTCAACAGATGAAGCACCGCGCGCTCGAGCGCGTCGATGCCGATCGCGTCGACCGTCGCGCCGGCCCGCAGGATCATGTGCGGCACGCCGAGCGGATGCCAGCGCCGGTATTTCTCGGGGCGGTCCTCGAACAGCGCGGCGACCGGCACGCCGAGCGCCGACGCGAGATGCACGGGGGCGCTGTCGGCCGACACGATCGCGTCGAGCAGGCTCGCGGCGGCCACCAGTTCGACGACCGACGACGGCGCGACATGCCGGGCGTTGACGTCCCGCCACGCATCGCGGTCGGCGGCGGCCTCGGCCGACACGGCGGAATCGCGGAACACGATCACGTCGGCGAACGGTGCGAGCCGCCGGCCGAGGTCGCGCCATCGCTCGGCCGGCCAGCGCCGCTCGGCCGCCTTGTTCGACACGAACAGCCCGACGCGCGGTTTCGTGCGAGGCCCGAGCAGCCGATACCACGTGTCCTGCAGCGCACGGTCCGGGTGGACGGACAGCACGAGACCGTCGAGATCGGCGCGGCCGAGTTCGGGCACGAGCCGGAATCCCGACAGCGCTTCATGGCAAATCGGCCGCGACGCGACATGGTCGGGCTTGCGGTCGTCGAATTCGGAATCGGCATCGTGCCAGCGGCAATCCTTCACGCCGAGCTGCCGCGCGAACCGGATGCTGCTGCGATGCATGCCGCCGTTCGGCACGACCACGAGGTCGAACCGCAGGCGGCGCAGCCGGCGCACGAGCCGCAGCCGGTCGAAGAACGCGCGCATCCGTCCGGGGCGGTCGTTGCGCTCGCACTGACGGCTGTACACGTAGGTATGGACCGTGTGCACGTCCGGGTTGCCGGCCAGCGCGGCCGCGTTGTAGCGGTTCGCGACCACGTGCAGCTCCTTGCCCGGCCAGCGCTGTTTCAGCGCGCCGAGAAAAGCGGTCGTGCACAGCATGTCGCCCAGAAAATCAATCCGGATCACGAGGATCCGCCCCGTCGGTTTCCCGTTGGCCATCGTTGTTGTGATGCTGTCGATTTTTTATCGTCGCGCACCAGCCGGCATCCTGGCGTTCTTTACCGTGCCGGCTTCGTCGCGTGGTCGCTCGCGGCACCGCGACGCATCGCGTGCCGCGCGGAACCGTCCCCGTCTGATTCGCGCGCGCGATGTCGCCGCCGGCCGGCGGACAGACCGCAACCGGCGCCGTATCGGCGTCGCGCGACGGATTGTATAGCGTCCGGATGACGGCCCCAAGCATCCGCCGACATGAAAACGGCCCGCCGCACCGCACGATGGCGATGCGACGGGCCGCGCAGGCAACGACCGTCCGGCGGGGACCGTCAGTAAGTGATTTCGACGATGCTGCCGTCGAACGTCGCGCGCAACTCCGCGAGCAGCGTGTCGCTCGGCTTCACGCGCCACGCGTCACCGAGACGCATTTCCCCTTGCGCGCGCGCGTTGCTGTAGTGAACCTGGACCGCGAGCCCGTTCGGCAGCGGCGCCTGCGGGCGACGCCCGCCGTCGCGCCCGCCGCCGCGCGGCGCGGGTACCTCGACCGCGGGCGCGGCCGAATCGTCCTTCGACACGTGCGGCTCGAGCACGCGGCGCAGCGCCGCCGCATCCGCATTGCCGTTCATCGTGAGCCGCACCGCCTGCGCGTAGCGGCTACGCGCGCGTTCGAGATCCATCACCGTGTCGGCCGTGAAGCGAATGCCGCCGGTGAACGCATCGTTGCGCGCCTGCCCCTGCACGATCAGCAGTTCGTCTTCCTTGAACAGCGCCTTGTTCGCCTCGAACTGCTCGTTGAAGATCGTGATCTCGCACTGGCCCGAGCCGTCGTCGAGCAGCGCGATCAGCATCTTGCCGCGCTGGGTCATCTGCGTGCGCAGCGATGCGATGATGCCCGCGACGAGCTTGTCGCGCCCTTCCTTCAGGTCGCCGACCTTCTGCCGCACGAACCGGCGCACTTCGTCGCGATACGCGTCAAACAGGTGGCCGGACAGGTAGAAGCCGAGTGCGCCCTTCTCTTCCTGCAGGCGGCGCTTGTCGTCCCACGCGGGTTCGTCGACGAGCGCATGCGCGTGCGGCGACTCGGCGCCCATGTCGAACAGCCCGGCCTGCATCGCGTTCGCTTCGGCCTGGTCGGCCGCTTCCATCGCGAGCGGCACCGACGCAATCAGCTGCGCGCGGTTCGCGTTCAGCGAATCGAACGCGCCGGCGCGGATCAGCGCCTCGACCGTGCGGCGGTTGACGACGCGCCGGTCGATCCGCTCGCAGAAGTCGAACAGGTCGGTGAACGGCTTTTCGTCGCGGGCGCGCAGGATCTCCTCGATCGCGTTCTGGCCGCTGCCCTTCACCGCGCCGAGACCGTAGCGGATCGTGCGCGAGCGCTTGCCGTCGGCTTCGGCGACCGGCTCGAACCGGTAATGCGACGCGTTGATGTCCGGCGGCAGCACGGCGAGGTTGTTCACGACGCAGTCGTCGTACAGGATCTTCACCTTGTCGGTGTCGTCCATCGCGAGCGTCATGTTGGCCGCCATGAATTCGGCCGGATGGTGCGCCTTCAGCCACGCGGTGTAATACGCGAGCAGCGCATAGGCGGCCGCGTGCGACTTGTTGAAGCCGTAGCCCGCGAACTTCTCCATCAAGTCGAAGATCTCGTCGGACTTCTCGCGCGTCAGGCCGTTCTTCGCCGCACCCTCGGCGAAGATCTCGCGGTGCTTGGCCATCTCCTCGGGCTTCTTCTTGCCCATCGCGCGACGCAACAGGTCGGCGCCGCCGAGCGAGTAGCCGCCGATGATCTGCGCCATCTGCATCACCTGCTCCTGATAGACCATGATGCCGTAGGTCTCTTTCAGGACGGGTTCGACGCGCGGATCCGGATAGTCGACCTTCTCGCGGCCGTGCTTCCGTGCGCAGAAGCTCGGGATCAGGTCCATCGGGCCCGGACGGTACAACGACACGAGCGCGATGATGTCCTCGAAGCGGTCGGGCTGCGCATCCTTCAGCATGCCCTGCATCCCGCGGCTTTCCAGCTGGAACACGGCGACCGTGTTGGCCTTCTTCAGGATCTGGAACGACGCCGGATCGTCGAGCGGCACCTGCGCGAGCGACCAGTCGGCCTTCGACGCATCGAGGCGGCGAATGTAGCGCTCGGCCCAGTCGAGGATTGTCAGCGTCGTGAGACCCAGAAAGTCGAACTTCACGAGGCCGACGGCTTCGACGTCGTCCTTGTCGTACTGGCTGACGACGCCGCCGTCGTCGCCCTGCGTGTACAGCGGGCAGAAATCGGTCAGCTTGCCGGGCGCGATCAGCACGCCGCCCGCGTGCATCCCGACGTTACGCGTCAGGCCCTCGACGCGCTGCGCGAGGTCGAGCAGCTGGTGCACTTCGTCCTCGTGGTCGTAGCGCTCCTGCAGTTGCGGCTCTTCCTTCATCGCGTCGGCGATGGTCACGTGCTTGCCCGGCTTGAACGGGATCAGCTTCGCGACGCCGTCGGTGAACATGTAGCCGAGATCGAGCACGCGGCCGATGTCGCGCACGGCCGCCTTCGCGGCCATCGTGCCGAAGGTGGCGATCTGCGACACGGCATCCGCGCCGTATTTTTCCTTCACGTACTGGATCACGCGATCGCGGCCGTGCTGGCAGAAGTCGATGTCGAAGTCGGGCATCGACACGCGTTCCGGATTCAGGAATCGCTCGAACAGCAGGTTGTAGCGCAGCGGGTCCAGATCGGTAATGCCGAGCGCGTACGCGACCAGCGAACCGGCACCCGAGCCGCGGCCCGGACCGACCGGCACGCCGTTGTTCTTCGCCCAGTTGATGAAGTCGGCCACGATCAGGAAGTAGCCCGGGAAGCCCATCTTCGTGATGGTCCCGCACTCGAATTCGAGCCGCTTGTAGTACGTGTCGCGCTGCGCGTCGCGCTCCGCCGCATCCGGATACAGCTGTTCGAGGCGCTTCTCGAGCCCCTCCTTCGACAGCTGGACGAGGTAATCGTCGAGCGACATACCGTCCGGCGTCGGGAACAGCGGCAGCTTCGGCTTGCCGAGTTCGAGCTTCAGGTTGCAGCGCTTCGCGATCTCGACCGTGTTCGCGACCGCCGACGGCAGGTCGGCGAACAGCGCGACCATCTCGTCCTGCGTGCGGAAGTACTGATCGGTCGTGAAGCGCTTCTGGCGCCGCGGATTCGCGAGCATGTCGCCTTCCGAGATGCACACGCGCGCTTCGTGCGCGGTGAAATCGTCGTCGGTCATGAACTGCGTCGGATGCGTCGCGACGACCGGCAGCTTCAGCGACGCGGCGAGCGTCGCGGCCTGCTGGATGTACGCCTCGGCGCCCGGCTGGCCGTAACGCTGCAGCTCGATGTAGAAGCCGCCCGGGAACACTTTCGCCCAGCGCTCGGCGTGCCGGCGCGCGGCCTCCTCGTTACCGGCCGCGAACGCGAGCCCGATATCGCCCTGCTGCGCGCCCGAAAGCGCGAGCAGCCCTTGCGACAGCTCGCCGTCGAGCCAGCTCGCGTCGAGCTCCGCGCGGCCGCGGTACTGGTTCGTGAGCCACGCCTTCGACAGCAGTTCGCACAGGTTCAGGTAGCCGGTCTTGTCCTTCACCAGCAGCAGCAGGCGCGACGGTTTGTCGCGATCGTCCGGATTGGTGATCCAGACGTCGCAGCCGGCGATCGGCTTGATGCCCTTGCCGCGGGCTTCCTGGTAGAAACGGACGAGGCCGAACGCGTTGCCGAGATCGGTGAGGGCGAGCGCGCCCTGGCCGTCTGCGGCCGCCGCCTTGACGATGTCGTCGAGACGCACGATGCCGTCGGCAATCGAGAATTCGGAGTGAACGCGAAGATGGACGAAGCGGGGATCTGACATGGGCGTTATTGTAGCCGCGTCGCCGCGCAGGCTGCCCAAAAAATCCCCGCGCCCGGCCGTTCGGCCGATGCGCGCGACGCCGCCCGAACGGCCGGGTGCCGGCAGACGTGCAGTTTGCGGGATAATACGGGTTTTCGAATCACCGCCCCGGCTTCGCACCCTTTTTTGCGGGGCCGCCGTGCGCCCGCCGCACGGCCGCGGCCGTTTTCCCGTCGGACCACCATGACCATCGTCAACCTCGCCGCCTACCACTTCGTGTCGCTCGACGCGACCGAGCAATGGCGCCCGCTCGTCACCGCCCGCTGCAACGAACTCGGCCTGCGCGGCACGATCCTGCTCGCGCCGGAAGGCATCAACCTGTTCATCGCCGGCCCGCGCGACGCGACCGACGCTTTCATCGACTACCTCCGCCACGATCCGCTGTTCGAAGGCAAGTTCGCGACGCTGCAGTTCAAGGAGAGCCTGTCCGACTCGCAGCCGTTCCGCCGGATGCTCGTGCGCCTGAAGCGCGAGATCATCACGATGAAGAAGCCCGCGATCAAGCCGGAGCTCGGCCGCGCGCCGTCGGTCGACGCGCACACGCTGAAGGCGTGGCTCGACCGCGGCCACGACGACGCCGGCCGCCCGGTCGTGATGCTCGACACGCGCAACGCGTTCGAAGTGGACGTCGGCACGTTCGACGACGCGCTCGACTACCGGATCGACAAGTTCAGCGAGTTCCCGGAAGTGATCGACGCGAACCGCGCCGATCTCGAGGGCAAGACGGTCGTGTCGTTCTGCACCGGCGGCATCCGCTGCGAGAAGGCGGCGATCCACATGAAGGAAATCGGCATCGAGAACGTGTACCAGCTCGAGGGCGGGATCCTGAAGTATTTCGAGGAAGTCGGCGGCGCGCACTATCACGGCGACTGCTTCGTGTTCGACTACCGCACCGCGCTGAACCCGCAACTGCAGCCGACCGAGAACGTCACGTGCTTCGCGTGCCGCGCGGTCGTCACGCCGGAAGCCCAGCAAGCGCCGAGCTACGTGCCCGGCAAGTCGTGCCCGGCCTGCGCGCAAGCAGCCAGCGCCGCGTAAGCGCGCGTCGCACCGCGTCCCGATGAACGGCTACCGCGGCCGCTTCGCGCCGTCGCCCACCGGCCCGCTGCATTTCGGCTCGCTGGTCGGCGCGCTCGCGAGCCGGCTCGACGCGCGCGCGCACGGTGGCGCATGGCTCGTGCGCATCGAGGACATCGACGGCCCACGCACGGTGCCCGGCGCCGCCGACGACATCCTCGCGACGCTCGCGCATTTCGGCATGACGCCCGACGAGCCGCCCGTGCGGCAAAGCACGCGCGAGGCCAACTATGCGGCCGCGCTCGAACGGCTCGTCGCCGCGGGGCTCGTCTATCCGTGCGGCTGCACGCGCAAGGAAATCGCCGATTCGCTGCGCGCCGCGCACGAGCGCCACACGACGCTCGCCTACCCGGGCACCTGCCGCACCGGCCTGCACGGCAAGCCCGCCCGCGCGTGGCGGCTGCGCGTGCCGGACGGCGACGCGGCGCTCGTCACGTTCGACGACCGCTGGCAGCACACGCAAGCGCAGAACCTCGCGACCGAGGTCGGCGATTTCGTGCTGAAGCGCGCCGACGGCCAATGGGCGTATCAGCTCGCGGTCGTGGTCGACGATGCCGACGCGGGCATCACGCACGTCGTGCGCGGCGCCGACCTGCTCGACTCGACCGCGCGCCAGATCTACCTGCAGCGCTGTCTCGGCGTGCCGACGCCGGCGTACCTGCACGTGCCCGTCGTCGTCGACGCGAACGGCGAAAAGCTCAGCAAGCAGACGGGCGCGATCGCGCTCGAGCGCGACGATCCGCTGCCGGCGCTGCGCGCCGCCGCCGCGCATCTCGGCCTGTGGGCCGACGGCGATCCGTCGATCGATACGCTCGATGCGTTCTACGCGGCCGCGACCGATGCGTGGGCGCGTCGCTTCGGGCCAGGCGCCGGTTGAGGCGCTCGCGGGACACCCGTTCGTGTCGACCGTGTTCCTGCGTCCGGCAGCGGTGAGTCCGGTCGCATGCAAGCGTGATGGCAGCCTGAACGGAACGCCCGCCGGCGACACGGCATCGGAGTAGTCCCGCAGGCTGCCCCCGCCCCACGCGGCAAGTCGCCGCCCATCCCGCCCGCTCCTTCACGAATCGTCTCGCCCAATGAAAAACGGGCACATGCTCATCGCATGCACCCGTTTCCGCGGCAGCGCTCGCGCGCCGCACCGACCGCCTGAACCGCCTGCTTACGCCGACGGCTTGCGCGGCATCCCGAAGCCGCCCAGCAGCGCGGCGACCTGACGCTTCGGCCCCTTCTTCTCGGGCTGCTGCGCGGACTTCGTCTCTTCCGGCTGCTTCGCCGGCGCCGACGGTTCGTACGGCTTCAGGAAGAAGTCGTCGACCGGCGCCTCGTGACGACGGTGATGGCCGCGCTCGGACCCGCCCGAACGACGCCCCGACGCGCCGCGATGCTCGTCGCGATCGCGACGGCTGCCGCGATCACCGCGCTCACTACGGTCGCCCCCGCGCTCGCCGCCACGATCGTCGTGACGATGGCGCGCCGGCTTGTCGAGCGCGAGCGTCTGCACCTCGAGCGGACGCTTGATCAGTTTTTCGATATCGGCGAGCTGCTTGCGCTCGTTCGGGCTGCACAGCGACAGCGCATCGCCCGTCGCACCCGCGCGGCCCGTGCGGCCGATCCGGTGCACGTAGTCTTCCGCGTTGAACGGCAGGTCGAAGTTGATCACGGCCGGCAGTTCGGCGATGTCGAGGCCGCGCGCGGCCACGTCGGTCGCGACCAGCGCCTCGATCTCGCCGCGCTTGAACGCGTCGAGGGCCTGCATCCGCTCGATCTGCGTCTTGTCGCCGTGGATCGCCGACGCGACCACGCCGTCGCGCTCGAGGTTGCGGGCCAGCCGGCTCGCGCCGATCTTGCTGTTGCAGAACACGATCACCTGCTTGAGCCCGCGATCGCGCAGCAGCTGCACGACGGCGGCCTGCTTGTCGCCTTCGGCGACGTCGTAGACGATCTGCGTGACGTTCGCGTTGGTCGAGTTGCTGCGCGCGACCTCGATCGTCTGCGGGTTGCGCAGGTAGGTCGACGCGAGCTTCTTGATTTCCGGCGAGAAGGTGGCCGAGAACAGCAGCGTCTGGCGTTCCTTCGGCAGCAGGTTCAGGATGCGCTGCAGGTCCGGCAGGAAGCCCATGTCGAGCATCCGGTCGGCCTCGTCGAGCACGAGCATCTGCACCTGCCCGAGGTTCGCTGTCTTTTGCTGCACGTGGTCGAGCAGGCGGCCCGGCGTCGCGATCAGGATCTCGACGCCGCGGCGCAACTCGGCCATCTGCGGGTTCATGTCGACGCCGCCGAACACGACCGCGCTGCGCAACGGCGTGTGCTTGCCGTATGCATGCACGTTCGCGGCGACCTGATCGGCGAGTTCGCGGGTCGGCGTGAGGATCAGCGCGCGCACCGGGTGGCGCGCGGGTGATGCGCTCGTGTTGGCCTGCGGCAGCAGGCGCTGGAGGATCGGCAGCGAGAAACTCGCGGTCTTGCCGGTGCCCGTTTGCGCGGCGCCCATGACGTCGCGGCCGGCGAGCACGACCGGAATGGCCTGCGCCTGGATCGGCGTCGGCGTCGTATAGCCCTGCTCCGCAATGGCTTTCAGGATATCGGCGGCAAGGCCGAATTGATCGAAGGTTGCGTCGACTGGCTTGGCGACAGAATCGGACATGGTGGCGTTTCGCTCAAAAGGCGCGGCGGGGACTTCGTGCGTCAGGCCGGCCGGGCCTGCGCTCATCACATTTCGGAAGTAGACGGAGCCGCGGCGCGCCGCGCGGCGCCGCTCTGGCGCTCGGGACCGGTTCAATTCGAACATCGGGCGCCACAGGCCGTGCGGACTCCGTTCGGCGCGAATGCCGGCGGAAAGGGCCGTATTGTAGCACTGCGCAGCAATCTGTCCGTGACAACGCCGCGAACGGCCCCGGCGGCGGCTCCCGGCGTGCGCCGACAGGCCGGCGCGGGGCGGATGCGTCGTGCGATCGGCCTATCTCGATCGGCTGATGGTGGAAATACGGGGTCGAATCTCGGGCATCTGCCGCGAGGAATCAGCCGGCGGCCGGCGAGCCCGGGCGCCGCCGGCGCCACCTTCCGGTCCGCGGTCGAACCCGGCTGCCCGCATCGATCGCGGCAACCGGCACGCCCGCGCGGCGTAGCCGATCGCGCGCCGCGTTCAACCCTTCTTCTTTTTCTTCTTCTCGACCTGCACGCAGTCGCCCAGCAGCGGTGCCGCGTTCTGGTCGGCGATCTCGTCGCGCAGCGTCCCTTCCTTGCCCTTCGTCCACCAGGTATAGCGTCCGGCCTGGTAACGCGCGCCCGACGCCGAAACGGTATCGACGAACAGCAGCTGCTGCCCGTTGACCGGCACCAGCGCGAAGCTCTGGCCGTTGCCCGCGCGCCAGTACGACACGCGTACGGGCTGCTTCTGGTTCGCGCACTGATAGAGGGTCTGCACGCGCGCATCGGCGTCGATCTCCTCGACGGTCAGTTGCGCGGCCTGCGCGACGGAAACGGCGGTGCCGGCCAGCGCGAGCGCGGCAAGGGTGTGGCGAATCATGCAGTTCCTCTCACGAGACGGGTGGAAGCGCGCCCTCGCGGGACGCGCGATTGTCGTTGGTTAGGGATCGAGGGTTCGCCCGTCAGGGATCGATGACGTCGGCGCACGCGTCGGTCGGCGCGGCCGCGACGTGGCCGACGAGCGGCACGATCTTCAGCCCGGCCGATGCGACCCGGCACGGCGCGGCCGCGAGGCCGCACCCCGCGAGACTCGCGACCAGCGCCAGCGCGGCGCCCAGCTTGCCGAGCCGTCCGATCCGCTGCCATGTCGACGCCATCGCACTCTCCTGGTCCGGTCAGCGTGCCGACACGGGCCGCACGGCCGCCGCGGCGCGCTTCGCGCGTTCGCGGGCTTCGTCGACGGTCGCGCCGGTCGCGAGCGCGACGCCCATGCGCCGCTTCGCGAAGCTTTCCGGTTTGCCGAACAGGCGCAGGTCGGCGCCCGGCACGGCCAGCGCGTCGCGCACGCCCTCGAACGCGATACCGCGCTCGTCGAACCCGCCGTAGATCACCGCGGACGCGGCCGGCGAGCCGAGCGCCGGATCGACCGGCAGCCCGAGAATCGCGCGCGCGTGCAGTTCGAACTCCGACTGGCGCTGCGACGCGAGCGTGACGAGGCCGGTGTCGTGCGGCCGCGGGCTCACCTCGGAGAACCAGACTTCGTCGCCGCGCACGAACAGCTCGACGCCGAACAGCCCGCGCCCGCCGAGCGCCTCGGTCACCTTGTGCGCGATCTCGCGCGACTTTTCCAGCGCGACGGCGCTCATCGGCTGCGGCTGCCACGATTCGACGTAGTCGCCCGCCATCTGCACGTGCCCGACCGGCTCGCAGAAGTAGGTGCGCGTCTCGAGCGTCGCGGGGTCGATCGCGCGCACGGTCAGCTGCGTGATCTCGTAGTCGAAATCGACGAAGCCCTCGACGATCACGCGGCCGTGGTTCACGCGGCCGCCCGCCATCGCGTAGTCCCAGGCGGGCTTCACGTCGGCCTCGGTCCGCACGACCGACTGTCCCTTGCCCGACGACGACATCACCGGCTTCACGACGCACGGCATGCCGATCTTCGCGACGGCCGCGCTGAACGCGTCGAACGAATCGGCGAACGCGTACGGCGAAGTTGCCATCCCGAGTTCCTCGGCCGCGAGACGGCGGATGCCTTCGCGGTTCATCGTGAGCTGCGTCGCGCGTGCGGTCGGGATCACCTCGGCCAGGCCGGCCGCCTCGATCGCCGCGAGCGCATCGGTTGCGATCGCCTCGATCTCCGGCACGATCAGGTGCGGACGCTCGGCCTCGACGACCGCGCGCAGCGCGGCGGCGTCGGTCATGTCGATCACGTGCGCGCGATGCGCGACCTGGTGGCCCGGTGCGTCCGGATAGCGGTCGACCGCGACGACTTCGACGCCGAGCCGCTGCAACGCGATGATGACTTCCTTGCCGAGTTCGCCCGCGCCGAGCAGCATGACGCGCGTGGCCGAGGGTGAGAGCGGCGTACCGAGCCGCTGACCGATCTGCATGTGATTTCCCGCTGGTTCTGTTGGAGGACGAAAACGGCTTCGATGTTAACACGCACACCCGACGCACACCTCACGCGCACCCGCGCCGGTCCGGCCGGTTTCGTCGCATCGCCGCCCGCAGCGCGAGGCTCGCGGGCGGATTGCGAACGTTTTCACGCGCGAAGTGTCGGCTCGCCTCGCGCGGGGCGGGTGCGTTACTCTTACGCCTTGATCAGAATCCGATGAGGAACGAGGCTCATGTCCCACCTGTCCGCCGCCGCACGCGCACGCACCGGCCTGCTTCGCCCGCTGCGCGCGCCGCTCTGCGCGTTGACGCTTGCCACGCTTCTCGCCGCCTGCGCGATGCCGACCCACCCCGATTCCGCCGCCCCCGCACCCGACCCGTACAACCCCGCCGCCGTCCAGCTGCTCGACGACACGAGCTGGGAGCTCACGAGCTGGGTGAACGCCGACGGCACGCCGCGCACGATTCCGCACGGCGACAACGGCGAGCCGATCAAGCTCGCGCTGTCCACCGAAGCGGGCGTCCGGCGCGCCAGCGGCTTTTCGGGCTGCAACCGCTATACGGGAACCTATGCGCTGAAGAACGGCCTGCTGAGCTTCGGGCCGCTCGCCGGCACGCGCATGGCATGCACGAACACGCTCGGCGGCCAGCTCGAGCACGCGTACCTCGATGCGCTCGCGCACATCGGGAAGACCGGCGTGCAGATGCGCGAGCCGCAGCAGTTGCAGATCGTGACCGAAGCCGGCGCGACGCTGACCTTCACGCGCCGGAGCCCCTGATGCAGCGCGCGGGCGAAGGCTGATCGGCCGCCTTCGCCGCGCGCGGATCCCGGACGCATGCGTCCCGCGGCCTGGAAGCGCTTCGACGCCTTCAAACTGCCTTAGAGTCCTGTTCGTCGGCCGGTTAAACTCGGCGGGTCGCGCACCGCGCTCCCCGCCCTCTTCCTGTTTCATCAAAGCATGCACACGGTTGTCTTCGGCTGGTTCGGCATCTCCGCCGTCTGGTTCCTCCTTCTCATCTGGCGTCTCGTTCAGGCGATGCTGCCCGACGGCGGCGGACTCGCCGGCCGCGGCTCGATTCGCCTGTGGCTCGGCTTCGCGGCCGTGTTCGTCGCGAGCTGCGCGCTGACGAGCCCGCTGTCGGGCCCCGACTCGAATGCGCTCGGCCACGCGTTCTCGAACGGCTTCGCGCATGTGCTCGGCCCGATCGGCACGCCGGTCGCGATGGTCGTGCTGTTCTTCGCGGGCCTGCCGTGGCTGACCGGCATCGGCTGGCGGCAGTTCGCCGCGTGGGTCGACACGTCGTTCGGCGTCAAGCTCGCGCGCGACGTCGACGACGACGACGTGCGCGGCGTCGCCGACCTGCCGCGCAGCGCGCTGCATCGCGACGACGACATCGTGCAGCCGACCACCGCCCATACCGTCAACTCGATGGCGCCGCGGCAGAACGGCCGGTATTCGCGCCCGACGTTGTGGAAGCCCGATCCGCAGGCGCGGCCGAAGCCGCGCAGCAAGCCCGCGCCGCGTCCGCTCGCCGAGCCGGTCGCGCCGACGGGCTGGCTGAAGCCGACGTCGGCCAATCGCATGCCGCCGCCGCCCGCACCGGGCGCGACGAGCGCCATGCCGCCCCCGACGACCGGCAGCACCGCCAGCCTCGCGCGCGCCGCCGCGAACAGCCAGGTGCCGCGCCCGAGTCCGGCCCCGCTGCCGGCCGGGTTCGAGCCCGTTCGGCCGCAACCGACCGCCGCGCGACCGGCCGCAGCCGCGCTGAAGCAACCGGCCGCGCCGCGCACCGCGGTCACGCCGCGCCCGGCCGCCGCGACGCCGC
>NZ_QTQN01000069.1:0-10041 GCF_003853755.1 Burkholderia sp. Bp8984
ACGCCGAACGCCATCTGCGGCTGCTGGTCGATGAAGATCAGCTGGCTGTTGTGCGGAGTGAGTACTTCAAGCTTCGGATTGCTCATGGCGCATGGCGTCCTGTGAACGAAAAGAGAGGGCCCGCCTCGACCGTGAAAACGGGAGGAGCCGGCGGCACATCGCGCCGGATCGTCATCCGGCTCGCATTATTTAAGCCGCAAACGCCCGGCGCGACCACCCAAGAAACGGAATCGATGCGATTCCGGAAACGGCGCCCGTTGGAAGCGGCCCGCTCTTTTTTTCTTCACGCAAACCCGCTACGCTTTCAAAACCTTGACGGCGCCGTTTCGGTGCCGCTCGCCCATCACCGGACGCTCCACCATGAAACCGTACGTCTTCTCGCTGCTCGCCGGCATCCTCGCCGGTGTCATCTACGGCGCGCTCGGCGTGAACTCGCCCGCGCCGCCGGTCATCGCGCTCGTCGGCCTGCTCGGCATGCTGGCCGGCGAACAGATCCTGCCCGTCGCGCGGCGCATGCTCGCGGGCCACCGGCTGAACACCGCATGGCGCGACGCGAAGTGCAGCCAGCACATGTTCGGCGCGCTGCCGGGCGGCAGCGCGAACGAACGCAAGCCGTCGTGACGCGCACGCTCCGCAATAGCCGCACGCGTCGCGCATGACCAACGTCGAGCTGTTCCACTACCTGCTGCTGTTGATCTGCGGCGCGGGCGCGCTCACCTGGCTCGCGGAGCGCGTGTCGATCCCGCCGGCCGTCGTGCTGCTGCTCGGCGGCTGCGTGGTGGCCGTCGCAGGCAAGCGCACGCCCGACATGGATCCGGCGCTGCTGCTCGTGGCCGTACTGCCGCCGCTGCTGATGTCGAGCGGCTTCTATACGGCGTGGAAGGAATTCCGCCACGAGCTCGCGTCGATCGCGTCGCTCGCGCTCGGCGCGGTGGTGTTCACGACGGTTGCGGTTGCGCTCGCCGTGCATGCGGCCAATCCGGCGCTGCCGTGGGCCGCGTGCTTCACGCTCGGCGCGATCGTGTCGCCGCCCGACGCGGTCGCCGCGAAGGCGATCCTGCAGCGCCACCCGCTGCCCGCGCGGCTCGTCGCGGTGCTCGAAGGCGAAAGCCTCGTCAACGATGCATCGGGCCTGCTGCTGTACCAGATGGCCGTCTCGGCCGCGCTCGCCGTCACGATCACGACCGCGAGCGCCACCGGCCTGTTCTTCTCGCTCACGCTGATCGGCATCGCGGTCGGCCTCGCGTGCGGCCATGCGATGTGCTGGGTGCTGCAGCGCCTGCGCGAGCCGATGCTCGGGATCGTCGTGACCTTCGCGAT
Source organism: Burkholderia sp. Bp8984 (assembly GCF_003853755.1). NCBI lineage: Bacteria > Pseudomonadati > Pseudomonadota > Betaproteobacteria > Burkholderiales > Burkholderiaceae > Burkholderia > Burkholderia sp. Bp8984. The sequence goes on from NZ_QTQN01000069.1 coordinate 1,321, forward strand.
GGCGTGGGGCAGCTACGGCATCGCGGAAGCCGTGCACGGTTCGGGCGTGCTGTCGGTCGTGACCTGCGGCCTCGTGCTCGGCGTGCGCCAGCATCGCGTGTTCGGCGCCGACATGCGGATCAAGGCGAAGGCGACCTGGGAAGCGATCGTGTTCGTGCTCGATGCGCTCGTGTTCATCCTGATCGGCCTCGCGCTGCACGCGATCCTCGCCGGCGTGAACCACGAAGGCGCGGTGCTGATGGCCGGCCTGCGCGTCGCGCTGCCGGCCACCGCCGCAGCGATCGCCGCGCGCGTCGTGTGGGTGTTCGTCGCGATGTGGCTGCCGGGCCGCCTGCGCGCGCCGCGCGCGGGCCATGCGCCGTGGTCGTGGCGCGAGGCCGTCGTGCTCGGCTGGTCCGGCATGCGCGGCGTCGTGAGCCTCGCGGCCGCGATCGCGCTGCCGGGCAACTTCCCTGGGCGCGACCTGATCCTGTTCAGCACGTTCCTGCTGATCATCGCGACGCTGGTCGTGCAAGGCGGCACGCTTGCGCCGCTGATCCGCGTGCTGAAGCTGCGCCCGGCCGCGCGGCACACGATGTCCGAGCATGCCGTGCGCGCCCATACGTTCGGCGCGGCGCTCGCCGAACTCGATGCGCGCGAGCAGCGCGGCACGAGCCTCGAACGCGCATCGCTCGACCGGCTGCTGACCGAATACCGCAGCCGCGTCGCGTTCAACGAACGCGCGCACCGCGACGGCGCAGAACCGGCGGACGTGCGCGCGCGGATGCTGCGCGTCGAGCTCGAGCTGGTCGGCGTGTCGCGTGATGCGCTGCTCGAGCTGCATCGCGACGGCCGGGTCGACGACGCGGTGCTGCACCGCATAGAATCCGAGCTGGATTTCGAGGAACTGCGGCTGCAGCGCCTGCTCGAACCGTAACGTCCGGCCTGCCCGGCCCTCCCCGGCCGGCCCGCCTTCCCTTTCCCCACATGGAATTGCAATGAGCGAACTGTCCGTCGAAGCGAGCATCGGCTCGGTCGATTACCTGGTCCATTTCACCGACGGCGTCCATCAGTGGCGCGCCGACGAACCGGCGTCGCTCGGCGGCGGCGATACCGCGCCGACGCCCGTCGCGCTGCTGCTGTCGAGCCTCGGCGCGTGCACCGCGATCACGCTGAAGATGTACGCGCAACGCAAGGGCTGGCCGCTCGCCGAAGTGCACGTGAAGCTCGCGCACGAATCGGGTAGCGCGGGCAGCACGATCGTGCGCCGCATCACGCTCGACGGCGACCTGACCGACGAGCAGCGCGAGCGACTGCTGCAGATCGCGAATGCGTGCCCGGTGCACAAGATCCTCACGCACCCGATCACGATCGATACGGCAATCGCCTGACCCACCGGATACGAGAGACCCACCATGTCAGCATCGATCAAGACCCTGCTCACGCCGCGCGAGAGCGACATCGGCAACCTCGTCGTGCGCCGCGTGCTGCCCGCGCGCGCCGCGCGCCTCGTCGGCCCGTTCATCTTCTTCGACGAGATGGGGCCGGCCGTGCTGCCGGCCGGCAGCGGCATCGACGTGCTGCCGCATCCGCACATCGGCCTCGCGACCGTCACCTACCTGTTCGACGGCACGCTGATGCATCACGACAGCCTCGGCTTCCGGCAGAAGATCGTGCCCGGCGACGTGAACTGGATGACGGCCGGGCGCGGCATCGTCCATTCGGAGCGTTCGCCCGACGAGGACCGCCCGCATGAACAGCCGGTGCACGGGATCCAGACCTGGGTCGCGCTGCCGGTCGAGCACGAGGACACCGCGCCCGCATTCGTGCATCACGCGGCCGACACGCTGCCGTCGTTCACGCGCAACGGCGCGCACGTGCGCGTGATCGCGGGCACCGCGTTCGGGCTCACGTCGCCGGTCGCGGTGTTTTCGCCGACGCTCTATGCGTATGCTGAATTCGCCGCGGGCGGGCAGCTCGCGCTCGACGCGGAACACGACGAGCGCGGTGTGTATCTCGTCGACGGCGACCTCACGATCGACGGCACGCCGCTCGCCCCCGCGACGATGGCCGTGCTCGAACCCGGCACGAACGTCGCGCTCGCCAGCGCGAACGGCGCGCACGTGATGCTGCTCGGCGGCGCGCACCTGCCGGGCGAGCGGTTCATCGAATGGAATTTCGTGTCGAGCGAGCGCGCGAAGATCGAGGCGGCCCGCCACGCGTGGGCGGCGCAGACCTTCGGCAAGGTGCCGGGCGAGGAAAACGAATGGACGCGCCAGCCGGAGCGCCGCGCGCAGTGAGCCCGCGGTGAGCCGATAGCGGTCGGCGCATCGATGCAGCGCGGCCGGCATTCACGCCGGCCGCCTTGCGTTTACCGCCTCAATCCCATCAGCTTCGCGAGCACGGGCCAGCGCTCGAGCGATTCGACGAATGCGCGCCGCGCCTGCTCGTCGACGTAGCGGGCCGGATCCAGCGCAGGCAGGTGCCGCGCGAGGCCTAGCACGTCGTTCGGTTGCGACAGGCGATCGTCGTCGCCATCGCCGATGTTTACTGTTCGTCGATCCATACGCCGTCCGGAGTCTTAACCGCATAGCCGGTGCTCGTCTGCAGCGTCACCGTGCCTTCGTTCTCGCCGACCATCCGCGTGCGCGGCAGGTCGGCGGCATATTGCGCAAGCGTCGCGCCCGGCTTGAACGGGCTGTTCGACACGAGGTTCGACAGCAGCTGCGCGAGCGCGAGGAAGCTCGTCGGCTGGTCGATCACGGTCGTCGTGCCGTGATTGCCGGTGAAGCCGACGAGCCGCACGCCGACCGGCCCGTGGACGACGCGCGGCGTCGGGATCTCGCGCAGGCCGGCCACCTGGTTCTTGTCGCCACGCAGCGCGGCGCCGTGCTCGGGCACGAACACGATCACCGCGCGCCGTCCCGACTGCGCGATCAGGTCGGCGAGCCGGTCGAAGTCGTTCATCATCCGGGTCACGCGCTGCGGATACGAATCGATGCTGGTGAGCGAGCTGCCCACCACGCGGTTGCCGTCGTGCAGGCTGATCGTGTTGTAGTACAGCGCGACCGGGCCCGGCACCGACGCGCGCTGCGCGTACCAGTTCGCGAGCGTGCCGTAGTCGTCCTTGATCGCCGAGCCGTCGAACGCATGCATCGCGACCGGGGCGGCGGCGTTCGAGATCATCGGCGCGTCGGGCACGCCGATGTTGTCGTGAACGACCTGCAGGAAGTTGTCGAAGTGCCCGTCGTGGTTCAGCAGCGACTGCACCGTGTAGCCGGCGGACGCGAGTTGCGAAAACAGGTGGCACTGCTGCGGCGCGGGCTTGTACAGGTCCGCGTGCGCTTCCTGCCCGCAACTCGCGCGCAGCACGCGGATCGCGGCCGGGCCGCTGTAGCTCGCCGCCGTGCTGAAGTTGTTGAACAGGTAGTCGAAGTGGCTCAGCATCGGGTGATTGCGCACCTTCGCGGCATCGAGGTCGTCCCACGACAGCGAGCACACGTGCAGCACGATCACGTCGAACTGCGCGGCCGGATCGTTGCCGAGATGGCCGAACGCGACCTGCCGCTGCGACTCCTGCGCGCGGAACGTCGCGAGCGCCGCGTTGTGGTCCTCGGGCTGGCCGGCGCGCCCGCCCGTGGCGTCGGCCTGCTGCTGCGGGAGCGGCGCGACGACGCGCGCCATCAGCCCGTTGCCGGCCTGCCACAGCGGCATCACGACCAGCGCGGCGAGCACGAAGGTCGCGACGCGCACCCAGCGGTTGACGATGAAATAGACGATCAGCACGCCCGCCACGGTCAGCACCAGCAGCGGCGGCAACAGGCGCGGCAGCAGCTCCATCCAGTAGTCGAGGCGGAACGTGCTGACCTCGCGCGCGGCATCGACAAGGCGCGCGAGCGGCGGCGCATGCAGCTCGCGCGCAAGGAGCGGCACCGCGATCGCGAGCGCGGCGAGCTGCCGCACGATGCGCCACACGCGCGCCCGGATCGGCGCGCTCGCCGCGAGCGCCAGCGCGAACGCGAGGTTCGCGAGCCACAGCGGCTGCAGGTGGCCGGTCGCGAACAGCGCGAACTTCAGGATGAAATACAGATTCCAGAACGTCATCTAAACCACTCCGTGATGGGCGCCGCGTCAGTCGCGCGCCCGATCGAGCTTCGGTGCCAGCATCGACTGCACGCCGCGCGCCGCACCTTTCCACATCCGTACGTAACCGTCCAGGCCCACGCGCAGCACTTCCTTCAGCCCGCGCAGCGGCGTGTCCGCGTGCGCGCTCGCGTGCCAGTCGAGCCACGCGTCCGCGCGGCCGAACGTGCACTGCACGAGCTGGCGCTCCTGCTCGAGCGTCAGCGCCTCGAAGCTCACGCCGACGTGGGTCGGCGTCACGCGGCTCACGCGCACCGGGAACGGAAACGGCCGGTCGCCGCGCGTCACGCATACCGTCAGCGTGTCGCCGACCGCGAGCGGCAGCCCCGGCACCGCTTCGAGGCCGAGGCCGCCGGTCGAGTAGTCGCTCGTGAAGCATGCGGCAGTCGAGCCGTCGGCGAGCAGCAGCGTCGCCGGCACGCGCATCGCGATCCGGTGCGTGACGCGCACCTGCTTGGTCTCGCGCGCGACGGCCATGGCCGCGCCGAGCATCGCGAGGTTGTAGACGGTCCAGCCGAGCGTGATCAGGATCGTCGACGCCTCGTCGCCCTGGTCGGCCACGAGCCGCCACAGGCCGGCCGCGATCGCGAGCACGTTCAGCGCGAACAGCACGAGGTACGGCTTCGAGGTCGACCAGTCGACGTAGCCTTCGTCGATCTTGCCGCCCTTGTCGGTCACGTTGAACTTGCCGTGCTGCGGGCTGAAGAACGCGACGGTGGTCGGCAGCGCGATGTACCACGCGAGCACCGATTCGTAGACCTCGGCCCAGAACGAGTGGCGATAGCGCCCCTGCATCCGCGAGTTCGCGACGTTCGCGAGCACCAGGTACGGGATCACGTAGCTCGCGAGCGCGACCGACGACGCATTGATGAAGTACAGGTGGAAGAACAGGTACGCGAGCGGGATCGTCAGGAACACGAGCCGCGGGATCCCGTAGAAGAAATGCAGCATCGCGTTGCCGTAGCAGATCCGCTGGATGAAGCCGAGCCCGCGCCCGAGGAACGGATTGTCGATGCGGAAGATCTGCGCCATCCCACGCGCCCAGCGCGTGCGCTGCTTCACGTGGCCGGCGAGGCTCTCGGTCGCGAGGCCTGCCGCCTGCACGGTCGGCAGGTAAGCCGACGTGTAGCCGCGGCGGTGCAGCTTGAGCGCGGTGTGCGCGTCCTCGGTCACGGTCTCGACCGCGACGCCGCCTACCTCCTCCAGCGCGGTGCGCTTGAGCACCGCGCACGACCCGCAGAAGAACGTCGCGTTCCACAGGTCGTTGCCCGACTGCACGAGCCCGTAGAACAGGTTGCCCTCGTTCGGGATCTCGCGGAACGTGCCGAGGTTGCGCTCGAACGGATCGGGCGAGAAGAAATGGTGCGGCGTCTGTACCAGCGCGCATTTCGGGTCGCGCAGGAACACGCCCATCGAGGTCTGCAGGAACGAGCGCGTCGGCACGTGATCGCAGTCGAAGATCGCGATGTATTCGCCGTGCGTCTTCGGCAGCGCGCGGTTGATGTTGCCGGCCTTCGCGTGGCGGTTGTCGTCGCGCGTCAGGTAGCCGATCCCCGCCTCGCGCGCGAACGCCTCGAACTCGGGGCGCCGGCCGTCGTCGAGCAGGTACACGCGCAGCTTGGCCGCCGGCCAGTCGATGCTCTGCGACGCGAAGACGGTCGGCTTCACGACCGACAGCGGTTCGTTGTAGGTCGGGATGTAGACGTCGACGCTCGGCCAGGTGTCCGGGTCGTCGGGCAGCGGCACGATCGGCCGGTCGAGCGGCCACGCGGTCTGGACGAAGCCGAGCAGCAGGATCATCCACGTATAGGCTTCGGCGCCGTACAGCAGGTAGCCGGCGAACGCCTCGACGGGGCTGCGGAAATCGAGTGTCTGGGTCGTGCGCCACCACACGTAGCGGACGGTGGCGAGCAGCGCGAGCGACGCGAGCGCAAGCGTCGGCAGATGGCCCGGCAGGCGGCGCAGCGCGAGCGCCAGCACCGCGACGATCGCGAAGAACGCGAACTGCGCGCCGGGCATCAGCGGCGACATCCCGGCCGCGGCCCACATCAGCGCGCCGGCGATCAGCAGCAGCGGCGCGAGCCAGCGGTGCCGGCCGACGCCGTGCGCGCGCGCGTCGAGCCAGCCGCCCCAACGAGCCCACGGCAGACGCGCGAGCAACGCGTCGAGGCGCCGGCCGAGCGCGCGCGCCGCGACGTAGACCGGCACGACGAACGTGTCGAACCACGCGAGCGGATCGCGCGCGGGCCGGCCATCGGCTGCGCGCGGCGCGCGCACGATCGCGCGCCACAGCCATTCGCGCGTGCTCAGCGGCTGCAGCACGCCCCACTCTTGCGCGAGCCACAGGAAGGCGATGCGTGCCCGGCGGCGCACGGGATCGGGCCGGCCGGGCGGCGGCGCGTGGAAGAACAGCCGCACGAGCCAGTCGAGCAGCGTGCGCTCGGCCGGCAGCCCGATCCCGTGCGCGCACCAGTCGGTCGCGCGCCGGGCCGCAGCGCGCCAGCGCGACGCGAACGCGGCCTTCATCGCCGCGCTCCCGTGCGGCCGGCCGCGGCCGCCGCGAGCCACGCGTCGACCCAGTTCGCGACGCCGTTCAGGTCGTGCGATGCCTGCGAATACGGCGCGTCGTCGAAGATCCAGCTGCCGCGCGCGAGCGTTTCGGGCACGGCCGCATCGACGTGAATCCGCTGCTCGAGCATCGACGCCGGTCCCGCGACCGCGCGCAGCATCGCGAGCGCATCGCGCTGCATGTCGCGCGCCGGGTTCAGCCGGTTCACGACGATCTGCAGGTCGCCGCCGCCGGCCCGCAGCGCGTCGAGGCGCGCGGCAATGGTCGCGCACGCGGCCGGTTCGGGCGGCACGACGACGAGCGTCAGGTCCGCGCGGCGAATCGCCTGCTCGGCCTGCGGCGACGGATAGCGCGCGGTGTCGACCAGCACGACGCCGTCAGGCGGCAGCGCGATCTCGTCGAGCGCGCGCGACAGCCAGGCCGGATCGGCCGCGAGCCGCGCATCGCAGGCGGCGGCGCCCGCCGCGTCGACCTGCCCGTACGGGACGAACAGCACGCCGTCGGCATTGCGCCACGTATGCGCGTGCCACGGCGCGGCGTTACCCGGGTCACCGAGCAGGCTGTGCGCGAGCCCGTGCTCGGCCAGCGTGTCGAGACCGAGCGTCGCGCCCATCAGGTTCTGCGCGTCGAACTCGACCGCGACGACCGGCCGGCCGCGACGGGCGAGCAGCACCGCGAGCGCGCCGGCGAGCGTCGTGCGGCCCGCGCCGCCGGTCGTCGACGTGACGGCGATCGTCTTCATGGCGCGGCCCCGCCGGCGTGGTCGGCATCGGGCAGCAGGCGCCCGCGCAGCGCGACCGGCACGAGTTCGCACGGCACCGCGTCGCGCCGCTGCAGCCCGCGCGGCGCATGAAAGCCGCGGCCGAGGCCCAGGTGCTGCGCGACGAGCCACACCGGCACCGCGATCGCGATGCCGACGATGAATCCGATGACGAGTTCGGCGATCATGCGCCCTCCGGCTTGCGCAGCGGCATCGCGCTGCGGATGGCGCCGCGCGTGTGCGCGACGGGAAATGCAGGAAATGCCGGCGCATCGCCCGGCATGTCGGCGAGCGGCGTCGCATCGTCGGCGTGAACCGCGTGCGGCGGCGCATCGACGTGCCGGTCGGCCACACCGCCCGCGGCGGCCGCGCCGCCCCCGCCGGCCACGGTGCCGTCGGCGCCCGGTTCGGCACGCGCCGCGCGTTCGGCCGGCCCGCGTGCCGCATCCGCCGGCTGCGCCGTCGCGAACAGGTCGCTGTAGTCGGCGATCGGCGCGCGCCGGTTCTCGGCCTTCAGCGCATCGAGCTCGGTGTCGATGCTGCCCTGCCCGAGACACACGACGCGATCGGACAGCGTCTCGACCGGCACGTCGAAGATACGCGCGAGCGCATCCTCGGCATCGGCCGGCTCGCACGCGAACAGGAACACGTACAGGTGCCCGGCATCGGCCGTCACGACGTCGCCCGCGCGGCGCGGCCGGCAGTGCCGCAGCGCATCGACGTGCGACACGCCGGGCAGCAGCGCGATCTTCGCGAGCGTATGCGGCAGCGCGAGCACGGCGCCGCGATCGAGCACCGCGCGAATCCGCAGGCAGAACGCGCCGACCGGCAGGTAGCCGAGCACCGAATCGCCGAGCGCGGCCGCGAGCGCCGCGCGATAGTCGGGCGCGACGGGCCGCGCATAGAGCTGCCCGCGCAGCGCGTGCACGGCCGCGTGCATCCGCGTCACCGGCAGGTCGCGCGCGACGACGCGGTTCGCGCCGACGCTCAGCACCAGCATCTCGAACTGCTGGCGCAGCACCTCGCCGCGCTCGACCACGGCGATCTTCAACGCGCCGCCGCATTGCCGGCGCAGCGTGTGAACGGCCGCGCACAGCGTCTCGAGCTGGGCATGCCAGCGGAACGCCAGCACCGCGGTCGCGGGGGGGGGGGGGGGGGGGGCCGCCCCCCCCCCCCCCCCCGGGGGGGGGGGGGGGGCGGGGGGGGGCGGGGCGCCGGCGGGCGGGGGGACGCGGCGCGGGCGGGGGGGGCGGGGAGCGGGCAGGAGAGG
>NZ_QTQN01000070.1:0-9871 GCF_003853755.1 Burkholderia sp. Bp8984
ATGCCCGTCCTGCGGAACACGCCTTCCGCGTCGTGGGCTTTCTGGGCGAGGCTTGCAGGGTTCTGCGTGTCGAGCCATGCCTTGACTCGCGAATAGGGCGGGCGAACCTGATCGCCTGCAAGCATTTCGTCAAACGGTGCCATTGAATTTTCTCTTTTTCTGCGAGACGGCCTGCATCGGGCCGCAGGCCGTCCCCCGATTGCGCGTCGGCTCAGTTGTCGCCCTTCTCGAGCACTTGCCGTGTCAGCGTGACCGACGGAATCGTCGGCTTGAGCAACCCACGGCGCGCGCGACTGCTCAACCACTTCCAGCCGGCCACGAGCAGCAGTGCGACCAGCGGGATCGACGCGATCGTCCACGTCCCGTTCGGGTAGTCGAACGCCATCAGCACCAGCACGCCGAGCAGGAACAGCAGCGTGAGCCACGACGTCACGGGCGCGCCCGGCATCCTGAACGGCACGTCCTCCACTTCGCCGCGCCTGACCGCCGCGCGGAACTTCATCTGGCACACGACGATGAAGCCCCACGTGCTGATGATGCCGAGCGACGCGATGTTCAGCACGATCTCGAACACGCTCGACGGCACGAGATAGTTGAGCAGCACGCCGACCACGTAGATCGCGACCGTCACCAGAATGCCCGCGTACGGCACGGATTGCGCGCTCATTCGGCCGAGGAACGCCGGGGCCGAGCCGCCCATCGACAGCGAACGCAGCACGCGCCCGGTCGAATACAGGCCCGAGTTGAGGCTCGACAGCGCCGCCGTCAGCACCACCAGGTTCATCACCGAGCCGATGCCCGGCACGCCGAGCGCGCCGAAGAACGTGACGAACGGACTCTGGCCCGCCTTGTATGCGCTCCACGGCAGCAGGCAGACCAGCAGCACCACCGACGCGACGTAGAAGATCGCGATGCGCCAGATCACGTTGTTGATCGCGCGCGGCAGCACCTTGCGCGCGTCCTTGCATTCGCCGGCGGCGGTGCCCACCAGTTCGACGCCCGCGAACGCGAACACCACGCCCTGCACCAGCACCAGCGCCGGCATCAGTCCGTGCGGAAAGAAGCCGCCGTTGTCGGTGATCAGATGCATGCCGGTGTCACGGCCGGCGACCTGCACGCCCGTGCCGAGGATCACCGAGCCGATGATGAGAAACAGCACGATCGCGGCGACCTTGATCAGCGCGAACCAGAACTCCATCTCGGCGAACCACTTCACGCCGATCAGGTTCATCGTCGCGACGATGCAGAGCGCGACGAGCGCGAAGATCCACTGCGGCACGGCCGCGAACGGCGCCCAGTAATGCATGTAGAGCGCGACGGCGGTGATGTCGACGATGCCGGTCATCGCCCAGTTCAGGAAGTACATCCAGCCCGCGACGAACGACGCCTTCTCGCCGAGGAATTCGCGCGCGTACGACACGAAGCTGCCGCTGCTGGGGCGATGCATCACGAGTTCGCCGAGCGCGCGCAGGATCAGGAACGAGAACGCGCCGCACACCAGATAGACGATCGCGAGCGACGGTCCGGCGGCCTGCAGACGGCCGCCCGCGCCGAGGAACAGACCGGTGCCGATCGCCCCGCCGATCGCGATCATCTGCACCTGTCGATTGCCGAGGGTCTTGTGGTAGCCGGCTTCGTGCGATTCAAGCCAGCTGCGTTTGTCGGTTTCGCCGGTTGTCGACGGTTCGGGAATCGATGCCATGACGGTATCCTCGTGCACGGATGTAATTGGATTCATCCCGATCGCGAGACGATCGGGACCACCGGTACCGGAGGATCAGGGTGCGGATTCAAGCGCACCCATCCTGATTGCGATTCGCCGATCTTGGCGAAAAGCGCGGTATGTCGCGAACTTATTCAGCCGTAATTCCCATCACAAACAGAATGCGAATTTGGACTAGGCCTGTTCGAATTCCTGCATATGGGCCTCGGCCGTAGCGCCGCAAAGTGCGTCAGCGGGCTCGTCGCGTGCGATGCCGCATATCGCGCATGTGCGACTGTCGTTTCGGTTTTTCTGTTTCCACTTCCGACCGGGATTCATGCTGGTTCAGGGTCACTTCGGCTCGCCGCGGCTGCCGTGCCTAATCGAGATCGGCTGCGCGGCACCGCGCGCGATGACGTCCGGCCGGCATTGCCTCAAGCATCAGTGGGCAAAGAGATCGCGACCGACTATCGTGTGATGGACGCGCGCGCTGTGCGGATTTCGCGATGCGCGACGCACTCTGGCATTTCTCTCTTGCGTCGGTCCGATCCGGCAGCACTTCGCGTTGCCGAGACATCAGATGAACGCGGTATGTCGTCGCGCCATACTCAAAGAACGCCTCGCCACATGGCATGGTTGGACTGTCTCTTCCGCAGCCAACGAAGTAATCTGATAAGGATAACTACTCTTGATGAAGGCACGTAGCCTGCGCTTGTCAACTTGACATAGCCGTAGCAAGACGCTGCCGCGTACGCATCAGGCCGGTTTCCCGCCGCCGTCGCTCGGCGTTGCCGGCCCCGCATCGATCGCGACGCGATTCTTGCCGTCGTGCTTCGCGCGGTACAGCGCGCGGTCGGCGGCTTCGATCAGCGACGTCATCGGCGTGCCGGCCGCCGGCACGACGCTCGCGCCGCCGATGCTGATCGTCACGTAGCGGCCGGTCGACGAATGCACGTGCTCGAGCCGCAGCGCTTCGATCGCAAGGCGAATCTTCTCGGCGAGCAGGCGCACGCCGCCCGGCGACGTGCCCGGCAGCACCACCGCGAATTCCTCGCCGCCGAAGCGTGCGGCGAGATCGCCCGGGCGGCCGAGGCAGCTTTCGACGGTCGAGGCGACCCGCTTGAGCACGTCGTCGCCCGACACGTGGCCGTACGTGTCGTTGTAAAGCTTGAAGTTGTCGACGTCGATCATCAGCAGCGACAGCTCGCTGCGCTCGCGCGCGCCGCGCCGCCATTCGGCGTTCAGGTATTCGTCGAGATAGCGCCGGTTCGACAGCCCGGTGAGCCCGTCGGAATGCGTGAGGCGGCGCAGTTCGAGGTTCGCTTCGAGCAATTGCTGCTGCGATTGCCGCAGTGCGCGGTAGGCTTCGTCGCGCTGCAGCAGGTTGACGTACGAGCGCGAGTGGTAGCGGATCCGTGCGACGAGCTCGATGCGGTCCGGCAGCTTCACGAGGTAGTCGTTCGCGCCGGCCGCAAACGCGGCGCTCTTGATTACCGGTTCCTCTTTGGTCGACAGCACGATGATCGGCACGTCGCGGATCACCGGATTCGTGCGGTACGCCTTCACGAGGCTCAATCCGTCGGTGCCAGGCATCACGAGGTCCTGCAGGATCACGGTCGGCCGCGTTTCGACTGCGGCGGCGAGCGCGTCGTCCGAGCGCGGGCAGTAGTGGAAGTCGATGCGGTCCTCGTCGGCAAGCGCGCGCCGCACGGCCTGGGCGACGATCGTCTGGTCGTCGACCAGCAGCACCATCACCGGCACGTCGGTCGCCGGCGGCACCTGCAGGGTCGCGCGCGCGGCTTCGAGCGCCGCGCCCGCGCCGTCCGCGCCGTCCGCGGCGGACGTGCCGTTATCGTGGCCCGGGCGTCGCGTGGAGTCCCTAGTCATGTCGACACCCGTTGTTGCCATTGCTGTCACGCAAGTCCATTTCATTCAGTTCCCGACGAGCGCCGCCAGTTCGCCCGCAATGCGCTCGAGCGGCAGGATTGCGCGCGCGGCGCCGAGCGTCGCGGCGGCTTTCGGCATTCCGTAGACGGCGCTCGTCGCCTGGTCCTGCGCGATCGTATGGTAGCCCTTCATCCGCATCGCCTTCAGCCCGATCGCGCCGTCGCGCCCCATCCCGGTGAGCAGCACGCCGATCACCTCGCCGGGCCAGTGCTCGGTCACGCTGCTGAAGAACACGTCGACCGACGGCCGGTACGGCGTCTCGGCCGGCTCGCGCGTGTATTCGAGCGTGCCGGCGCGCGTGATCCGCAGGTGGTCGTTGGTCGCGGCGAGCAGCACGAACGACGGCTGCGGCCGGTCGCCTTCGCGCGCGATGCGCACGTTGAGCGGCGTCTGGCCGTCGAGCCATTGCGCCATGCCGTCCGCGAACGCCTGGTCGACATGCTGCACGATCACGATCGGCGCGCCGAAATCGGTGGGCAGCGCGCCGAGGATCGACGCAAGCGCGGTCGGGCCGCCGGCCGACGCGCCGATCGCGACGAGCTGCCCGCCGTCGCCGCGCGCCGTCGTGCCGGCGGGGCGGGCGGCGCCCGCCGGATTGTCGAGCAGCCGGCCGATCTGGTCGATCTTCGCGAGCAACAGCTGCGCGGTGTCGCCGTTCGCGCCTGCGCCGAGCCGCGGCGTATCGACTGCGTCGAGCGCGCCCGCGCCCATCGCCTCGTACACGCGCCACGCATTCGCGCCGATGCTGCTCGTCACGATCAGGATCGCGCACGGCTTGCCCGACGACATGATCCGTCGCGTCGCCTCGACACCGTCGAACTTCGGCATGATCAGGTCCATCAGCACGACGTTGGGCGGTTGCGCGGCGCAGAACTCGACGGCCTGCGCGCCGTCGGTCGCGACCCACAGCACGCGGTGCTCGGGCCGCCGCGCGACCGCGCGGCGCAGCGCCTCGACGGCGAGCGGAAGGTCGTTGACGATGCCGATGTTCACGGACGGGCTTCTCCTATCAGGTCGCGTACGGCGTCGAGCAGGGTTTCGTCGTGGAAGCTGCTCTTCGCCAGGTAGTAGTCGGCGCCCGCGTCGAGTCCGCGGCGGCGGTCCTCCTCGCGGTCCTTGTACGACACGATCATCACCGGCAGCGATTTCAGCGCGGCATCGCGCTTGATCAGCGTGACGAGTTCGATGCCGTCCATGCGCGGCATGTCGATGTCGGTCACGACGAGATCGAAATCGGCGCCGCGCAGCGCGTTCCAGCCGTCCATCCCGTCGACCGCGACGGTGACGGCATAGCCGCGCTTTTCGAGCAACTTGCGCTCCAGTTCGCGTACCGTCAGCGAATCATCGACCACCAGCACGTGCCGGCGCCGTGCGACGGCCGTGTGCTGCGCGCGCTGCACCTTGTCGAGCTGGCCGCCGCGCACGAGCTTGTCGACCGAACGCAGCAAGTCCTCGACGTCGATGATCAGCACCGGTTCGCCATTCTCCATCAGCGCGGCCGCCGCGATGTCCTTGACCTTGCCGAGCCGGCGATCGAGCGGCTGGATCACCAGCATGCATTCGCCGCGGAACCGGTCGACGGCGATCCCGTACGACTCCCATTCGTCGCCGATCACGACGGTCGCGACGCTGTCGCCCGCCTGTTCCGGCAGCGGTGCGCCGAGCAGCTGGTGCGCGGTGACGAGCCCGACCGGGCGGCCGTCGAAGCGGAAATGCTGCTGGCCTTCGAGCGTGTCGATGTCGGCGCGCGCGAGTTCGAGCGTGCGGCGCACGTGGGCAAGCGGGATCGCGTACGCTTCGCCGCCGACCTCGACGAGCAGGCTGCGCACGATCGACAGCGTGAGCGGCAGTTGCAGCACGAAGCGCGCGCCGCGGCCCGGCTCGGTGAAGATCCGCACGGTGCCGCGCACGGCCTTGACCATGTCGTGCACCGCGTCGAGGCCGACGCCGCGGCCCGACACATCGGTGACGCGGTCGCGCATCGAGAAGCCGGGGAGCAGCAGGAAGTCGAGCAGCTCGAGGTCGGACAGCCGCGCGGCCGTGTCCGCGTCGGCGAGCCGGCGCCGCACGACGCCTGCGCGCAGCGCGTCGAGATCGATGCCGGCGCCGTCGTCGCTGACGGAGATCAGCAACTGGCCCGCGCTGTGGCGCGCTTCGAGCGTCACGCTCGCTTCGGCCGGCTTGCCGCGTGCGATGCGCTCGTCGGGCGTCTCGACGCCGTGGTCGAGCGCGTTGCGCAGCAGGTGGCCGAGCGGCGCGTCGAGCATGTCGAGGATGTCGCGGTCGACCTGCGTCGTTTCGCCGACGATCGCGAATCGCACGCGCTTGCCGAGCGAACGTGCGAGATCGCGGACGATGCGCGGATACGCGTGCGTTGCGTCGCCGAACGGTCGCATCCGGCAGCGCAACGCTTCGTCGTAAAGCTGCTGCGCGAGATGCGTGCTGCGGCGGTCGAAGCGGTCGAGCTCGTCCAGGCGCGCGCCGAGCTGCAGCTGCAGGTTGCCGAGCCCCTGGCGCACATCGTTCAGCGACGCGAGCGCGGCCGGGTCGAGCCGCTCCGCGAGCGTTTCGACGAGCACGTCCAGCGAGCGCGCGACGTCGCGCTGCATCCGCTTGATGCGCAGGATCGAGCCCGTGAACGGCTTCAGCCAGTGCGATTCGACGAGCGATTCGCTGGACAGGCTCAACAGCTGATCGAGTTGCTCGGCGCGTACGCGCAGCATCCGCTGCGGATCGTGCCGGGGGGGCGGTTGGGTGTGCAAAGGCGGGGCGTCGGGCGCGACGGCATGCAAGCCCGGCGACGGATCGGCCGGCGGGTGGCGCGGCGGGCCGTCGCCGGTGCACGGCGATATCGAGACAAGGGCGGCATCGTCGGGCGCGGAGCCGATGTGCGGCGCTGCGGCGCCTGGTTCCGGCGCGGGCGGTACGGGCAGTGTAAGCGGTGTGAGCGACACCGCGCGTTCGGCGCGCTCGTCCGACGCATCGGTCGGACCCAGTGCGGCCAGCGCGTCGAGGTCCGCGCGCGAGATCGCCGCCGCCGGATCGGCGTTGCCGACGCGCAGCAGCAGGTCCACGCCATGCAGCAGTGCGTCGATGTGCGCGGTCGTCAGCGTCAGCTCGCCACGCTGCGCGGCAACGAAGCATTCCTCCATCGCGTGCGCGACGTCGACGCCGTCCTGCAGGTCGACGATGCGCGCGGCGCCCTTCAGCGAATGCGCGGCGCGCATGCACGCTTCCAGCGCGGGCGCGTCGCCGGGCGAATGTTCGAGCGTTAGCAGTCCACTCGCGAGCGCCTGCGTCTGCGTGTGTGCTTCGTCGCGGAATAGGTCGAGCAGCGACAGGCGCATCAGGTCGTCGTCCGTGCTCATCGCAGGCTCCTCGCAAGCGAGTCGAACACGCGATCGGTGTCCAGCACGCCGATCGTTGTATCGCGCCACGCGAGCAGGCCGCGCGTGTGCATCGCGGCCGCGTGGGTGAGCGTCGTCGGCACCGGCAGCAGCGCATGCGCCGCGAAGCGCAGCACGCCCTCGACCTCGTCGACGGGCAGCGCAACCGCGTCGCCGCGATGCTCGACGACCAGCATCCGCGCATACGCGTTGCGCGACTCGTGCGGTCCGGTCGCGTTGCGTTCGAGATTCAGCAGTACACCGAGGGATGCTGCGATCGTCAGCGTGCCGCGCACGTTGACGAGCCCGAGCACGGCGCCGTCGCGCCGGTGCGGCAGCGAATGGATCGGGCGCGGCCCATCGACCTGCCGCAGCGCGGCGGCGGGCAGGCCGAGCCATTCGTCGCCGACGCGGAACGCGAGCGCGGACTGCTGCGCTTGCGCATCGTCGGCAGATGCGGCGGATGCAGTGAGTCGTGCGTCTGCAGGGGCTGGCTGCGAGGTGCTGCGTGCGGCGCGCGCCGTTTCGGCGAGGTCCGCGTCGGTGAGCGGCCGGTCGAGCAGCTTCCCGGCCGCGTGTTCGAACACCGGGCAGTTCAGGCAGCGGGTGTGCACGGCAAGCCGCGGACACGAGCCGTCACCTCGCGTGCCGATGAGATTCCAGCAATCGTCGACGGCCCTGGCCGGAGCGCGATCGTCACGAGCGGCGTGGGTCATGGGTTCCGCCCGGTTCGCTGGTCCGGTCCGCCGTCGGCACGGCTGACGTGCCGCGCGCTTGCCCGCTGCGCACGCAGCATCAGTTGCCGGGCACCTGCCGCGTCACCTGCCGCGTCGCGCAGCGCGGCGAGATGGGTCAGGGCCTCATAGTGAGCCGGGTCGAGATACAGCGTCTTGCGATAAAAATCCTGCGCGTCCGCATCGAGGCCGCGCGCATCGGCGATCAGGCCAAGCAGGTAGAACGCGTCTGCGTCGGGGCCGTGCGCGAGCGTGAATGCGTGCGCGGCACGCTCGGCGTCGTCGAGGCGGCCCGTGTCGGCGAGCCGGCGGGCGTCGGCGAGCATGGGCGCCGGGGCGGCGGGTGCGCTCGGCGCGGCATCCGCGGCATCGGGCGCCGCCTGCGCGATGCGTGTCGCCGGCGGCCGCTGTGGCACGGCCGGCGGGCGGTGCAGGGTTGCCGTTGCGAAATGGTTTGCCATGGAGGGTGCCGCCACCGGGTGCCGGGGCGGCAACGTCTGCGGCGCCACCGGCTTCGCAGATGCCACAGACACAGTGGGCGGCCGCTCGCCATCGTTCGCGCCCGTGGCCGGAGCATCAGCCTGCGCCGCGCGATGGAACGCGAACGCGAGCGGAATGCGCGCGGGCGCCAGCGCATGCCGCATCATCAGCCCCGTCTCGGCCGGGCCGACGAAGATCGTGCCGCCGTCCGCGAGTTGCCGCTCGAGCAGCCGGATCGACTGGTCCTGAGCGTGTCGGTCGAAATAGATCAGCACGTTGCGGCAGAAGATGAAGTCGTAGCGCGTGTCCGCGTCGAGCGGCAGGTCGAACAGGTTCGCCTGCACGAAGCGTACCGGTTCGCGCACCCGCAGGTCGAGCTGCCAGCCGCCGATCGTTTCGCTGAAGTGGCGGTCGCGGAATTCGAGCGGGTGGCCACGAAATGCGTTGCGTCCGTAGACGCCGGCCCGCGCCCGCTCGATCGCGCGTGCGCTGATGTCGATCGCGTCGATCGCGAAGCGTGACGGGCCGATGCCGGCGTCAAGCAGTGCCATCGAGATTGAATACGGCTCCTCGCCGGTCGAGCACGGCACGCTCAGCACGCGCAGCGTGCGCGCCGGCTCGCGCACGAGCCGCACGTCGGCGATCCGCGCAAGCGCGACGAATGCCTCGCGGTCGCGGAAGAACCACGTTTCCGGCACGACCAGCGTTTCGATCAGCGCCTGCCGTTCGTCCGCGGACGCATTCAGCCGCTGCCAGTACGCATCGATCGCGGCGCCACCGGCGGCCTCGGCGACGTCGTCCGGCATGCCGCCGGCGGGCCGCGGTGTGTCGGGCGCGTCCGGTGCATCGGCCTGCGTGACGCGTGCGCGTTCGGCAACCGCGCGCGCGAGCGCACGATTGCCGAGCGTCGCCGCATCCATCCCGGTTTCACGCGCGAGCCACGCTTCGAATCGAGGGTCGTTGGCGTTCATCATGGCCATCATCCGGCAAGCGCCTGCGCGGGCGGAAACAGCAATGCGCGCGCGTCGTCATCGAGCATCTGCTCTACGTCGATCCGCTGCACGAATCCCGTCGCGTCGGCGGCGACCGGCCCGAGCCAACGCGCGTGCGGCGTCGCGATCCCGCTGTCGGCGAATTGCGCGGGCGCGAACTCGCGCACCTGCGTCGCGTGCTCGACGATCAGCCCGAGCCATCGATCGGCGCCGTCCGCCTCGTGTTGCTGCGCATAGCGCACGACGACGAGCCGCGTCGATCGCAGCGCGTGCGCCGCGCGCCCGAGCGCGAGCCGCGGCACGTCAATCACCGGCACCAGCTTGCCCCGGTGATCGATCACGCCGGTGAGCCATGGCGGCGTACCCAGCATCGACTTCACGGGCGCGAGCGCCAGCACCTCGACGATCCGCGTCGCATCGAGCGCATAGCGTTCGCCGTCGAGTTCAAAAAGTAGGAAGAGCATCGTGTCGTCCGCACGAAGGCCGCGTGCGTCAGCCGTCGATCTTGAAGCGCGACACGCCGGTGCGCAGGTGGTTCGCGACGAGCGTCAGATCGTCGATCGCCTGCGACGACTGGCGCAGCGATTCGGCCGTCTGCTGCGCGGCTTCCGACAGCTGCGACAGCGCCTG
>NZ_QTQN01000071.1:0-6151 GCF_003853755.1 Burkholderia sp. Bp8984
CTCCGGCCGCTCCGCAGCCTGACGCTCGATCCGACGATGCACGCATTCCGCCTCCACCGCTCGTGCCGTATCGTTCCGCGCATCGAACCGTGCCCGCTCGTCTTCGCTCAGCATCGGCAGCCCGTCCACCCGCTTCGCCGAGGACGACACCATCCCCATCAGGATCCGCTTCCAGTGCCCGTATAGCCGCTCGATCGTCTCCGCCCGGTACAGGTCCGTGTTGTATTCGATTGCGCCGCCCGTCACCCGGCCCGTCTCGTCCTGCTCAAGGATCATCGTGAGTTCGAACTTCGCCGTCCCGTGCTCGCCCCTCAATTCGCCGAACGTCAGCCCCGACGGACTCACCGCCTCTTTCGGCGCATTCTGCAAGACGAACATCACCTGGAACAGCGGCGCGTGACTCAACTGCCGCACTTCCTGCAACGCCTCCACCAGATGCTCGAATGGCGCATCCTGGTGTGCGTAACCGCCCAGCGTCGTTTCCTTCACCCGCTCCAGCAACGCCTGCACCGACTCGTCGCCCGAGACGCGCGTACGCAAGACCAGCGTATTCACGAAACAGCCGATCAGCCCCTCCACCTCCGTCCGGTTCCGGTTCGCGATCGGTACCCCGACCACCACGTCATCCTGCCCGCTGTAGCGCGACAGCACTACCTTGAATGCCGCCAGCAAGGTCATGAACAACGTCACGCCATGACGACGGCTGAACGCCGACACGGCTTCCCCCTCCCCGCTGTCCATCTCGAAACGGTACATGGCTCCACGATGCGTCTGAATCGCAGGCCGCGGAAAATCCGTCGGCAGGTTCAGCGAATGCGGTGCGCCGCGCAATTGCTCACGCCAGTAATCCAGTTGCACCTTCAGCGCATCGCCCCGGCACCACTCCCGCTGCCAGTGCGCGAAATCCGCGTACTGGATCGGCAGCGGCGCCAGCGGCGACGGACGGCCCGCCGCGTATGCGTCGTACAACGCCGACAGCTCCCGCGCCATCACCCCCATCGACCAGCCGTCCGACACGATGTGATGCAGCGTCAGCAGCAGCACGTGCTCCGTCTCCGACAGCCTTAGCAGCGTGCTTCTCAACAACGGGCCACGGCTCAGGTCGAACGGCCGAGCGGCCTCCTCGTCGATATGGCCACGCAGGCGCATCGCGCGGTCCGCCTCGTTCGCTCCGCTCAGATCGATCCGCGCCAGCTCGCACGTACCGTGCTCCGCGATCCATTGCACCGGCTCGCCGCCCTCCGCAACGAAGGTCGTCCGCAGCGACTCGTGGCGCGACACCAGTTCCGCCAGCGCTCGCTCCAGCACCATCGCATCCAGCTTCCCGCCCAGACGCAGCGCGGACGACATGTTGTAGGTCGTGCTGCCGGGATCCAGCTGGTCGAGAAACCACATCCGGCGTTGCGAGAAGCTCGTCGGAAAGACATAGACGTCGTCGGCCGGGTCATTCAAGATCATCGTGTCGCAGTCGTTCATGTGGAAATCTTCAGCGCTCTGAGGAGACATCGTTCGTCACAGTCGCAACGCGTTTTCTATTCGCGCGCGAGACTGCCGCAATCGGCTGATCACGACGATGCGCAGATGCTTCGAGCAGTTCCATTTCAATTGCCTGCTGCTCGATCGTCGGCATCGTGAAAACGCTGCGTAACGGCAGGTCGATGTCGAACACATCACGAATTCGCGACACCAACTGCGTCGCCAGCAGCGAATGGCCACCTGCTTCGAAAAAATTGTCGCGCACGCCGATCCGCTCGTTTCCGAGCAGTTCGCACCAGATCGCGTGCAGCCGCACTTGGCGATCGCCGGACGGCGCGACATATTCGGCCTCCGTATCGATTCGCTCCGCGTCCGGCGACGGCAGTGCTCGACGGTCGACCTTGCCGTTCGTGTTCAGCGGCAGCGACGCCAGGGCCACGAACACCGACGGCACCATGTAGTCCGGCAGCAACTCGCGCAGCCCCGCCTTCAGTTCGCCCGACGACGGCAGCGACGCGCCCGCCACATAACCGATCAGCCGCGCACCGCTCGAATGTGCCGTGTCCACCACCACCACCGCCTCGTCGACACCCGGTTGCGTCAACAACGCCGCCTCGATTTCGCCCAACTCGATACGGAACCCGCGGATCTTCACCTGATGATCCGTCCGGCCCAGATACTCGATCTCGCCTTCCCTCGTATAGCGCGCCAGATCCCCGGTGCGATACATCCGCGCTCCTTCCTCCGCCGCGTATGGGTCCGGCACGAAGCGCTCCGCCGTCAGGTCCGGACGATTCACGTAACCTCGGCCCACCCCTACACCGCCCAGGTACAGCTCGCCCGGCACCCCTACCGGCACCGCGTTCAGCGCCTCGTCCAGAATGTAGGTTCGCGTATTCCGGATCGGCTTGCCGATCGGCACGCTCGTCAAGCCGTCCAGCCCGCCTTCCGGGGCACTCCACGCGGTCACGTCGATCGACACCTCGGTCGGTCCGTAAAGATTGTGAATCCGCGCATCGCACATGCGCCGCGCCTCCGCGAGTAGTGCCAACGGCAATGCCTCGCCGCTGCAGAACAGATGCTTCACGCTGTGCAACGACGCACGCGACGTGTACCGCACGAAAGCCGACAGCATCGACGGCACGAAATGGACCACCGTGATTCCATGGGCATCGATCAGCTCGCCCAGCCGCTCCGGATCCTTGTGCGCTTCCGGTTCCGCCATCACCAGCGTCGCGCCGCAACGCAGCGGCAAGAACACTTCCCACACCGACACGTCGAATGTGTAGGGCGTCTTTTGCAGGAAGCGGTCGGATGCGTTCAACCGATAGGTTTCCCGCATGCAGTCAAGCCGGTTGGCCGCACCCCGGTGCGACACCATCGCGCCCTTCGGCCGGCCGGTCGAGCCCGACGTGTAGATCACGTACGCCAGATTGTCGGGACCGCTGCATTCATCGGGATTGGTTGCCGGGCGGTCTTGCCACGCCGCCTGATCCGCGTCGAGGCACACGACGCGCCCGGTTTTCTCCCGCCATGCGGGCGGCAGTACATCGAGCAAATGCTGCTGGCTGAACAACATGGCCGGCGCCGCGTCGTCGAGCATGTACGCGAGCCGTTCCGCCGGATAGGTCGGGTCGAGCGGCACATACGCGCCGCCCGCCTTGAGAACCGCAAGCAGGCCGACGATCATCTCGAACGACCGCTCCATACAGATCCCCACCAGCACCTCGGGTCCGACGTTCCGCTCTCGCAAGTAATGCGCGAGGCGGTTCGCGCGTGCATTCAGCTCGCCGTATGTCAGCGCGCTGTCGCCGAAAACGACAGCAACGGCTTCAGGGGTCCGCGCGGCCGATTCCTCGATGAGTCGGTGCAGCGTACTTTCGAGCGGTGCCCGCTCGAGGGCCGTATCGTTCCATTCCACGAGCAAGCGTCGGCGTTCGTCCGCCTCGAGCAGGTCGAGCGTACCGACGGGCGCGTGCGGATCGGCGACGAGCACTTCGATCAGGTTGCACAGGTGACGCCCCATCTGCTCGACGGTGGCTGCGTCGAACAGATCCGTGTTGTACTCGAAGAAGCAGTTCAGCCCGCCGTCCGCCTCGGAGACAAACAGCGACATGTCGAACTTGGCCGTTCCGCTGTGGCTGTCCATTGCCTGCAGCGTGAGACCCGGCAGTTCCAACCGGGACATCGGCGTGTTCTGAAATACCAGCATGACCTGGATCAGCGGCGAATGGCTCATATGCCGCACCGGCTTGACGGCATCGACCACTTGCTCGAACGACACGTCCTGGTGTGCATATGCGTCGAGCGTCGTCGACCGGACCTGCTGCAACAACACGTCGAAACCCGCGCGTGGATCGATGTCCGAACGCAAAACCAGTGCATTGACGAAAAAGCCGATCAACGACTCGATTTCGGCGCGGTTCCGATTGGCGATCGACGTACCGATGCAGATGTCGCGTTGTCCGGAATAGCGTGACAACAGGACGTTGAGCGCCGCTGCCACGCTCATGAACAACGTGATTCCATATCGCCGCCCGAGCGCATGCAATCCAGCAACCGCGGCAGCCGGAATGACGAACGGCAAGGTGGCTCCGCGATAGGTCTGGATCGCCGGCCTGGGACGATCGGTCGGCAGTCTCAGCAGCGTCGGTGCATCGGCCAGACGGGCCACCCAATAATCGAGCTGCCGACGCAGCGTCGGACCGTTCAACCAGCGGCGCTGCCAGTGCGCGAAATCCGAGTACTGGATCGGCAGTTCAGGAAGTGGCGACGGCAACTGCTGAACGAAGGCGCCATAAAGTGCCGCCAACTCCTTCACCAGCACGCCGAGCGACCACCCATCGGAAATGATGTGGTGCATCGTCAGCAAGACGATATGCTCGGTCGGCGCGAGTCGCAGGAGGCGGGTACGCACGAGTGGCCCCACAGCCAGTGCGAATGGCGTTTGCGCCTCGTCCTGGACGAGCCAGCCGGCTCGCGCGTCGCGTTCGGCCAACGGCAACTCGCTCAGATCCGTCAGCGGGATCGGGATCTCCAGCGTCGGCGCGATGATCGGCAGCGGCGTGCCTTCGACCGTCGCGAAGCAGGTCCGAAGCGCCTCATGACGCCGCACGATCTCGTTGATCGCCTTGCCGAAGGCCACGACGTCGAGCGAACCGGTAAGACGCACCACGGTCATGAGGTTATTGAACGCGCTGTTCGTTTCCAGCTGCTCCATGAACCACAGTCGCTGCTGCGCGAACGACAATACCGGTGCCGCGTCACGCGGGACAGCGACGATCGGCTCTCCCTGCGTCAACGACTGCCGCCCGACCGCCTCGACCCGCTCCGCAAACTGCTCGACGGTCGGACATTCGAACAGCGCGCGCACCGGCAAGTCCACGTCGAGCCCTGCACGCACCCTCGAGATCGCTTGCGTCGCCAGCAGCGAATGACCGCCGAGTTCGAAGAAACTGTCGCGGACACCGACGGTATCGACGCCAAGCAGTTCGGCCCATATCTGCGCCAGCCGTGCCTCGAGCGGCGTACGCGGTGCCAGATACTCGGCCTCGCCTCGCCCGACGTCCGGGGCGGGAAGGGCCTTCCGGTCCAGTTTGCCGTTTGCCGTGAGCGGCAAACGCTCGAGCAGAACGAAATGGGCCGGTATCATATGGTCCGGCAGCACGGCGAGCAGCGTCGCGCGCAAGCTTGCCGGCGCGGGCACGGCCTGTCCATCGCGCACGACGAAGTATGCGATGAGACGACGATCGCCCGGGATGTCCTCGCGATCGGTGACGATGCAGTCGCTGATCTCGGGGCAGGCGCCCAGCGCCGCCTCGATTTCGCCCAGCTCGATGCGGAACCCGCGGATCTTCACCTGATGATCCGTCCGGCCCAGATACTCGATCTCGCCGTCGTCGGTGTAGCGCGCCAGATCCCCGGTGCGATACATCCGCGCCCCTTCCTCCGCCGCATACGGGTCCGGCATGAAGCGCTCCGCCGTCAGGTCCGGGCGATTCACGTAGCCGCGCCCCACCCCTGCGCCGCCCAGGTACAACTCGCCCGGCACCCCCACCGGCACCGCGTTCAGCGCCTCGTCCAGAATGTAAGTCCGCGTGTTCCAGATCGGCTTGCCGATCGGCACGCTCGTCAAGTCGTCCAGTCCACCTTCCGGGGCACTCCACGCGGTCACGTCGATCGACACCTCGGTCGGTCCGTAAAGATTGTGAATCCGCGCGTCGCACATGCGCTGCGTCTCCGCGAGCAGCGCCAACGGCAACGCCTCGCCGCTGCAGAACAGATGCTTCACGCTGCGCAACGACGCGGGCGATGCGTGCCGCACGAAAGCCGACAGCATCGACGGCACGAAATGGACCACCGTGATTCCATACGCATCGATCAGCTCGCCCAGACGCTCCGGATCCTTGTGCGCTTCCGGCTCCGCCATCACCAGCGTCGCGCCGCAACGCAACGGCAGGAACAGCTCCCATACCGACACGTCGAAGCTGTAAGGCGTCTTTTGCAGGAAGCGGTCGGATGCGTTCAACCGATAAGCATCGCGCATCCAGTCCAGGCGATTCGCCACGCCGCGGTGCGACACCATCGCGCCCTTCGGCCGGCCGGTCGAGCCCGACGTGTAGATCACGTACGCCAGGTTGTCCGGCATCGCATCGCTCGTCACGTCGGCCAGCGC
>NZ_QTQN01000072.1:0-3857 GCF_003853755.1 Burkholderia sp. Bp8984
GCCTTGACGATCTCGTCGGCAACCGCGTTTGCGCCGTCCTGGTTCAGGTCGGCGATCGCCACGGCCGCGCCCGCTTTTGCGAGCTCCAGCGCGATTTCCTTGCCGATGCCGCTTGCGGCGCCCGTGACGACTGCGGTCTTGCCGTTCAGATCTGCTGCCATGTCCGTCTCCTTCCGTTATCGGATCGAAAAAGCGCGCCCCGCTGCATCCGCTTTCGTCGCGGTCGTGCAGGTGGAGGCCAGCCGCTATTGTGCACGATCGGCCCCGCCGTTCGCGCGCAAAACGTCTAAGCTTAAGGTCGGTTCAGAGTCGCGGGAGATTCCCATGCACTATCGACGGCTAGGCCGCTCCGGCCTGCAGATCAGCGCGCTTTCGCTCGGCTCGTGGGTCACCTACGGCAACCAGGTCGATCAGCGGGTCGCCCGCGAATGCCTTGCGGCGGCCCGCGATGCAGGCGTCAATTTCTTCGACAACGCCGAGGTCTACGCCGGTGGCAAATCCGAGGAAATCATGGGCCAGGCGCTCAAGTCGCTCGGCTGGCCGCGCGTCAGCTACCTCGTGTCCACGAAGTTCTTCTGGGGGCTCGCGGAAGCGCCGAACCAGTACCACACACTGAACCGGAAATATCTGCTGAACGCGATCGACGGCTCGCTGCGCCGGCTGCAGCTCGACCATGTCGACCTCGTGTACTGCCATCGCCCCGATCCGAACACATCGATCGAGGAGACCGTCTGGGCGATGAGCGACATGATCGTACGCGGCAAGGCGCTGTACTGGGGCACGTCCGAATGGAGCGCCGACGAGATCCGCGCCGCGTACGAGATTGCCGAGCGGCACCATCTGCACAAGCCGGTCGTCGAGCAGCCGCAGTACAACCTGTTCCACCGTACCCGGGTCGAACAGGAATACGCACGGCTCTATCACGACTACGGCCTCGGCCTGACGACCTGGAGCCCGCTGGCATCGGGGCTGCTCACCGGCAAGTACCGGAACGGCGTACCGCCGGGCAGCCGCGCGCAATTGCCGGGCTACGACTGGCTCCGCGAACGGCTGACGGATCCGGTCAGCAACGATGTGGTCGAACGGCTCGGCGAGATCGCGACCGAACTCGGCTGCAGCACCGCCCAGCTCGCGATTGCATGGGTACTCGCGAATCCGCGCGTGAGTTCGGTCATTACCGGCGCCTCGCGAATCGAGCAGATCGGCGACAACATGCGCGCGCTCGACGTTGCCGAGAAACTGACGCCGGAGATCAAGCAACGCATCGAGGAGGCCGTCGGCGATGCATACGAGTAAGGCGGCTCACGCCCACTCGCGTACAATACGCGGCCGCATTGGCGCGCGGCCCGACGGCTTCGCGCGATCATCCGTTTTCATCGATTCACCCTTCGTTTCAGGCAGCCAGCCATGCTCAGTTATCGTCACGGTTTTCACGCAGGCAACCACGCGGACGTGCTCAAGCACGCCGTCGTCGTCCAGCTGCTGCGCTACCTGAACAAGAAAGACAAGTCGTACTGGTACATCGACACGCACGCCGGTGCCGGCGTGTATTCGCTGCGCGACGGTTATGCCGCCAAGACAGGGGAATTCGACACCGGCATCGGGCCGCTGTGGAACGAAAAGAACCTGCCCGAGGCGCTCGGCGACTACATCGACGAGGTGCGCGCGCTGAACGACGACGGTGAGCTGCACTACTATCCGGGCTCCCCGTATCTCGCATGGCGATCGATGCGCGAGCAGGACCGGATGCGCCTGTTCGAAATGCACACGACGGAAATCGACGTGTTGCGTCACAACTTCCGCGATGCGGGGCGCCGCGCGATGATTTTCGCCGGCGACGGCTTCGAGGGCATCAAGGCGCTGCTGCCGCCGCCGCCGCGACGCGCGCTCGTGCTGATCGATCCGTCCTATGAGGACAAGAAGGACTACGCGCGCACAGTGACTTGCGTGACGGAATGCCTGAAGCGTTTCGCGACAGGCTGTTACGCGATCTGGTATCCGCAGGTTGCGCGGGTGGAATCGCAGCGTTTTCCGGAGCAGCTCAAGCGCCTGCAGCCGAACAACTGGCTGCACCTGACGCTGACGGTATCGAATCCGCCGGCAGATGGCCTGGGCCTTTACGGCAGCGGAATGTTCATCCTGAATCCGCCGTACACGCTCGCGCAGAGCATGAACGAAGCGCTGCCCTATCTCGTCGAGCGCCTGGGACAGGACAGCGGCGCGCGGTGCCAGATCGAGCACCGCGGAAACTGAGCGAACGGTTTTCCGTTACGGCTGCGGTCTTGGCGCGGGTCTTGGCTGATTGGCCGGCGACCCACCCCAGCCCGGCACATTGATATACGGCGCGACAAACAGTGGGACCGAAGAATTCGGTCCCTGCCCTGCCGGCGCTCGCATGCCTGCGGGCTCAACGATCGGCTCGGACGATAACGGAGCCGTTTGCAACACCAGGCCGCCCTTGCCATCCTGGATCCCGCGTTGCGTATCGAGAATCAGCGGCCTGGACGATGTCGCCGCACCAGCCGCCATGCCGTGAGCGAGCACCGCGGCCCCCAGAGCGAGACGCGCGCGGGAAACGTGACGCACATCGAGACGCAAACGCATGGTCGTGTTCTTCCGGTTGAAAAGCAGGTCCATACCATAGCGCCACGCCGACGATTTCGCCAGATCGGACGCACAAAAAAACAAAGCCCCGTCAACACGGGGCTTGCTTTTCGCTCGGTGCCACACGGCACCTGACGGTGACTCCGATTACAGGGAGTAGCCGTTGGTTTCGAGCGAGCGGATGCGGCTCTCGAGCTGGACGATGTCCGACGACGACGCGAGGTAAGCCTCACGGCGTTCACGCTCTGCGGATTCGAACCAGTTGCTCAGCTTTTCAACGATGTAGGCGATCATGATGTTCTCCAAGGAAGGGGGACCCCTGGCGAATCGAGATTCAGGGATTTCCCGTATAGGGTTATCCCGAATTATAGCGATGCCGCACCAAGATGCCAGTGAAATGCTTGCATGGAAGCCATTCCAGTTTGGAATGGTTTACGAACTATCTGCTTCAACCCACTGATTTTTAAAGATATTGAATCGAGGCTCCGATTCGGCCCCGAGGATATGCACTAATCTGGTTCACTGACCGGGTCGGCCAGCCGCGCCAAGATCGGGCATTCGGGTCGCCCGTCACCATGGCAGTGCGCGGCGAGATCGGCAAGTGTATTGCGCATGTCGCTCAATTCCGCGATGCGTTTGTCGAGTTCGGCCACGTGTTCGAGGGCGATCGACTTCACTTCGGCGCTGGCGCGGGAGCGGTCTTGCCAGAGCATCAGCAGCTTGCGAATATCCTCGACGAGAAAACCGAGCCGCCGCGCCTGGCGGATGAAACGCAGAATATGGACGTCATCCGAACCGTAGATGCGGTATCCGGCGTCGCTCCGCTTGCTCGGCGCAAGAAGGCCGACCTGCTCGTAGTACCGGATCATTTTTGCGCTGACGCCGGATTCGCGCGACGCGTCGCCGATATTCATTCCCTGCCCTCTCTCCATCAAGCACTGGTTCGAACACGAAGGTCGACGCATGCATTCGTCGACGACATTTGGATCGTATCAAATCGCGAGATTTCGTTCCTGCCTGGGCAGTGACGGCCGGATCGACCGCAATCCGGATGTCCTTATTGAGGTAGGTGGTGGCTGCGAAATCTGCCGGTTCGGGGCAGCATGCAGCGCGTATCAAGCTGCTCGCCCACTGACGATCACGCCAACACTTGCAGCGATCACGCATTTCTTTGCCGCAAATGCAAAAACCCCCGCCTTTCGGGCGGGGGTTTCTGGCTTAGGGAGCCTGACGATTACCTACTTTCACACGGG
>NZ_QTQN01000073.1:0-3623 GCF_003853755.1 Burkholderia sp. Bp8984
ATGTCGCGTTCTGAGTCCCCCCGGCCGCTGCTCGAGATGCGCGGCATCAGCAAGACCTTCCCGGCCGTGCGCGCGCTCGACAACGTCAGCCTGACCGTCTATCCGGGCGAGATCCATTCGCTGATGGGCGAGAACGGCGCGGGCAAGTCGACGCTGATGAAGATCCTGTCGGGTGCGTACCGCGCCGACGCCGGCGGCGAGATCCTGATCGACGGCGCGCGCATCGACGTCGACGGCCCGCTCGCCGCGCGCGATGCCGGCGTCGCCGTGATCTACCAGGAGCTGTGCCTCGCGCCCAACCTCACCGTCGCGGAAAACATCTACGTCGGCCGCGAACTGCGCCGCGGCAACCGTCGCTGGGGCACCATCGACCGCGCGGCGATGGCGCGCGGCTGCCAGGACGTGCTCGCGCGCCTCGGTGCGCCGTTCGGCCCCGACACGCTGGTCGGCACGCTGTCGATCGCCGAGCAGCAGCTCGTCGAGATCGCGCGCGCCGTGCATACCCGCGCACGCATCCTCGTGATGGACGAACCGACGACGCCGCTGTCGTCGCGCGAAACCGAGCACCTGTTCGGCCTGATCCGCCAGCTGCGCGAGGAAGGTCTCGCGATCATCTACATCAGCCACCGGATGGCCGAAATCTACGAGCTGTCCGACCGCGTGTCGGTGCTGCGCGACGGCTCGTACGTCGGCACGCTCGAGCGCGCGTCGCTGTCGGCCGAGCGGCTCGTCGCGATGATGGTCGGCCGCGACATCTCCGGCTTCTACAAGAAGGAACACGCGCCGTACGATCCCGGCCACCTGCTGCTGTCGGTGCGCGACATCGCCGACGGCGAGCGCGTGCGCGGCTGCAGCCTCGACCTGCATGCGGGCGAGGTGCTCGGCATCGCCGGGCTCGTCGGCGCGGGCCGCACCGAGCTCGCGCGGCTGATCTTCGGCGCGGAGCCGCGCACGCGCGGCGACGTGAAGCTGGGCGAGCGCACGTTCGGCGCGCATTCGCCGCGCGACGCGATCGACGCGGGCCTCGTCTACCTGACGGAAGACCGCAAGCGCCAGGGCCTGTTCCTCGACATGAGCGTGCGCGACAACATCAACATCTCCGTGTGCAACCGCGATGCGCGGCTCGGCGCGCTCGATCTCGCGCGCGGCGCCACGCGCGCACGCGACGCGATCGCGTCGCTGTCGATCCGCGTGCCGAATGCGAACGTCAACGTCGGCGCGCTGTCGGGCGGCAACCAGCAGAAAGTGCTGCTGTCGCGCCTGCTCGAGACGAAGCCGCGCGTGCTGATCCTCGACGAGCCGACGCGCGGCGTCGACATCGGCGCGAAATCCGAAATCTACCGGATCATCAACGAACTGGCCCGCGCGGGTGTCGGCGTGATCGTGATCTCGAGCGAGCTGCCGGAGATCATCGGCGTCGCCGACCGCGTGCTCGTGATGCGCGAAGGCGAGATCGCCGGCGAACTCGGCGGCCACACGCACACGCCCATCACGCAGGAAGCGATCATCGCGCTCGCCACCGGCTCGCAAGCCGAGCTCGCCGACGCGCACTGACCACGGCCCCTTCATTTCCTTCTTCCTTCAAGGTACCGACATGATCCACCCGACCAAGCAGCGGAACCTCGCGTCCGCCACGGCCCATCCGGTCGCCAACCGTACGCCGCTGATGCGCGGCGCCGATCATCGCGCGCGCATGCAGTCGCTGATGCGCACCGCCGGCATGCTGCCGGTGCTGCTGGTCCTCTGCATCGGCTTCGGCTTCATGACCGACGGCTTCTTCACGCTGCAGAACCTGTCGATCGTCACGCAGCAGGCGTCGATCAACATCGTGCTCGCCGCCGGCATGACCTTCGTGATCCTGACGGGCGGCATCGACCTGTCGGTCGGCTCGGTGCTCGCCGCGTCGGCCGTCGCCGCGCTCATCGCGTCGACCATCCCCGGCTGGGGCTGGCTCGGCGTGCCGATCGCGCTCGCGGTCGGCCTCGTGTTCGGCGCGATCAACGGCGGCCTGATCTCGTTCCTGCGCCTGCCGCCGTTCATCGTCACGCTCGGCGCGATGACGGCCGTGCGCGGCGTCGCCCGCCTGATCGGCAACGACACGACCGTCTTCAACCCGCAACTGCCGTTCGCGTTCATCGGCAACGGCACGATCCTCGGCGTGCCGTGGCTCGTCGTGATCGCCTGCGCGGTGATCGCGCTGTCGTGGTTCATCCTGCGCCGCACGGTGCTCGGCATGCGGATCTATTCGGTGGGCGGCAACCCGGAAGCCGCGCGGCTGTCGGGCATCAACGTGCGCGCGATCCAGCTGTTCGTGTATGCGGCGTCGGGCCTGCTCGCCGGCCTCGGCGCGGTGATGTCGGCCGCGCGGCTCTATGCGGCCAACGGCCTGCAGCTCGGCCAGTCGTACGAGCTCGATGCGATCGCCGCGGTGATCCTCGGCGGCACGAGCTTCGTCGGCGGCGTCGGCTCGATCGTCGGCACGCTGATCGGCGCGCTGATCATCGCGGTGCTGACCAACGGCCTCGTGCTGCTCGGCGTGTCCGACATCTGGCAATACATCATCAAGGGGCTCGTGATCATCGGCGCGGTCGCGCTCGACCGCTATCGCCAGCGCGACTCGGCCCGCACCTGATTCGTATTCCTCACCACTCGACCATCGGGGCGCAGGCAGGTCCTCCTGCACCCATCCGCCAACGGACCTTCCGGAGACACAACGACATGTTCAAGCAAAAAGCCGCCCTGACCGCCGTCGCCTGCGCGCTCGCCTTCGGCGCCGCCGCCGCCCACGCAGCCGACAAGCCGCTGAAATCGATCGGCGTCACGGTCGGCTCGCTCGGCAACCCGTACTTCGTCACGATCGTGAAAGGCGCCGAGGCGCGCGCCAGGCAACTCAACCCGAACGCGAAGGTCACCGCGGTCTCGGCCGACTACGACCTGAACAAGCAGTTCACGCAGATCGACAACTTCATCTCCGCGCACGTCGACATGATCCTGCTGAACGCGACCGATCCGAAGGCGATTGAGCCGGCGGTGAAGAAGGCGCAGGCGGCGGGCATCACGGTCGTCGCGGTGGACGTCGCGGCGGCCGGCGCGAACGCGACCGTGCAGACCAACAACGTGAAGGCCGGCGAGCTCGCGTGCGACTTCCTCGCGAAGAAGCTCAACGGCAAGGGTAACGTGATCATCGAGAACGGCCCGCAGGTGTCGGCCGTGATCGATCGCGTGAACGGCTGCAAGACCGTGCTCGCGAAGAACCCTGGCATCAAGCTGCTGTCGAGCGACCAGGACGGCAAAGGCTCGCGCGAAGGCGGGATGAACACGATGCAGGGCTACCTGACGCGCTTTCCGAAGCTCGACGGCGTGTTCACGATCAACGACCCGCAGGCGATCGGCAGCGATCTCGCGGCGAAGCAGCTGAACCGCCCGAACATCGTGATCACGTCGGTCGACGGCGCGCCCGACATCGAGGTCGCGCTGAAGTCGAACACGCTCGTGCAGGCGTCGTCGAGCCAGGATCCGTGGGCGATGGCGCAGCAGGCCGTGAACGTCGGCTACGGGATCATGAACGGCCAGAAGCCGGCCAACCCGATGATCCTGATCGAGCCGACGCTCGTCACGCGCGA
>NZ_QTQN01000074.1:0-3226 GCF_003853755.1 Burkholderia sp. Bp8984
CCGCTGATCACCGCGATCGGCGTGTCGATCCTGCTGCAGACGGCCGCGATGATCATCTGGTCGCGCAACCCGCTGCCGTTCCCGCAATTGCTGCCGACCGATCCGATCAACGTGATCAAGGCGACCGACACGACGCCCGGCGCCGTGATCTCGGTCACCGAAATCGTGATCATCGCGGTGGCGTTCATCGTGATGGCAGGCCTCTTGCTGCTCGTGCACAAGACCAAGCTCGGCCGCGCCATGCGCGCGATCGCCGAAAGCCCGAACACCGCGAGCCTGATGGGCGTGAACCCGAACTTCGTGATCTCGGCGACGTTCATGATCGGCTCCGCGCTCGCCGCGCTGGCCGGCGTGATGATCGCGTCCGAATACGGCAACGTGCACTTCTACATGGGCTTCATCCCCGGCATGAAGGCGTTCACCGCGGCGGTGCTCGGCGGGATCGGCAACCTCGGCGGCGCGATGGTCGGCGGCGTGGTGCTCGGCCTGATCGAGCAGCTCGGCGCGGGCTACATCGGCAACCTCACGGGTGGCGTGTTCGGCAGTAACTACCAGGACGTGTTCGCATTCATCGTGCTGATCATCGTGCTGGTGTTCCGTCCGTCGGGCCTGCTGGGCGAACGTGTCGCGGACCGCGCGTAACGGAAGGGGAGCAAACAACATGACATCCATTCAACCGATCGAATCCTCGACGTCGCTCGTCGAAGAACGCAACACCGCCAAGACCGTCGTCATCGGCATCCTGACCGCGGCCTTCGTGATCGCGGCGCCGATCATCATCGGCTCGGCAGGCGGCAACTACTGGGTCCGCGTGCTCGACTTCGCGATGCTGTACGTGATGCTCGCGCTGGGCCTGAACGTGGTGGTCGGCTTCGCCGGCCTGCTCGACCTCGGCTACATCGCGTTCTACGCGGTGGGCGCATACACGGCGGCACTGCTGAGCTCGCCGCACCTGACCTCGCAGTTCGAGTGGATCGCGGCGCTCGCGCCGAACGGCCTGCACATCCCGTTCCTGATCATCGTGCCGATCGCGATGGCGCTGGCGGCGACCTTCGGGATCCTGCTCGGCGCGCCGACGCTGCGCCTGCGCGGCGACTACCTGGCGATCGTGACGCTCGGCTTCGGTGAAATCGTCCGGATCTTCATGAACAACCTCGACCGTCCGGTGAACATCACCAACGGCCCGAAGGGGATCACGGGCATCGATCCGGTGCACGTCGGCGGCTTCAACCTGTCGCAGACGCACTCGATCTTCGGCTTCCAGCTGCCGTCGGTCTACATGTACTACTACCTGTTCGTGCTCTGCGCGCTGCTGGTGATCTGGGTCTGTACGCGCCTGCAGCACTCGCGTATCGGCCGCGCATGGGCCGCGATCCGCGAAGACGAAATCGCCGCGAAAGCGATGGGCATCAACACCCGTAACGTGAAGCTGCTCGCGTTCGCGATGGGCGCGTCGTTCGGCGGCCTGTCGGGTGCGATGTTCGGTGCGTTCCAGGGCTTCGTGTCGCCCGAGTCGTTCACGTTCTGGGAATCGATCGTCGTGCTGGCGTGCGTGGTGCTCGGCGGCATGGGCCACATCCCGGGCGTGATCCTCGGCGCGGTGCTGCTCGCGATCTTCCCGGAATTCCTGCGTTCGACGATGAGCCCGCTGCAGCACGCGATCTTCGGTCACGACATCGTCGACACCGAAGTGATCCGTCAGGCGCTGTACGGCCTCGCGATGGTGATCATCATGCTGTATCGCTCGGAAGGCCTGTGGCCGGCGCCGAAGCATGAGGACAAGATCGCGAAACTGGCGAAGCGCAACAGCAAGAAGCCGGTGCGCGCTTAACCAACGGACAAGGGGATACACACATGAGCGACAAGCAAATCCGACTGTCCGTCTCGGGCGTGAACAAACGCTTCGGCGGGCTGCAGGCACTGTCCGACGTCGGCCTGCAGATCAAGGAAGGCGAGATCTACGGCCTGATCGGCCCGAACGGCGCCGGCAAGACCACGTTCTTCAACGTGATCACGGGCCTCTACACGCCGGACTCCGGCGAGTTCAAGCTCGACGGCACGGAATACAAGCCGACCGCGGTGCACCAGGTCGCAAAGACGGGCATCGCGCGCACGTTCCAGAACATCCGCCTGTTCGGCGGGATGACGGCGCTGGAGAACGTGATGGTGGGCCGCCACGTGCGGACCAAGCACGGCCTGCTGGGCGCGGTGTTCCAGACGCCGGCCGAGCGCCAGGAAGAGCGCGAGATCAAGGAACGCGCGATCGAGCTGCTCGAGTACGTCGGCGTGCTGCAGTACGCGGACTACACGTCGCGCAACCTGTCGTACGGCCACCAGCGCCGTCTCGAGATCGCGCGCGCATTGGCGACCGACCCGAAGCTGCTCGCGCTCGACGAGCCGGCGGCCGGGATGAACGCGACCGAGAAGGTCGAACTCACGCGCCTGCTCGACAAGATCCGCTCCGACGGCCGTACGATCCTGTTGATCGAGCACGACGTGAAGCTCGTGATGGGATTGTGCAACCGGATGACGGTGCTCGATTACGGCAAGGTGATCGCCGAGGGTCTGCCGCAGGACGTGCAGAAGAATCCGAAGGTGATTGAGGCATATCTCGGCGCAGGGGTGCACTGATGGCAGCGGCAATGTTGAAAATCAAGGGCTTGCAGGTCAACTACGGCGGCATCCAGGCCGTCAAGGGCGTTGACATGGAAGTCCGCCAGGGCGAGCTGGTGACGCTGATCGGCGCGAACGGCGCGGGCAAGACCACGACGATGAAGGCGATCACGGGTCTCAAGCCGTATTCGGCGGGCGACATCGAGTACGACGGCAAGTCGATCAAGGGCGTGCCGTCGCACGAGCTGCTCAAGCGCGGCCTCGCGATGGTGCCGGAAGGTCGCGGGATCTTCGCGCGGATGTCGATCATCGAGAACATGCAGATGGGCGCATACCTGCGCAACGACAAGGAGCAGATCAAGCAGGACGTCGACCGGATGTTCGGCTTCTTCCCGCGTCTGAAGGAGCGTGCGACGCAGCTCGCGGGTACGCTGTCGGGCGGCGAGCAGCAGATGCTGGCGATGTCGCGCGCGATCCTGACCAAGCCGAAGCTGCTGCTGCTCGACGAGCCGTCGATGGGCCTGTCGCCGATCATGGTCGAGAAGATCTTCGAAGTGGTGCGCGAGATCTCGAAGGAGGGCATCACGGTGCTGCTGGTCGAGCAGAACGCGCG
>NZ_QTQN01000075.1:0-2988 GCF_003853755.1 Burkholderia sp. Bp8984
CAGCTGTTCTGCGAACTGCAGCGCGACTGGGCGCGCAGCGCAACCGTTCCTGCATTCATCAACCTGTTCATCGAAACTGGCGGCACCGCGGGCATCCAGTTCTCGTACGACAAGAACTGAGCCGCGACGGCGCATGCCGTTTCGCGCGATTGCGACCGTCCGGATACCGGCGGTCGCAACCGCGTCACCACCCTGCGTCGACGCATTCCCTCCGATCCGTTACGAATACGCACGCACATCGCGGCGTTCCAGGCTCGCGACTGGGATGCCGTCGACACGGTGGAGGTCTATCGCCTCGATCAGATCGCCTGAGGCCCGCCGCCGCGCCGGCAAGCACCGGCAGCGATTCGCAGATCGTGCCGTCCCCGATGGTGGCGCGATCGATTGTTCCCTGCACGGAACACTGAGGACCATCCGGCCCGGCTATCGACACGCGACACGTTCCACTACGCTTGGACTCGTACGGATTGCAACCTGCGTCGGGCTCGCATCAAGCTCGCGTAACCGGCCGCGCCCCCGAACCGCCCGTTCGCGCGGCCGCGACATGCCGGCGGCGCGTCGCGTTTCCCACGCGTTGCAGCCGTTTCGGCGCATGCCGCCGCGCGCCGCGCTTTCGTCACACGATTCGCGCGGCCGGCCGCCGCCGTCGCGTCGCCCGTCGATCGCCTCGGCATGCGTGGCAGCGCAGCAAACGGCCGCCCTTTACTCATGCCCGACGCCCCTCGGACAGCATCATGAAATCCCTGAACATAGACGATATCCAGGCCTTCCTGTTCGCCGTCGAGCGGCAAAGCATCACCGAATCCGCACGCCGGCTCGGCCTGTCGAAGTCCGTCGTCAGCAAGCGCATCAGCGACCTCGAGCGCACGCTCGGTGTGCAGCTGCTGATGCGCTCGACCCGCAACGTAACGCCGACCGAAGACGGCATGATCTTCTATCGTGCCGCGTCGGAATCGATGCGCCGGCTCGTCGACGTCGCCGAGGAAATCGCGGAACGCTCGCACGGATTGTGCGGCGAGCTGCGCATCACGTCGCCGGTGAGTCTCACTCGCCGCCTGCTCGGGCCGGCGGTCGCGGCCTTCGCCGCCGCGCATCCGCAGCTGCGCGTCACGCTCGACACCGACGATCGCACGATGAACCTCGAAGTCGAGCGCTTCGACGTCGCGATCCGCTCCGCGCGACTGCCCGACAGCGCGCTGATCGCACGCCGCGTCGCCGCATGCGAGCGCGTCGTCGTCTGCAGTCCCGACTACCTCGCCGCTCACGGCGAACCGGACTCGATCGACGCGCTGCTCGAGCACCGCTGCCTGAACTACAGCCATACGGCGCCGTCGGCCACCTGGACGTTCACGACGCCCGGCAGCCTCGGCAAGCCGCGCGCAATCAGCCCGGGCAGTGTGTTCCTGTCCAACAACGGCGAAACGCTGTGCGACGCCGCGGTGCAAGGCATCGGCATCGCGATGCTGCCGCGCTACATCGCGGACGACTGCCTGCGCGACGGCCGGCTGGTGCGCGTGCTCGCCGATGAAGCACCGCAGGACGAAGTGATCTACGCGGTCTATCCGCGCAATCCGTACGCGAGCAACAAGCTGAAGTTGTTCATCGAACACGTGCGCATCGCGCTGCTCGATCCGCCGTCGTCCGCCGGCACGGACAAGGAGCTGCATGTCGAAATGCTGTCGACGGATTCCGTCTGACGCGATGCGCGCCACCGTGTCGCCGCCGTCCCGCCGGATCCGTCCTGCCGTCACGCCATGCCGCCGACCAAGCCCGCGCTAGCCAGGCCTGTCAACGCAGCGGCGTTCGCTCGCATGCTGCTCGGCATGAGCCGCGAATACGGCCGAACCGACGGCGTGCGCCCGATCCATGTCGCGAAGACCATCGTCGCCGTCGTGCTGGCGGTGGGCGTGTCGATGCGGCTGGAGCTGGCAGCGCCGCGCATGGCGATGGTGACGGTCGTGATCCTGATGATGCCGGCGATCCGGCTGCTGTCCGGCGGGCCGTCGCTGACCGGACACGTCGAAAGCGTCGCGCGCGGCATCAGCGATCGCGACAATCCGACCGGCGCGACGCTGCTCGCCGACGTCAACCCGATCTTCACGTGGGTGCGGCTCGCGCAGCGCGTGCCGGTCCGGATCCGGCTGTACGGTATGCCGCGCGACGGCTTCCTCGCGGCGGGCACGACCTGCACGGTCACGCTGCGCCCGATGCCGCACGCGATGGCGCGCGGCGCGGCACCGGATACGCGCACTTGATGCCGTGGTGCGGCCGTAGGCACACACGCCCGTGTTCGATATCGGGCAACACCGTGTTCTTGTTCGCGCGCCTTCCGGTGGCCCGGCATGCGCTTTTACACTGGGCGTTCGTCGGCGATGCGAGCGGTATGTACTGCGCACCCGCTCCGTCGACGCATCCCGAACCGGCCGCGTCGAGCGCGCGCGGCCTCGATCGACCCCGCGCCGGCCTCGCCGGCCGGCAGGAGACTGGCAATGGCATTCAGCGTAACTCACGAACTCCGGCGCCGCACCGGGCGGCCGATGCAGTGCCGTTCGTTGCCGCGCGATGCGGATCGGCGCCGCGGCGGTCGCGCCGAAAGCAATCGATCATGCTGACCGTCTCTTCCGTCGGCATCGCGCCGCGCGCATCGTCACCCGGTCGCAGCCAGGTTCACGTCACGCTGCTGGAGTGGTCGCACGAATCGCTGCTGGTCCGCTGGGTCGAAAGCGGCCGCCTGCACTACGGCGAACAGAAATGGCGCCGCGCGGTCGCACGGCGCGACGGACGGTGCGCGTATTCGGGCCGCGCCATCGTGCAGGGCGAGGCCGTGTTTCGTCCGACCGGCCGGCCGCGGCCCGCGAATCACCTCGCGATGATCGCGGCCGATGCGGTGGCGTCGCTCGATGCGTGATGCGCGTTGTGCGTTGTGCGTTGTGCGTTGTGCGTTGTGCGTTGTGCGTTGTGCGTTGTGCGTTGTGCGTTG
Organism: Burkholderia sp. Bp8984; assembly: GCF_003853755.1. Classification (NCBI taxonomy): domain Bacteria; kingdom Pseudomonadati; phylum Pseudomonadota; class Betaproteobacteria; order Burkholderiales; family Burkholderiaceae; genus Burkholderia; species Burkholderia sp. Bp8984. The sequence goes on from NZ_QTQN01000075.1 coordinate 2,981, forward strand.
TGCGTTGT
>NZ_QTQN01000076.1:0-2956 GCF_003853755.1 Burkholderia sp. Bp8984
CAGACTTGTTATAGGATCAAGCCTTACGGGCAATTAGTATCAGTTAGCTGAACGCATTACTGCGCTTACACACCTGACCTATCAACGTCCTGGTCTCGAACGACCCTTCAAGGGGATCTAGTCCCCAGGGATATCTCATCTTAAGGCGAGTTTCCCGCTTAGATGCTTTCAGCGGTTATCTCTTCCGAACATAGCTACCCGGCGATGCCACTGGCGTGACAACCGGTACACCAGAGGTTCGTCCACTCCGGTCCTCTCGTACTAGGAGCAGCCCCCTTCAAATATCCAACGCCCACGGCAGATAGGGACCAAACTGTCTCACGACGTTTTAAACCCAGCTCACGTACCTCTTTAAATGGCGAACAGCCATACCCTTGGGACCGGCTACAGCCCCAGGATGAGATGAGCCGACATCGAGGTGCCAAACACCGCCGTCGATATGAACTCTTGGGCGGTATCAGCCTGTTATCCCCAGAGTACCTTTTATCCGTTGAGCGATGGCCCTTCCATACAGAACCACCGGATCACTATGACCTGCTTTCGCACCTGCTCGACTTGTCGGTCTCGCAGTTAAGCACGCTTATGCCATTGCACTATCAGCACGATTTCCGACCGTACCTAGCGTACCTTCGTACTCCTCCGTTACGCTTTGGGAGGAGACCGCCCCAGTCAAACTGCCTACCATGCACTGTCCCCGACCCGGATCACGGGCCAAGGTTAGAACCTCAAACAAACCAGGGTGGTATTTCAAGGACGGCTCCACCGAAACTAGCGTTCCGGTTTCATAGCCTCCCACCTATCCTACACAGATCGGTTCAAAGTCCAATGCAAAGCTACAGTAAAGGTTCATGGGGTCTTTCCGTCTAGCCGCGGGTAGATTGCATCATCACAAACACTTCAACTTCGCTGAGTCTCGGGAGGAGACAGTGTGGCCATCGTTACGCCATTCGTGCAGGTCGGAACTTACCCGACAAGGAATTTCGCTACCTTAGGACCGTTATAGTTACGGCCGCCGTTTACCGGGACTTCAATCAAGAGCTTGCACCCCATCATTTAATCTTCCGGCACCGGGCAGGCGTCACACCCTATACGTCCACTTTCGTGTTTGCAGAGTGCTGTGTTTTTATTAAACAGTCGCAGCCACCAGTTTATTGCAACCCCTTCACCCTCTGCGCGCAGGCGCATCAAGCTACAAGGGCGTACCTTATCCCGAAGTTACGGTACCAATTTGCCGAGTTCCTTCTCCCGAGTTCTCTCAAGCGCCTTAGAATACTCATCTCGCCCACCTGTGTCGGTTTGCGGTACGGTCATCGTTAGACTGAAGCTTAGAGGCTTTTCTTGGAACCACTTCCAATTGCTTCGCTTCCGAAGGAGCTCGCGCCACACCCTTGAATCCTGCGCCCGGATTTGCCTAAGCGCCTTCTCCAATGCAGCGACCGGGACTTCCAACACCCGGACAACCTTCCGCGATCCGTCCCCCCATCGCATCTAACAATGGTGCAGGAATATTGACCTGCTTCCCATCAGCTACGCATTTCTGCCTCGCCTTAGGGGCCGACTCACCCTACGCCGATGAACGTTGCGTAGGAAACCTTGGGCTTACGGCGAGGGGGCCTTTCACCCCCTTTATCGCTACTCATGTCAGCATTCGCACTTCCGATACCTCCAGCACGCTTTTCAACGCACCTTCGCAGGCTTACGGAACGCTCTCCTACCATGCGAGCAAAGCTCGCATCCGCAGCTTCGGTATATAGCTTAGCCCCGTTACATCTTCCGCGCAGGACGACTCGATCAGTGAGCTATTACGCTTTCTTTAAAGGGTGGCTGCTTCTAAGCCAACCTCCTGACTGTTTTAGCCTTCCCACTTCGTTTCCCACTTAGCTATATTTGGGGACCTTAGCTGGCGGTCTGGGTTGTTTCCCTCTTGACACCGGACGTTAGCACCCGATGTCTGTCTCCCGTGATTGCACTCTTCGGTATTCGGAGTTTGCTATGGCGGGGTAATCTGCAATAGACCCCCCAACCATGACAGTGCTCTACCCCCGAAGGTGAGACACGAGGCACTACCTAAATAGTTTTCGGAGAGAACCAGCTATTTCCAGGTTTGTTTAGCCTTTCACCCCTATCCACAGCTCATCCCCTAACTTTTCAACGTTAGTGGGTTCGGACCTCCAGTACGTGTTACCGCACCTTCATCCTGGCCATGGATAGATCACCTGGTTTCGGGTCTACGCCCAGCAACTGAACGCCCTATTCGGACTCGCTTTCGCTACGCCTGCCCTATACGGTTAAGCTTGCTACTGAACGTAAGTCGCTGACCCATTATACAAAAGGTACGCCGTCACCCCTTACGAGGCTCCGACTGTTTGTATGCATGCGGTTTCAGGATCTATTTCACTCCCCTCCCGGGGTTCTTTTCGCCTTTCCCTCACGGTACTGGTTCACTATCGGTCGATCACGAGTATTTAGCCTTGGAGGATGGTCCCCCCATCTTCAGACAGGATTTCACGTGTCCCGCCCTACTTGTCGCACACCTAGTTCTTTCATACTGTTTTCGCCTACAGGGCTATCACCTGCTATGGCCGCACTTTCCAGAGCGTTCGGCTAACAATACAAATAAAGAGTGCAAGGCTCATCCCATTTCGCTCGCCACTACTTTGGGAATCTCGGTTGATTTCTTTTCCTGCGGTTACTTAGATGTTTCAGTTCACCGCGTTCGCTTCGCATGGCCTATGTATTCAGCCATGGATACTCCAAAAGGAGTGGGTTTCCCCATTCGGACATCTACGGATCAAAGCTTGTTTGCCAGCTCCCCGTAGCTTTTCGCAGGCTACCGCGTCCTTCATCGCCTGTGATCGCCAAGGCATCCACCACATGCACTTGTTCGCTTGACCCTATAACGAGTCTGTCTCGTTACAGGTTGAGTTCTCGCGTTGTGCCGTATTCCAATTGAGTC
>NZ_QTQN01000077.1:0-2828 GCF_003853755.1 Burkholderia sp. Bp8984
GTCAGCGTCGTCTTGCCGTGGTCAACGTGACCAATCGTACCAACGTTGACGTGCGGCTTGGTCCGCTCAAACTTTTCCTTGGCCATTTTCAACTCCCGAAAGGAATTTCACATGTTGCGCCGCGCGCAAACAGACACTGACTTTTTACTGCTGGTGCCCATGGGCAGGATCGAACTGCCGACCTCTCCCTTACCAAGGGAGTGCTCTACCACTGAGCCACATGGGCGGTATTACGCTTCAACTACACGGACTGGAGCGGGTGAAGGGAATCGAACCCTCGTCGTAAGCTTGGAAGGCTTCTGCTCTACCATTGAGCTACACCCGCACGGGCCACTAACGATTCCCTACCGCTCTCTGCGCTGATGTTCTGGTGGAGGAGGTTGGATTCGAACCAACGTAGGCGTAAGCCAACAGATTTACAGTCTGCCCCCTTTAGCCACTCGGGCACCCCTCCGTAGAGAACTGACGATTATGGGGGTGCATCGCACTCTTGTCAAGCACATCCGGAAGATTATTTTCATTCTCTTCCAGCGCACCCTGGCGACTCACCCGACACCCGCGCTCACCCGGCTGAGGCAAGCACAAGAGGATCGCCGATCGGCGCCCACATCTTCGTCAGACTCCGTCTTCAGCTTCGATTTGCATCTTCGCTGAAAACGAAAGACCGCCATGATACGACCTCTCACGCATAATGCCAAGCGGGTAAACGCAAAAAATTTGCAATTTCCATGCCGGAGGAATCTGCAAGGCTTCCGACGCGAGCCCAGGGGGTAGGTTGATAATGGCGACACATCAGCACCCCGCCAAACCCGCGACAACCGGCTTCTGCGCGCAAGGGTTTCCGGCAAACGGGGTGCCGAAGCCGGATTCCACGGAAGGCGTCGCCGTTCCCCGCTTGCTCCGTTGCGACACCGGAATCGAACCCGGAAAGCACCTAGGGGCCATCTTCGCCCCCTCCCCTCATCACCACTGACGGAAGGCACGCGCGGTACCATCCCGTGTTCCGCGATCATGCCGACCGCTCTCCCGTTTCCCTGCCTCCACGCGATACCCTGTCGTCCTTCTTGCCTTCGCACTGGTCTTTGCTTCCTCGGTGGCACATGCGGCCAACATCGACAACGCGTGGTGCAGCACGGGAAGGATCGCGGCAGTCCGAGAGCCGACGCTTTCCGGGCGCCACACCGCCAGACGCGCGAAAGGCGCCGCGGCTCGCGCGACGCATGAGACTTTAAAACCGGCCGTCGACGCCGGCTGCTTGTTGGCCACCAGCACGCGGCGACGCCCGCGAGTCACGACTCCGGAAGCGATCGCGTACGCGTGGTTGCCGAACGAGCGTCAACCGACGTTATCGCGGCTGATAGCCACGCTGGCACCTTGCGAGAAGGTCCAACAGCTCGGCCTTCCTAGATGTCTTGGTGCCGCCGATGCGCGACGATCTGCGCCCGCACGCCTGCTGCCACATCGCTTGCGTGTCGCCGTCGTTGCGAACGTTCAACAGTGCAGCGCGCATTGTGTCGAACCGTCCTTTGTGCAAGCCGACCACCATGAATGTCTGGGCGGCCTATCGTGGCGAGGCTGAGCTGTACACGCGCCATCCGACGTGTGGATACGAGTGGAACCTCGTTCGGTCAAGTGCGGAACTGCATCGGCTTTGACCGGGGCGCCTGTACGTCGCCCCGTACGAACCAGACGGCAGGGAAGCCGACATTCAACGCGGGTTCGTCGACATCGACTACTCACTGCCCGGCGATGCTCATGTCGACCCGGAGCCATGGCAGCAGCACGATCCGCCGATTCGCCCGATCGAGCGCTTGGCACTGTGTAGTCGAAGCACTGCATGCACGGTGCGGTCGTCCGGCGTCAACGCGGACGGTACGCATTTCGGATTGATGGGCGAAGGCCGCCACTATTTCGGCGACGCCGCCTATTCGCTCGTCGAAGAAATTCGCCTCTGCGACGCCTTCGCGCCGATGGAAGGCCTCATGGCGGTTGCGGTCGTCACGCATATGCCGACGGGCGCGCGATCTCGGCCTCGCGCTGTCGCCGAGGCAGCCGTGGATTTGCCCTGAAACGCGCCAATCACACACCAGCACCTCGAAACAGAATCGACGACGTTGGGCGGAGATAACCGATATACACCAATTAATAGCCCGAGATAATGGACTCCGATTTGCGATGGCTAGACTTGCCGTGCTATGTGCTCGAGGAGGTAAATAACTAACGGGAGAACGAGCGGAGGCGCGATCACTTCGAGCATGACGCGGCCATCGTCGGCACCCCGGCGATTGACGGAGCCTTCGGCTGCGCGCAAGGGTGACCCCTGCCGCGCCCCTGGTCGGTTCGTCACAGGATGGAAACCGCACGGAGCTCGAAGCCAAGTGGCAACCGAGATGATAGACGTGGCAGATCTCGCTGCGCGGGTTCGATGCAGTCAACGATGATGAGGAGCAGGATGCGTCAATGAGCCGCCACCTGCTCAAACAATTCGGCGCCGATCAGACTCTCGCGCTGCGAGCGGTGCAAGACTGGCCGCCCTGGCCGCGGAATTACCGGCAGCAGCGGGGTCGAGCCACTCGTCCATTCGCGACACGGCGCGCGGCGTACATGAAAGTCCCGCCCGACCAGCCAGCCAGCCAGCCAGCCAGCCAGCTTGCTTGCTTGCTTGCGCCGCCGCCAACGCCAACGCCAACGCCAACGCCAACGCCAACGCCAACGCCAACGCCCGGCGGTGATTGCACATTTTCTGCGCTTCAAATGCAAAAACCCCCGCCTTTCGGGCGGGGGTTTCTGGCTTAGGGAGCCTGACGATTACCTACTTTCACACGGGA
>NZ_QTQN01000078.1:0-2482 GCF_003853755.1 Burkholderia sp. Bp8984
TGTTGATGTCCACGCAGAACTGACCCACCTGAGGCTGTAGTTTTCATCGAATTTTGACCCACGTGATTGAATGCCCTGCTCAATCTTTGAGCAGGGGATACAGAGGTGATCACGGTGGGCATATTGGCCAAGATCAGGCGGATGTATTTCCGCGAGAAGGTCCCGCTGCGCGAGATTGCGAGGCGCACGGGCCTGTCCCGGAACACGGTGCGCAGCTGGCTTCGGCAGACGGATGCCGTTGAGCCGAAGTACCCGAAGCGCGTCAGCCCGAGCGTCGTCGACGAGTGGGCCGCGCAACTGACGGGCTGGCTGCGGGCAGACAGTCATCGCCCGAAGCGTGACCGGCGCACGGCCCGGTTCATGTTCGAGGCCATCCGCGGCGAGGGCTATGCCGGCAGCTACGGCCGCGTCAGCGCCTTCGTGAGACGCTGGCACGAGGAGCAGGCTGCAGCACCGCGCAGGAAGGCCTATGTACCGCTGGCCTTCGAACCCGGCGAAGCCTTCCAGTTTGACTGGAGCTGCGAATACGCCTTCATCGGCGGGTTGCGGCGACGCCTGGAGGTCGCCCACGTCAAGCTCAATGCCAGCCGGGCGTTCTGGCTGGTCGCCTATCCGACCCAGAGTCACGAGATGCTGTTCGATGCGCACGCCCGCGCATTCGCCGCGTTCGGCGGCGTGCCGCGCCGCGGCATCTACGACAACATGAAGACCGCCGTGGACAAGGTCGGCCGCGGCAAGGAGCGCGCGGTCAACGCCCGCTTCGAGGCAATGTGCGGCCATTACCTGTTCGAGCCGGAATTCTGCAACCGTGCCGCCGGCTGGGAGAAGGGCATCGTTGAGAAGAACGTGCAGGACCGGCGCCGCCAGATCTGGCACGAGGCTGCGCTACGACGCTGGGAAACGCTGGAGCTTCTGAACGAATGGGTCGCGGGCCAGTGTCGTCAGGCCTGGCAGATGCGGCACCCGCAGTGGCCCGAGCTGACGGTCGAGGACGTGCTGCAGGACGAGCGCACCAGGCTGATGCCCAATCCACGCCCGTTCGACGGCTATGTCGAGCAGACGCTGCGGGTGTCGTCGACCAGCCTCATCCACTTCCAGCGCAACCGCTACAGCGTGCCCACCGAGTACACGAACCAGCTGGTGAGCGTGCGCTGCTATCCGGCATATCTCAGCGTCGTCGCCGACGCCCAGGAGATCGCACACCACGAACGCAGCTTCGAGCGGCACATGACCTTCTACGACTGGCGCCATTACATCACGCTGGTTGAGCGCAAACCCGGCGCGTTGCGCAACGGCGCTCCGTTCGTCACGATGCCACAGCCGCTGCAGCAGTTGCAGCGGCACCTACTGAAGCACCCGGGAGGCGATCGCATCATGACGCAGGTGCTCGCCGCGGTGCGCGAACACGGACTCGATGCCGTGCTGCTTGCCGTGCAGGCAGCGCTGGACTCGGGACGCCCCAGTGGGGAGCACGTTCTGAACGTGCTGAGCCGGTTGAAGGCACCCACCACGAGCACCAACCTCGCGACGACGAAACTCCAGCTTACCGAAGAGCCGGCCGCCGACGTGAGCCGCTACGAAACCCTGCGCGCCAACCCACCGGAGGACCGTCATGTCTAACGACATCGCCGCCCAACTCAAGGGGCTCAAACTGCATGGTATGGCGAGCACCTGGCCAGAGCTGCTGGCGCAGTCGCGTCACACGGAGTTCGCCCCGGAGCGCTTCATGAAGCAACTGCTGATGGCTGAGACGGCGGAGCGACAGGTGCGCTCGATCGCCTACCAGATGACCGCCGCTCGCTTCCCGGCTCACCGCGACCTGAAGGGCTTCGACTTCGCGCAGGCACACGTCGACGAAGCGCTGGTTCGAGAACTCAGTGACCTGTCGTTCCTCGCAGGCGCACACAACGTCGTGTTCATCGGTGGCCCCGGCACCGGCAAAACGCACCTCGCCTCAGCGATCGGAATTGAGGCCGTGCAGCGCCACGGCAAGCGCGTGCGTTACTTCTCGACCGTCGAGCTGACCAACGCACTGGAGCAGGAGAAGTCCATCGGAAAACAAGGCCAGATCGCCCATAAGCTGATGTACGTCGACCTGGTGATCCTCGACGAACTGGGCTACCTGCCGTTCAGCCAGACCGGTGGCGCATTGCTGTTCCACTTGCTCTCGAAGCTGTATGAACACACGAGTGTCGTGATCACCACCAACCTCAGCTTCGGCGAGTGGGCGACCGTGTTCGGGGACGCAAAGATGACGACGGCGCTGCTGGACCGCGTCACCCATCACTGCCACATCGTCGAAACGGGCAATGAATCCTGGCGCTTCAAGTCCAGTTCTGCCAAGGCGAAGACAACCAGAAAGAGAGCAGCAAAAGCAGCAGGCAGTGAGGAGTTATCCACACCGGAATAGATGTACTACGCTGTCTCGGGGTGGGTCAGATTTAGATGAAAACGGTGGGTCAAGATTCGGTGGAAATCAACA
>NZ_QTQN01000079.1:0-2358 GCF_003853755.1 Burkholderia sp. Bp8984
CTTCATCGAGTTCTCCTTGCCTCTAGGATAAAAGAGAACTCACTTGCCAGATGGCTACAAGAAACGTCTCAGGTCAGCCTCAACTCATCACACAAACAGCAAGGGCCGCTCACGCGGCCCTTCTGGCACTTAACTACTAATCCCCAAGCAACTTTACTTTTTCTTGATTGATAGCGATCACGTCAACGTGATTCTCACACGAAAAGTTCGATATCGAATCTTGCAGATGCACGTGTTCAGCATCATTGGAGTCCATTTCGTAAGCCGCATTAATCAGGAATACACCAAGAGCCCTAATTACCTCCGGCTTGGCAAGGATGGAAATCTCATCCAGCCTCAACGGCCTATCGTCGCCTTCCTGGGTTCCAAAAATATTCACTTCACCGAGATCAGTCATAGATCGAAACCCTTTTCACGCAAACCATCTTTCTCCGTTCGCGTCAGCCCAGAGACGCCCCGCGCGACCCGTGGCTCTGCGCGTCATCCTTATTCACGACAATCTCCTGCTTTCTGGACTTGCATTGGCAGTGAGCATGAACTTGTTGGTTCGTATTCCCCACTGACCGGATCGGGCCAGGCCTAACGGATCAACCCACTGCACCGGATCCGGCCCGTACTGGTGGACGTTGATCCCGCCTGCGAGCCCGATCGGGTCCTTGCTAACGAACCGACCGCTGCTCGGATCGTAGTACCGATGCCGGTTATAGATCGTTGCCCGTGATGCGGCCGTCGCGGATGCTGGTCAGTCCTGACACGAGATCGCTAGCCAGTGGTTTGACTTCATCCTCAGCTAGCGCACCGAGTGGCACAACAACGAAACGTTCGCCCCTTGGGAGATCCAGAGCAAAGCAGTAATCCCCACCGTCCGTACCGATGCCCACGAAACCTCTGCCCATGCGCGTCGTGATCGAGTACAAGGCATTGAGTTCGACGGCCTGCACGACGGTCCACATGGACAGATAGAGGTCACCAACTTCGCCCTCGCCCCCATCCGACCACGCAAGGAAGTCCTTATAGTCCAGTGGGAGCGAGACGCCTAGCGTAGTTTCCAGGCTCGCGATTTCTGCAAGGTTGGACGGGGCGCTTCTGCGAAAGCCAACGCCCAGTAACGCGGTGAAGTCCGTCATTTGATGAGTTTGTCGAAGTATTTGTACGCTGCCGCGACGCCTCCGCAACGCGTGCCGACAGCAAGCGATTGAATTCGCCCTACTCGTATTCCTGCTCACTTGCACTTCTATTTACACCATTTTTTTATATCTATCAATTGAAGCCCATTCATCTCAAAAAAATCGAAATCAACAACCAATGACATGTCAGTCGATATAAAAACAAGATCATTCAATATCTCACCTCCAAACTCGACCACCACATTCAGAATTTCCATCGCCCCCACCTTCAGCAAGCCGCAATATTTCCAGTCCTCGTCGACCAAAACATAAAAACCGCCCCCGAAATTCCGAATATCTGACAATTGAGAATGAAGCTCTCCCGCAGGAATCCGGATTTTTTCTTGCCGAAGATCAGCACAAGTTAGTCTGAATCCATCCAAAATTGAATCCGTCTCCTCAAGGGATAGCAATTCTGGACGAGCAAGAGATGGAAATAACACCGCCACCTTGGAAAGGTACGTGCCTAAAATCTTCTTTTCGTTGGCCCTCCTGAAAAGAAGCTCCTTCCGGTACTCACTCACATGGTTCTCGCTCATTGCCCCCCCGTAATAAGCCTTTCCTTTCGGATTAGCTATTTTAGGTCGACCATAGTCATTCATCCGCGTGTCGCCGCTGATTGGATCGATCTTTACCTTGCCCGCCTCCCAGTGGGGATCGTCAAGGTGGCTCACATCCATCGTTTGTTGCTGGACAGTGGCCTGAATTTTTCCTCCACCTGCTTGTGGAATTTCATAACGATACTCCCGGCCAGATGCGTTCTTTGATTAACCGATTGGTTGTTGGCTCGTCGGAATACCTGCCTGCCGCATTGCTTCGCGACGAGCTGCTCTCGAGGTTAGACAACGAGCCAATCCAAGTGGATCGATCCATCCCGTCGAGTTCGGTGCGTATTGATAGACGTTGATCCCGCCCGCGAGCCCGATCGGGTCCTTCGACACGAAACGCCCCGATGTCGGATCGTAATACCGATGCCGGTTGTAGTGCAGTTCCTAGCCCGCGAAGCGCGGCGGGCACCCCAAGCCTTATACGACGCTTCCCACACGACATCGCCGTCGTCATCCGTCAGCAACTGCGGCGTCCCGATCTGATCGCAGCGGTAATAGAACGGCACTGCGTCACCCCGCCGCTCCGGCATCTTCTGCAGCGGATCATCCTCCGGAACGTAGCGGTCGGTACTCTTCCACTCCGG
>NZ_QTQN01000080.1:0-2267 GCF_003853755.1 Burkholderia sp. Bp8984
CGACCCATATCAGCCCTTCGGGCCAGCGGAGGATCAATGGCGGCTCAATGCCCCGTTGCGGTCATTTGTCGTCGTCCCGCGCGAATTCCAGATGCGTGCGACCGGTCATTGTGCAGGTCGATCACTGCGTGCGATCAGGTTTCCCTTCAGCGCTGCGCTCATCGGCATCTTGAGATTTGCGCCGCGCGGTGGAATCGGCGATTCGAACCACTTTGCGTACAGGCGCGCGAACTCACCGCTCTTCATCAGCCGGGTCAGCGTACCATCGACGAGCCGCTTGAACGCCGGATCATCCTTTCGCACCATACACGCGTACGGCTCGATCTGCAGCGCTTCGCCGACGACTTCCCACATATCCGGGTCGCTAGCATTCGCACGTAGCCCGTAAAGCAGAACGTCGTCGAGTGCGAGCGCCGCCGCTCTGTCGTCCGCAACCTCCTTCAGAGCTTCGGCATAATCCTTTGTCAGCACCACGTCCGCATCGACATGCTGCGCGTCGAGTTGGCGGCGTAAGGCCTTTTCATTGGTGCTCCCGCCGACGGTCGCGACGACCTTGTGTGCGAGATCAGCGTAATCACCGATGTGTGATTCACGTTTGGTCATGAGTCGCGTGCCTGCGTAGAAGTAGTTGGTCGAAAACGTGACCTCCTTGCCGCGCGCCGATGTATTTGTCGTCGATCCACACTCAAGGTCGATGGTGCCGTTGACGAGCAACGGAATCCGGTTTTGCCCGGTAACAGGCACGTAGACGGTATGTAGGTCCGGTTTTCGAAGCGCCTTTCGGACGTCATCGACAATTTCTTCAGTCACGTCCATCGAAAAGCCAACGGCCTTATGCGGCGTCAGCAGATAGCTGAAGGGCACCGCAGCTTCCCGATATGAAACGACGATCTGATTGGTTCGCGCAATCTTCTCCAACGTCTGCGCGTTCGCGGCCGTCAAGGCGGCATGACCTACAAATAATGCGGCGAGCGCGGCAAAGGATCGATGCATCATGATGCCCTCCCTGTTCACGACATATGAGCCCGGCGATACTTTCTTCGACTTGCGAGTCGGATTTGGTTCTGAATCGAACGCGCGCGCTGGAGATGGCCGACCACCGTGCCACACCACTGTAAGCCGAGTTGATCGCACTCCGTTGATCTAGGTCAACCGCATTGCCTCCTTTGACACATCGTTTTGGGATCAATATTTGGCCCAGCCATCCTGTCTCTCGGAAAGCGGAATTGCGCCGACCGCAAGCGTGAAATCCCGGCTAATGAGCACAAGTGATTGGTAAGGGAGCGTTCGACTTCCGTCTGCCAATGACCGTTGGCTTAGCGTTATTCGCCGAGCCACGCGCTTGGCAAATAACGCTTCATGACCGAGAGCGCCAATTCGATGAACGTCCCGGAAAACCGACGTTGAAATCCTCCACGTCAACTTTTCGGAGATTCGTTTGAACGCGAACTATTGGCGAAAAGCGCGCATTTGATTAGCTCCAGTTTGATGGATCCGATCTGTTGTCTTGCATTGCCCTTTGCGGTCTTGCTAGAGTGCAAGGGGTTCCCTGCTGGGAGACGGCCATGCATCTGAAAGTGTTTGCCGCGACATGCGGCGTGCTTTTCGCTTCGACGATCGCTATTGCGCAGGAGAAGCATATCGCCGCATTCGACGCACCAGCGAGCGGAAACAGGTACACGAAGCAGTACATCCTTGAAGTCGGCGATGTGCCTGAGCACAAGCTACGGCTATACGAGTTAGTGCGCAGTTACGGTCGCAAAGACCAGACAATTGAGGGCGTCGTTCTCAAAGAAGCCGTCATCCGCGCCACAAGCGACCTGACCGACCTGAATGGGCTTGGCCGCAGCTACGTCGAATACAGAATGGAGAACGGCGACAAGATTTTTGCTCGCGGATACTTCCTCAACCACAAGCTGCCAGGCAGCGACCGCCTGAAGAACCTCACAGAGTTGGATATCACGGGCGGCACCGGCAAGTTCCGCGGCATTCGTGGCATCGTCCGCGCGGAAACCGTTGCCGACTCCAAGGCCTTCAACCAGAACCGCACCGAATTCGAATATTGGTTCGAGAAGTAGCTACAACGATTGCTTCAAGTCTGCGAGCGCCTTGGCGAATCCGATGTCCCACATCGGGTTGGGCGCTTGAATTCGTTAGTTCGTAGATGCGGGAAGCGGCTGTGATCTCGTCCGTCAGGTTCCGGAGTAATGCAGCCATTCCAACGGCAACTTTCCCGACTCGACGAACGTCCGGAAGTGGCCGAACTG
>NZ_QTQN01000081.1:0-2228 GCF_003853755.1 Burkholderia sp. Bp8984
CCCGGGTGCGCATCGTAGGTGTCGCAGACGATCGGCTTCTGCAGCGTCAGCGCGACGCGGCCGATGTCGTTCATCTTCAGTTCCTGGCGGTCGGTCGCGTGCGACAGCGTATGCACGTCGAGCACTTCCTTGACCGCGCCGATCTTCGCGAACACCGTGCTCGTGGTCTGCTTCAGCAGGTACTTGCGCTGCGGCGACAGCGGCGTCTCGTCGAACCAGCACAGGTCCGCCTCGAGCTTCTTCGCCGGCGCGACCGTCTCGGCGGTCGTGACGAACATGTCGCCGCGCGACACGTCGACGTCCTGTTCGAGGCGAATCGTCACCGTCTGGCCCGCGAACGCGTGCGCGACCGCCGCCGTGCCGCCCGGCACCGGCGCGATGATCTCGGCGACCGTCGCGGTGCGGTTCGACGGCAGCACGACGATTTCGTCACCGACCTTCACCTCGCCCGATTCGATCCGGCCCATGTAGCCGCGGAAATCGTCGGCCGAGCTGCCGTCCTGGCGTGCGACCCACTGCACCGGGAAGCGCAGCGCGTCATGCGCCTGCGTCTCGACCGGCAGCGATTCGAGCACGTCGAGCAGCGGCTCGCCCGCATGCCACGGCATGCGCTCGCTCGCGCCGACGATGTTGTCGCCCTTCAGCGCCGACACCGGCACGAAACGCACGTCCTTCAGGCCGAGCTGCTTCGCGAGCGCGACGTACGCGTCGCGGATCTCGTTGAAGCGTGCTTCGCTGTAGTCGATGAGGTCCATCTTGTTGATCGCGACAATCACGTGCTGCAGCGCGAGCAGCTTCACGATCGCGCTGTGGCGCTTCGTTTGCGGCAGCAGTTCCGCCACGCCGTTCTCGATCGTCACGCGCGTCGCGTCGCGTCGACCAGGATGATCGCCGCATGCGCGGTCGATGCGCCCGTCACCATGTTGCGCGTGTACTGCTCGTGGCCCGGCGTGTCGGCGATGATGAACTTGCGCTTCGCGGTCGCGAAATAGCGGTAGGCGACGTCGATCGTGATGCCCTGCTCGCGCTCGGCCTCGAGCCCGTCCGTCAGCAGCGCGAGGTCGATCTCGTCGCCGACCGTGCGCTTGTTCTTCGCGCGCGACAGCGCGGACAGCTGGTCCGACAACACGGCCTTGCTGTCGTACAGCAGGCGGCCGATCAGCGTGCTCTTGCCGTCGTCGACGCTGCCCGCGGTGATAAAGCGCAACACGCCGAGGTCTTCGTTGTTCTCGATGATGCTCATGATGTGAATGTCCTCGTGTGCTTCAGAAATAACCTTGCTTCTTGCGCTGTTCCATCGCGGCTTCGGATGCCTGGTCGTCCATCCGGGTCGCGCCGCGTTCGGTGATCTCGGTCACCGCCGTCTCGGCGATGATCTTCTCGACGTCGTCCGCGTCGCTCTCGACCGGGCACGTGCAGCTGATGTCGCCAACGGTACGGAAGCGCACCTGCGCGAGTTCGCTCGTCTCGCCGTCACGCATCGGCGTGAGCGGCGTGACCGGCACGAGCAGCCCGTTGCGGCGCACGATCTCGCGCTGGTGCGCGTAGTAGATCGACGGCAGTTCGAGGTTTTCGCGCGCGATGTACTGCCACACGTCGAGTTCCGTCCAGTTCGAGATCGGGAACACGCGCAGGTGCTCGCCGTTGTGCAGGCGTGCGTTGTACAGGCTCCACAGTTCCGGGCGCTGCGCCTTCGGATCCCACTGGCCGAATTCGTCGCGGAACGAGAAGATCCGCTCCTTCGCACGCGCCTTCTCTTCGTCGCGGCGCGCGCCGCCGATCAGCGCCGTGTAGCCGTGCTGTTCGATCGTCTCGAGCAGCGTGACGGCCTGTGCGGCGTTGCGCGAATCGGTTTCGCGGCGCAGCACGACGGTGCCGCGCTTGATCGAATCCTCGACGTGGCCGACCACCAGCTCGGCGCCGAGCTCCTGCGCGCGGCGGTCGCGGAAGTCGATCACTTCCTCGTAGTTGTGGCCCGTGTCGATGTGCACGAGCGGGAACGGCAGCGTCGTCTTGCGGTTCGCGCCGAGGCCGAACGCCTTCAGCGCGAGGTGCAGCACGACGACCGAGTCCTTGCCGCCCGAGAACAACAGCGCCGGCTTGCTGCATTCGGCAACGAGTTCGCGCAGGATGTGGATCGACTCGGCTTCGAGCCAGTCGAGGTGGCCCATGCGGTCGTCGGCACCGGTGGGCGGGGCAAAGGCGGATTGCTCGAGCGTCGTGCTCAT
>NZ_QTQN01000082.1:0-2219 GCF_003853755.1 Burkholderia sp. Bp8984
AGCCGGTTCAGTTCGCGCATGAAGTGGCGCGTCGAGTTGTACTGGTATTCGAACGGCAGCTTCGGTCCCTTCGCGAGGGTCGCGTACAGGATCGTCGCGTTCGGGTTCGCGAGCAGCAGCCCGGTCGGGTTGCCCGCAGCATCGCGCAGGATCGTGCCGCCCGGCGGCTCCGGTGTGTCCTTCGTGTAGCCGACCACGCGCAGCGCGGCCGCGTTCAGCAGCGCGCGGTCGTACAGGTGCAGGATGAACACCGGCGTATCGGGCGCGGCCGCGTTGAGTTCCTGGATCGTCGGCAGGCGCTTCTCGGCGAACTGGTGTTCGGTAAAGCCACCGACCACGCGCACCCACTGCGGCGCGGGCGTGATCGCCACCTGCCGCTTGAGCATGTCCATTGCAACCGCGAGCGACGGCACGCCGTCCCAGCGCAGCTCCATGTTGTAGTTCAGGCCACCACGAATCACGTGGCAGTGGTTGTCGATCAGGCCGGGCAGCGCGCTGCGGCCGCCGAGATCGACGACCTTCGTCGCGCGGCCCGCGAGCGGCATCACGTCCGCGTCGCTGCCGACCGCGACGAAGCGGCCGTCCTTGATCGCAACCGCGGCGGCAACGGGGTTCGCACGATCGAGCGTCGTGATGCGCCCGTTGTACAGGATCAGATCCGGTTGAGTATAGGTTGCGCTCATTGACAGGTCCTCGATGCGGTCAGAAGCCGAGCCAGTGACGCACGGGCCCGATGGCCTGCGCGCCGATCAGCATGCCGGCGAGACCGATCAGCGCGATCAGCGGCGGCGCGGGCGAGCGCACCTTGATCACGCTGTACACGACGCCGATCAGCACGCCGGCGGCCAACGACAATAGATAAGATTCCATAACGTTTTTTCTCCCGACCGGATTAGAATGACCCGCATCGTGCCGGCCGCATGTTTCGCCGCGTTCGCTTCCCCTTCGCTTCCCGCCACCCCGTCCGACCATGCAACATCTTCCTGATCTCGAAGCCTGGGCCATCTTCGCGCGTGTCGCGGAGACCGGTTCGTTCGCGAAAGCCGCGGACTTGCTCGGCGTCTCGCAGCCGACCGTATCGAAGGCCATCGCGCGCCTCGAAAAGCGCCTCGGCGCGATGCTGCTGTACCGCACGTCGCGCAAGCTGTCGCTCACGCCGACCGGCGAACTGCTGCGCGATCGGGCGATCCGCCTGCTCGCCGATGCGGAGCTGATCGAGAGCGAGGCCACCGCGCAGGCGCTCGAACCGTACGGCCTCGTGCGCGTGAACGCGCCGATGTCGTTCGGGACGCACCATCTGTCGCCGCTGCTGCCCGCGTTTCTCGAACGCTATCCGCGCGTCGACATCGACCTCGTGCTGACCGACCACATCGTCGACCTCGTATCCGGCGGTTTCGACGTCGCGATCCGCATCGCCGAACTGAGCGACTCGTCGCTGCGCTCGCGCAAGCTGTGCGCGGTGCGCCGCCCGCTCGTCGCATCGTCCGCGTATCTCGACCGGCATGGCCGGCCCAAGCATCCGCGCGACATCGAACAGCACGTGTGCCTCACCTACACGAACCTGCCCACACCCGAGCACTGGCGCTTTCGCCACCCGGCATCGGGCGAGGAAATCGGCGTGAACGTGCAAGGCCGCATCCGCACCAACAACGCCGACGTGATCGTCCCCGCGCTCGTCGCCGGTCACGGCCTCGCGCTGCAGCCCGAGTTCCTGGTATGGGATGAGCTGCAGCGCGGCGAGCTCGAGGAAGTGATGCACGACTGGAAGATCGCCGACATCAACGTCAACCTCGTCACGCCGCCCGGCATGCTGCGCGCCGCGCGCGTGACGGTGCTGCTCGATTTTCTCGCCGAACACTTCTCGCACGCGCCGTGGGCGCTGGCCGAGGCGTGAGCGCGGCGGCCCGCGACCCCCGCGGCCGTCGCGTGCATCGCGCACGCCGGCCGCGGCCATTCCGTCCGGCTGCCCGTTACTTCGCCGGCACGGCCGGGATCGACTCGTGCGGCGTCGCAGTGCGCTGCGGTGCCTTGTGGACCATCGTGTACGCGTAGTCGATGCCCATGCCGTACGCGCCCGAGTGCTCCTTCGCGATCGCGACCACCGCGTCGTACGTCTCGCGGTGTGCCCAGTCGCGCTGCCACTCGAGCAGGACCTGCTGCCACGTGACCGGCACCACGCCGGCCTGCACCATGCGCTGCATCGCGAAATCGTGCGCGGC
>NZ_QTQN01000083.1:0-1983 GCF_003853755.1 Burkholderia sp. Bp8984
ACGTGCGACACCGACGGCAGCAGCAGGTGGTATTTCACGTCGAGGATCCGCGCGGTGTTGTCGGCCCGCTCGACGAACGCGCCGATCTGCGCGAAATCGAAGATCTCGTTGCGCAGCATCGTGCTGTAGAAGCTGCCGAGGATCAGCGCGGTTTCGCGCTTCACTTCGTCGAGCACCGCCGGCAGCCCGCTCTCCGGCACCGGCTGCGCAAGCGCCTGGCGCAGCGCGAGCCAGGCGCCGTTCACGCTCTCCCACGCCTCGCGCGTGAGCGCCGTGCGCACCATCCGCGCGTTCGAGCGCGCGGCCTCGATGCACGACAGCACGCTCGACGGATTGTCGCGGTCGCGCAGCAGGTAGTCGGTCACGGTATCGGCGGCATAGGCGTCGTACTTCTGACGATAGCCGTCGTCCGCGCCCGAGCTGACCAGCACCGACGACCATTCGGCCGGCGCGTCGGACGTGCGCGTGAGCGCCATCCGCAGCCCGGCATCGACGATGCGCGCGATGTTCTCCGCGCGCTCGATATAGCGGTACATCCAGTAAAGACCGCTCGCAGTTCGTCCCAGAAGCATCTCGTGTCCACTCCGTCTTCGTTCGGTTCGCGCGCCGGCTGCGGCGCGCGCGGTCGTGCCCGGCTCAGTCGGCCAGCACCCAGGTGTCCTTGGTGCCGCCGCCCTGGCTCGAGTTGACGACCAGCGAGCCTTCCTGCAGCGCGACGCGCGTGAGCCCGCCCGGCGTGATGCGGATCCGGTCCGACACCAGCACGAACGGCCGCAGGTCGACGTGGCGCGGCGCGAGGCCGGCTTCGGTCAGGATCGGCGTCGTGGACAACGCCAGCGTGGGTTGCGCGATGTAGTTCGCGGGACGCGCGCGCAGCTTCGCGGCGAACGCCTCGATCTCGGCCTTCGATGCGCACGGCCCGACCAGCATCCCGTAGCCGCCCGAGCCGTGCACTTCCTTCACGACCAGTTCGTCGAGATGCTCGAGCACGTATTTCAGGCTGTCGGCCTCGCCGCAGCGCCAGGTCGGCACGTTCTCCAGCAGCGCCTTGCGGCCCGTGTAGAACTCGACGATCTCCGGCATGTACGAGTAGATCGCCTTGTCGTCGGCGATGCCGGTGCCGGGCGCGTTCGCGATCGTGATGTTGCCGGCGCGGTAGACGTCCATGATCCCGGCCACGCCGAGCACCGAATCGGGGCGGAACGTCAGCGGATCGAGGAACGCGTCGTCGACCCGGCGGTACAGCACGTCGATCGGCCGGAAGCCTTCGGTGGTGCGCATCGCGACGCGGCCGTCGACCACCTGCAGGTCGCTGCCCTCGACGAGGTGCACGCCCATCTGGTCGGCGAGGAACGAATGTTCGTAGTACGCGGAATTGTGGATGCCGGGCGTGAGCACGGCGATGGTCGGGTTGTTGGCGTTGCCGCCCGGCGGGCACACGGCCGCGAGCGACTGGCGCAGCATCTGCGGATAGGTCTCGACCGGGCGCACCTTGACCTGCTGGAACAGCTCGGGAAAGAGCTGCATCATCGTCTCGCGGTTTTCCAGCATGTACGACACGCCCGACGGCGTGCGCGCGTTGTCCTCGAGCACGTAGAACTGGTTCTCGGCGGTGCGCACGATGTCGACGCCGATGATGTGCGTGTAGACGTTGCCGGGCGGCCGGAAGTCGATCATCTCCGGGATGAACGCCTCGTTGTGCGCGATCAGGTGCTTCGGCACGATGCCGGCGCGCACGATCTCCTGGCGGTGGTAGATGTCGTCGAGGAACGCGTTGAGCGCCATCACGCGCTGCTCGATGCCGAGCGACAGCCGGCTCCATTCCGCACCCGAGATGATGCGCGGCACGATGTCGAACGGAATCAGGCGCTCGGCGGCCTGCGCGTCGCCGTACACGGCGAACGTGATGCCCGTCCTGCGGAACACGCCTTCCGCGTCGTGGGCTTTCTGGGCGAGGCTTGCAGGGTTCTGCGTGTCGAGCCA
>NZ_QTQN01000084.1:0-1854 GCF_003853755.1 Burkholderia sp. Bp8984
GCCGAGCAGGATTACGAAGGCTTCTGGGCGCGTCTCGCGCGCGAGGGCCTCAGCTGGCACAAGCCGTTCACGAAGGTGCTCGACGAGAGCGATGCGCCGTTCTACAAATGGTTCGACGACGGCGAACTCAACGCGTCGTACAACTGCCTCGACCGCCACGTCGAAGCCGGCAACGGCGAGCGCGTCGCCGTGATCTTCGAGGCCGACGACGGCACCGTCACGCGCGTCACCTATGCCGAGCTGCTGGCACGCGTGTCGCGCTTCGCGAACGCGCTGAAGAAACGCGGGATCGGCAAGGGCGATCGCGTCATCATCTATATTCCGATGTCGATCGAAGGCATCGTCGCGATGCAGGCCTGCGCGCGCATCGGCGCCACGCACTCGGTCGTGTTCGGCGGCTTCTCCGCGAAATCGCTCAACGAGCGGCTCGTCGACGTCGGCGCCGTTGCGCTCATCACCGCCGACGAGCAGGCGCGCGGCGGCAAGACGCTGCCGCTCAAGAGCATCGCCGACGAAGCGCTCGCGATGGGCGGCTGCGAAGCGGTCAAGAGCGTGATCGTCTATCGCCGCACCGGCGGCAAGATCGACTGGCATGCCGAACGCGACCTGTGGATGCACGAGATCGCCGACGGCGAGTCCGACACCTGCGCGCCGGAATGGGTCGGCGCCGAGCATCCGCTGTTCATCCTGTATACGTCGGGCTCGACCGGCAAGCCGAAGGGCGTGCAGCACAGCACCGGCGGCTACCTGCTGTGGGCCGCGCAGACGATGAAGTGGACCTTCGACTGGAAGCCCTCCGACGTGTTCTGGTGCACGGCCGACATCGGCTGGGTCACGGGCCACACGTACATCACGTACGGCCCGCTCGCGTGCGGCGGCACGCAGGTCGTGTTCGAGGGCGTGCCGACGTATCCGGACGCCGGCCGCTTCTGGAAGATGATCGGCGATCACAAGGTCACGGTGTTCTACACCGCGCCGACCGCGATCCGTTCGCTGATCAAGGCCGCCGAGGCCGACGACAAGGTCCATCCGAAGAGCTACGACCTGTCGAGCCTGCGCATCATCGGCACGGTCGGCGAGCCGATCAATCCGGAAGCGTGGATGTGGTACCACAAGCACGTCGGCCAGGAGCGCTGCCCGATCGTCGACACGTGGTGGCAGACCGAAACCGGCGGCCACATGATCACGCCGCTGCCCGGCGCGACGCCGACGGTGCCGGGTTCGTGCACGCTGCCGCTGCCGGGCATCATGGCCGCGGTGGTCGACGAAACCGGCCAGGACGTGCCGAACGGGCAAGGCGGCATTCTCGTCGTCAAGCGTCCGTGGCCGGCGATGATCCGCACGATCTGGGGCGACCCGGAGCGCTTCAGGAAGAGCTATTACCCGGAAGAACTCGGCGGCACGCTCTATCTCGCCGGCGACGGCACGGTGCGCGACAAGGACACCGGCTACTTCACGATCATGGGCCGCATCGACGACGTGCTGAACGTGTCGGGCCACCGGCTCGGCACGATGGAGATCGAGTCGGCGCTGGTCTCGCACGAGCTGGTTGCGGAAGCGGCGGTGGTCGGCCGCCCGGACGACACGACCGGCGAGGCGGTGGTCGCGTTCGTGGTGCTCAAGCGCTCGCGTCCGGAAGGCGAGGAAGCGGCGGCGCTCGCGAAGGCGCTGCGCGACTGGGTCGGCAAGCAGATCGGGCCGATCGCGAAACCGAAGGACATCCGTTTCGGCGACAACCTGCCGAAGACGCGCTCGGGCAAGATCATGCGGCGCCTGTTGCGCTCGCTCGCGAAGGGCGAGGCGATCACGCAGGACACGTCCACGCTCGAGAACCCGGCGATCCTCGAGCAGCTC
>NZ_QTQN01000085.1:0-1328 GCF_003853755.1 Burkholderia sp. Bp8984
TTCAAAGCGCAGCACGACCACCGGCGTCGTGTTCGACGAACGCGCGAGGCCGAAGCCGTCCGGGTACTCGACGCGCAGGCCGTCGATCGTCACGACTTCGTCGGCGCCGTCGAACTTCGCTTCCTGCTGCAGCTTCTCGATCAGGCGGAAGTTCTCGCCCTCCTCGAGCTTGAGCTGCAACTCCGGCGTGCTCATCGCGTCCGGCAGCGCATTGAGCAGCGCGCTCGGATCGGCCGTCTTCGCGAGGATTTCGAGCAGGCGCGCGCCCGTGTAGAGACCGTCGTCGAAGCCGTACCAGCGATCCTTGAAGAACACGTGGCCGCTCATCTCGCCCGCGAGCGGCGCGCCCGTCTCGCGTAGCTTCGCCTTGACCAGCGAATGGCCCGTCTTCCACATCAGCGGCTCGCCGCCCTTCGCCTTCACCCACTGCGCGAGATGGCGCGTGCACTTCACGTCGTAGATGATCTGCGCGCCCGGGTTGCGCGACAGCACTTCTTCCGCGAACAGCATGAGCTGGCGGTCCGGGTAGATGATCTGGCCGTCCTTCGTGACGACGCCGAGGCGGTCGCCGTCGCCGTCGAACGCGAAGCCGAGTTCGGCGTCGGTATCCTTCAGCGCCTGGATCACGTCCTGCAGGTTTTCCGGGTGCGCGGGATCGGGGTGGTGGTTCGGGAACGTGCCGTCGATGTCGGTGAAGCGCTCGACGAGCGTGCAGCCGAGCGCCTTGAACAGGCGCGTCGCGAGCGGACCCGCGACGCCGTTGCCGGCGTCGACGACGAGCTTCAGCGGGCGCGCGAGCTTCACGTCGCCAACGATGCGCGCGAGGTACTGATCGGCGACGTCGAACTGCTCGAACGCGCCGCTGCCCGTTTCGAAGCGCTCGTCGACGATGCGGCGGTACAGCGCCTGGATCTGCTCGCCGTAGATCGCCGCGCCGCGCAGCACCATCTTGAAACCGTTGTAGTCGGGCGGGTTGTGGCTGCCGGTGACGACGATGCACGAATCGACGCGGCGCTCGCCGCCCTTCAGCGCAAGCGGCACGCTCGCCGCGAAATAGCCGACCGGCGTGGGCACCATGCCGACGTCGACGACGTCGACGCCCGCCGCACGCAGGCCATCGGCGAGCGCGCCGACGAGCTCGGGCCCCGACAGGCGGCCGTCGCGCGCGACGACGACCGCGTCGCCGCCCTGGGCGCGCACTTCGCTGCCGAATGCCCGGCCGATCGCGCGCGCCGTGTCGGCGTCGAGCGTCTTGCCGACCACACCGCGAATGTCATATGCCTTGAAGATGGATTGGGAGATCATCGATTCTCTCTGGGTTGCGTGCA
>NZ_QTQN01000086.1:0-1317 GCF_003853755.1 Burkholderia sp. Bp8984
AATCACGAGCGGCGGCGACAGCAGCATCCGGTCGCCGGTCGCGCGCATGATCAGGTTGCCGTTGAAGCAGAAGTCGCGGCAGATCGTGCCGACCTCGCCGCCGTTCGCGAAGCGGCGGCGTTCGGCCGGCGACTCGGCGAGCTGCAGGCTCGCGACCATCCCGTGGCCGTGCACTTCGCCGACGATCGGGTGACGCGCGAAGGTTTCGCGCATCAGCGCCTGGAAGTACGGGCCCGTGTCGTGCTTCACGCGCTCGACGATCCCTTCGTCGCGCAGCAGCTTCAGGTTCGCGACCGCCACCGCCGCCGCGACCGGGTGCCCCGAGTACGTGAGCCCGTGATTGAATTCGCCGTTGTCGATGATCGGGCGCGCGACGCGTTCATGGATACCCACGGCGCCCATCGGCACGTAACCCGAGGTCAGGCCCTTGGCCATCGTGATCAGGTCCGGCTCGAAGCCGAAGTGCTGGTGCGCGAACCATTCGCCGGTGCGGCCGAAGCCGCCGATCACTTCGTCGGCGACGAGCAGGATGTCGTACTTGCGGCAGATCCGCTGGATTTCCGGCCAGTACGTCGACGGCGGGAAGATCACGCCGCCCGCGCCCTGGAACGGCTCGCCGATGAACGCCGCGACGTTCTCCGCGCCGAGCTCCAGGATCTTCGCCTCGAGCTGCTGCGCACGCGCGAGGCCGAACGCTTCGGGCGTTTCGCCGGCTTGAGCTTCGCCGAAGAAATACGGCTGGTCGATGTGCACGATGTTCTCGACCTTCGACGGCATCTGCTCGTGCATGTAGCCCATCCCGCCGAGCGTGCCGCCGGCGATCGTCGAACCGTGATAGCCGTTCCTGCGCGAGATCACGAACTTCTTCTGCGGCTTGCCCTGCACGCGCCAGTACTGGTGCACGAGACGCAGCACGGTATCGTTGCCTTCCGAGCCGCTGTTGCAATAGAAGAAGTGGTTGAAGCCTGCGGGCGTGACCTCGGCGAGCATCGCCGACAGTTCGATTACCGGCGGGTGCGTGGTCTTGAAGAACGTGTTGTAGAACGGCAGTTCCTGCAGTTGGCGATATGCGGCATCGGCAAGTTCCTTGCGGCCGTAGCCGACATTCACGCACCAGAGGCCGGCCATCCCGTCGATGACCTTGTTGCCGTCCGAGTCCCACAGATAGACGCCGTCGGCCTTCACGATCACGCGGCTGCCCGCGCGATTGAGCGCACCCATGTCCGAGAACGGATGGATGTGGTGCGCGGCGTCGAGCGCGCGGTATTCGGCGGTCGAGCGTGCCTGCGTCGTGCGCGGTGCGGTGGCCGGCGCGGC
>NZ_QTQN01000087.1:0-1199 GCF_003853755.1 Burkholderia sp. Bp8984
TTGACCTGCGGCGGAATTTTGTAGCCAGTCAAGCAGTGAGTCTCGCGTCGATATTATCGGAATCCAGCCAGGCTCGACGGACCTTGGCGGGAGGTTGATAGCGATGTGCGCTATGGGGCCGGCGCTCGTTGTAGAACTGTCGCCAGCGTTCGATGAGCACCTTAGCCTCGGCGCGGCTGCGGAACCATTCCCGGTTCAGCAATTCGTCACGCAGCTTGCCGTTGAAGCTCTCGACGAACCCGTTTTGCCACGGACTGCCCGGTGCGATGAAGGCAGGACCGATGGCAGCAGCTCGCAGCCAGCGCATGACCTTGGCTGCGGTAAATTCGGCGCCGTTGTCAGACCGAATGAACGCGGGCTTGCCGTACAGCCGCATCAGCCGCGACAGCGTCAGGATGACGTCCTGCGACCGCAGGCTGGCGCCGACCTCGATCGCCAGACACTCGCGGGTGTATTCATCGATCACGCAAAGCATCTTCAACGCCCGCCCGTCTACCAGTTGATCGTGCACGAAGTCGTAGCTCCATACCGAGTTGGGTTGTGTCGCACCGGGTAGGCGAATGTCGTTACCACAACGACGGCGGCGAGGACGCCGCCGTGGAATGTTGAGCTGCAAGGCTCGCCACATTCGCCGCACGCGCGATTCGCCCAGCGCCAGCCAAGCCGACATCCGCCGGTAGCCGAAGCGCGGCACTTCCTGCGCGGCCGCCATCAGCCGCTCGCCCAGGCTCCGATCCTTCTCCGGTTGCTTGAGCGTATAGGTGGCCACCCGGCGACTCAGCCCCAGATAACAACATGCCTTGCGTTGCGAGAGACCCCGCCGAGTCAGGACTTCCAGCGCTTCGCGCCGGCCCGTTGGGGTGCTCATTTTTTTCGGCTGAATTCCTTCAGGCCGTCGATGACCAGCAATTGCTCGGCAATCAGGCGCTTGAGCCGCTCGTTCTCCGATTCCAGATCCTTGAGCCGACGGGCGTCGGCCACATCCATGCCGCCGAACTTGTTGCGCCAACGATAGAACGTCTGTTCCGAGATGTTGTGACGCTTGCACAGGTCCTTCACCGGCTCGTCCCGGCTCTCGACCTCGCGCAAGATCCGGATGATCTGCTCGTCGGTAAATCGCTTCTTCATCGAGTTCTCCTTGCCTCTAGGATAAAAGAGAACTCACTTGCCAGATGGCTACAAGAAACGTCTCAGGTCAG
>NZ_QTQN01000088.1:0-1157 GCF_003853755.1 Burkholderia sp. Bp8984
ATGACGGACGTAGTGATCGTATCGGCCGCGCGGACCGCGGTCGGCAAATTCGGCGGCTCGCTCGCGAAGATCGCGGCACCGGAGCTGGGTGCGACGGTGATTCGCGCGGTGCTGGAGCGTTCGGGCGTGAAGCCCGAGCAGGTGAGCGAAGTGATCATGGGCCAGGTGCTGACGGCGGGCTCGGGGCAGAACCCGGCGCGCCAGTCGCTGATCAAGGCCGGCCTGCCGAGCGCAGTGCCGGGGATGACGATCAACAAGGTGTGCGGCTCGGGCCTGAAGGCCGTGATGCTGGCGGCGAACGCGATCGTGGCGGGCGACGCGGAGATCGTGATTGCGGGCGGTCAGGAAAACATGAGCGCGGCGCCGCACGTGCTGCCGGGCTCGCGCGACGGGTTCCGGATGGGTGACGCGAAGCTGGTCGACACGATGATCGTCGACGGCCTGTGGGACGTGTACAACCAGTACCACATGGGCATCACGGCGGAGAACGTCGCGAAGGAATACGGGATCACGCGCGAGGAGCAGGACGCGTTCGCGGCGCTGTCGCAGAACAAGGCGGAAGCCGCGCAGAAGGCCGGGCGCTTCGACGACGAGATCGTGCCGGTGTCGATCCCGCAACGCAAGGGCGAGCCGCTGCAGTTCGCGACGGACGAGTTCGTGCGCCACGGCGTGACGGCGGAATCGCTGGCGGGGCTGAAGCCGGCGTTCTCGAAGGACGGCTCGGTGACGGCGGCGAACGCGTCGGGGCTGAACGACGGCGCGGCGGCGGTGCTGGTGATGTCGGCGCAGAAGGCGGCGGCGCTCGGCCTGACGCCGCTGGCGCGGATCAAGGCGTACGCGAACGCGGGCGTGGATCCGAGCGTGATGGGCATGGGGCCGGTGCCGGCATCGCGCCGTGCGCTGGAGCGTGCGGGCTGGACGCCGGGCGACCTGGACCTGATGGAAATCAACGAGGCATTCGCGGCGCAGGCGCTGGCGGTGCACAAGCAGATGGGCTGGGACACGTCGAAGGTGAACGTGAACGGCGGGGCGATCGCGATCGGCCACCCGATCGGCGCGTCGGGCTGCCGGATCCTGGTGACGCTGTTGCACGAGATGGCCAAGCGCGATGCGAAGCGCGGGCTGGCGTCGCTGTGCATCGGCGGCGGGATGGGCGT
>NZ_QTQN01000089.1:0-1110 GCF_003853755.1 Burkholderia sp. Bp8984
GACCGTGAAACGACTCTACGCCGATGATAGTGCGGATTCCCGTGTGAAAGTAGGTAATCGTCAGGCTCCCTAAGCCAAGAACCCCCGCCCGAAAAGGCGGGGGTTTTTGCATTGCGGCGACAGAAATGTGCGGTGTGCCTGGTCTGGGTTGCAGCTCGTGCTGACAGGCTAAACGGCAGCGGACCTGAGTGTCTGGCCCGCTGGGCTGCATCGCAGTCGTCGCTTGTCACAGTTACTAACGGTATCGAGTCTCGGGTACTGAGCTACCTGAGCGGCGGTGACTTGCGACGCCCACCATGGGCAATGCGCTGATCACATCGGCGTGATGATGAGTCGCTTGTCCTCGACGGTAATCCGGACGCGTTCTCCTGCCTCGAATCCCGCGTCCTCAAGCCATTTGATCCACGGGTAATACGTCGTATTCAGTTTCCGGTGCGCTCTGATGGCACGGAGGACTCTAGACAAGGAATGATGCCGTGCTGATTCTTGAATCTTGACGAAGCGTTCCGTTACGACGGGGCGTGACTTATGATTGGCGTTAGCCATTTCCGACTCCTGGTGTGAGTTGGTTGTGGTCAGCGGGTCGTATGGGTGGCAGCCCATGCGGCCCGCGCTTTTTTGCGGTGCTGCTGGTTCAGTTTACGCGAAGAAAAACGCTTTGAGAGTGCAATACGTGCGAATTGGCTGAACGGTATAGGGCCCTCTGGCCGTTTGGAACTCAGCATTGCTAAATGAAATGGGCGAGCGACGAAGTCGTCTGGTGACGGGAGAGTACGTGTCAGCATAAAAAGGATGTTCGATCAATTCGTGTCGGACCGGCGGAACAGACGCGTCGAACGAGAACTGCTCGAAGGGCACAAGACTGCAGCGGTAAGGCTTTTCGACACGAACCAGGATGTCTTTCACTAGGCTTTTTATCGAGGACGGTGATCATGTCCTGTGGACCGGGTTGGACCGAAGCGTATGGTGCTTCATGCATCAAACCTGATGCTTCCCGTTGCCAGGAGAGTGCCACCATGCGGCTCGGTCGACCCTGACCTGAGACGTTTCTTGTAGCCATCTGGCAAGTGAGTTCTCTTTTATCCTAGAGGCAAGGAGAACTCGATGAAG
>NZ_QTQN01000090.1:0-1079 GCF_003853755.1 Burkholderia sp. Bp8984
CGCACCGGCGACCAGTCCGGCATCGCGGGCGGAATCGGCGCATCGTGCGACGCGAACGGGCCCGCGCCCCACACGATCTTGCCGCCCACCACGGTCAGCAGTGCGGTCGTGCCCGCGATGTCGTCCTCGGCGCACGCGAAGAAATCGCGATCCGGGACCACCACGTCGGCAAGCTGCCCGACCGCGATGCGCCCTTTCTTGCCGACCTCGTTCGAGAACCACGTCACGTATTCGGTCCACATGCGCAGCGCGGTCTCGCGATCGAGCAGGTTGCGCTGCGGGTACATGCGCAGGCCGCCGATCGTCTTGCCTGTCACGAGCCAGGACAACGACACCCACGGGTTGTACGACGCCACGCGTGTCGCGTCGGTGCCGGCCGACACCTTGAGGCCCTTCGACAGCATCTTCGCGACGGGCGGCGTCGCTTCGGCCGCCTGCGCACCGTAGCGCTCGACGAAGTATTCGCCCTGGTACGCCATCCGGTGCTGCACCGCGATACCACCACCCAGCGCGGCGATGCGGTCCATCGATTTTTCGGTAATGGTTTCCGCGTGATCGAAGAACCAGTTCAGCCCTTCGAGCGGGATGTCCTTGTTCACCTTCTCGAACACGTCGAGTGCGCGGCTGATCGTTTCGTCG
This sequence comes from Burkholderia sp. Bp8984, assembly GCF_003853755.1. Taxonomy (NCBI): domain Bacteria; kingdom Pseudomonadati; phylum Pseudomonadota; class Betaproteobacteria; order Burkholderiales; family Burkholderiaceae; genus Burkholderia; species Burkholderia sp. Bp8984. The sequence continues at coordinate 640 of NZ_QTQN01000090.1, forward strand.
TAGGTCGCGTGCATGCGCCACGGCCAGCGGTTCTGCGCGAGCACGCGCACGACGCCCTCGAGATCGTCTTCCATCTGCGCCGGCAGGTCCGGGCGCGCGACGCGGAAGTCCTCGAAATCGGCCGCCGAGAACACCAGCATCTCGCCCGCGCCGTTGTTGCGGAAATAATCGGTGCCGTCGTGATACTTCGTGCTCTTCGTCCAGTTCACGAAGTCTTCCTTCTCGGCATTCGGCTTCTGCGTGAACAGGTTGTACGCGATCCGGATCGTCATCTCGCCGGCATCGTGCAGCTTGCGGATCACTTCGTAATCGTCGGGATAGTTCTGCGAACCGCCGCCCGCATCGATCACGCCCGTCACGCCGAGCCGGTTCAGTTCGCGCATGAAGTGGCGCGTCGAGTTGTACTGGTATTCGAACGGCAGCTTCGGTCCCTTCGCGAG
>NZ_QTQN01000091.1:0-1076 GCF_003853755.1 Burkholderia sp. Bp8984
CTTGTTCGCTTGACCCTATAACGAGTCTGTCTCATCGACAGTCGCTACAGGTTGAGTTCTCGCGTTGTGCCGTATTCCAATTGAGCCGAACATTAAGTTCGAATCATCTTGAGATACATCGATACAATCACAACCCGGATAGTTTCCACGTCCATCTCAAAGACGCTTCCGCTATCCAAATTACTTACTTCTTCCAGATTGTTAAAGAACGACAGCCGATACATACTACGTATCACTCTGACTGGCTCAATCGCCAATGCAAAGCGCTCGCTGAATTTTCAGCAAACTCTTAGCATTGAAGATTGGTGGAGGCAGACGGGATCGAACCGACGACCCCCTGCTTGCAAAGCAGGTGCTCTCCCAGCTGAGCTATGCCCCCATGAGTACAGATTCCCTCAGGTACCTACCGCCAGACAATGGTGGGTCTGGTTGGATTCGAACCAACGACCCCCGCCTTATCAAGACGGTGCTCTAACCGACTGAGCTACAGACCCCTGAGTCTGTCTTTAAATTTACAGCCGATAAGCGTGAGCGCTCAACTTTGCGAGAAGCTCTGGAAAGGAGGTGATCCAGCCGCACCTTCCGATACGGCTACCTTGTTACGACTTCACCCCAGTCATGAATCCTACCGTGGTGACCGTCCTCCTTGCGGTTAGACTAGCCACTTCTGGTAAAACCCACTCCCATGGTGTGACGGGCGGTGTGTACAAGACCCGGGAACGTATTCACCGCGGCATGCTGATCCGCGATTACTAGCGATTCCAGCTTCATGCACTCGAGTTGCAGAGTGCAATCCGGACTACGATCGGTTTTCTGGGATTAGCTCCCCCTCGCGGGTTGGCAACCCTCTGTTCCGACCATTGTATGACGTGTGAAGCCCTACCCATAAGGGCCATGAGGACTTGACGTCATCCCCACCTTCCTCCGGTTTGTCACCGGCAGTCTCCTTAGAGTGCTCTTGCGTAGCAACTAAGGACAAGGGTTGCGCTCGTTGCGGGACTTAACCCAACATCTCACGACACGAGCTGACGACAGCCATGCAGCACCTGTGCGCCGGTTCTCTTTCGAGCACTCCC
>NZ_QTQN01000092.1:0-1051 GCF_003853755.1 Burkholderia sp. Bp8984
GCAATCGCCGGCACCATCTGCTCGATGTCCAGCGCGTCGCACGGATCGATCACGGTCATGTTCGGCATCGCGCGCATCAGCGCGAGATCCTCGGCGGCCTGATGGCTCGGTCCGTAACCGGTCGTGAGGCCCGGCAATGCACACACCAGCTTCACGTCGAGATTGTCCTCGGCGATCGCCTGATGGATGAAGTCGTACGCGCGGCGCGTCGCGAATACCGCATAGGTCGTGACGAACGGCTGCGCGCCTTCGTGCGCGAAGCCGGCGGCGGCGCCCATCAGCAGCTGCTCGGCCATGCCCATCTGGTAGTAACGCTCGGGAAATTCCTTCGCGAAAATGTGCAGGTCGGTGTACTTGCCGAGATCGGCCGTCATGCCGATCACGTTGCCGTTCGTGCGCGCGAGCTTCGCGAGCGCATGGCCGAACGGCGCGGCGCGGGTCGCCTGCCCCTCGGCCGCGATGGACGCGATCATCGCCGAAGTCTTCAGGCGCGGCTTGTTGTCGACGGTGCTCATGCGTGTCTCCCTGCTTCGAGTGCGTCGAGCGCGAGCTTCCACTCGTGCGCATCGACGCGGATGAAATGGCTCTTCTCGCGTGCTTCGAGGAACGGCACGCCGCACCCCATCTTCGTGTCGCAGACGATGATCCGCGGCTGCGGCCTGTCATGTCGGCGCGCGTTGTCGAACGCGCGCTTTACCGCGTCGATATCGTTGCCGTCGACTCGCTGCGTATACCAGCCGAATGCTTCGAGCTTGTCGACCAGAGGCTCGAACGCCATGACTTGCGTCGACGGGCCATCGGCCTGCTGGTTGTTCACGTCGACGATCGCGATCAGGTTGTCGAGCTTCCAGTGCGCGGCCGACATCAGCCCTTCCCAGATTGCGCCTTCGTCGAGCTCGCCGTCCGAAAAGAGCGTATAGACGAGCGCGTCCGAGCCGTTGCGCTTGAGCCCGAGACAACGGCCGACCGCGATCGTCAGGCCCTGGCCGAGCGAACCGCCGGACATCTCCATGCCGGGCGTGTAGCTCGCCATCCCCGACATCGGCAAACG
>NZ_QTQN01000093.1:0-998 GCF_003853755.1 Burkholderia sp. Bp8984
GCGCTGGCCGACGTGACGAGCGATGCGATGCCGGACAACCTGGCGTACGTGATCTACACGTCGGGCTCGACCGGCCGACCGAAGGGCGTTGCGCTTGCGCATCGCGGGCTGAACAGTCTGGCGGCATGGGGGATTGCCCAATTTCCGTCGATCGAGGATGGCCGTGTCCTCTTCTCCACGTCGGTCGCGTTCGACGTCTCGTTGTTCGAAATCGTCACGACGCTGGCGAACGGCGGCACGCTGCTCATCGTCGACAGCGTCCTTGCGCTGCCCGAGATTCTCGAAACCCGGCAGCCGGCCCTGGTTTGCGCGACACCGTCGGCCATTCGGGGGCTGATCAACGCGAGCATGCTTCCCGGGAAGGTTGACGCACTTGCATTGGCTGGCGAAGCGCTCGATGCAGACTTGCTGCGAGACATTGCACGTACGTCGGCGGCGAAACGCGTGTGCAATATTTACGGGCCGACGGAAAGCACCATTTACGCGACCTTTTCCGAGCCGGCACACGAAGTCGGACGGATCACGATCGGCAAGCCGATCTGGAACACGCGAACCTACATTCTGGACGAGGCGCTGAATGCGGTGCCGGTGGGGGTGCCGGGCGAGTTGTACCTGGGCGGCGCAGGGGTGGGGCGCGGCTACGTGAATCGCCCGGACCTGACGGCGGAGCGCTTCATGCCGGACCCGTATGCGGCGGAGGAAGGGGCGCGGATGTATCGCACCGGGGATCTGGCGCGCTACACCGATGACGGCGAGATCGAGTATCTGGGCCGGACGGATCATCAGGTGAAGATCCGCGGGTTCCGTATCGAGCTGGGCGAAATCGAGGCGGCGTTGCGCTCGCAACCGGGTGTCGACGAGGCGGTGGTGGTGGCGGACGCGACACATTCGGGTGGTGCGCGGCTGATCGGTTATGTGGCCGGCGCGTCGCTGCCGTCGTCGGGCGAACTGAAGGCGGGGCTGCGCGAGTTGCTGCCGGACTACATGGTGCCGTCGGT
>NZ_QTQN01000094.1:0-985 GCF_003853755.1 Burkholderia sp. Bp8984
ACTACGACAAGGCGGTGATGATCGGCACCGTGCCGGCGCTCGTCGTGCTCGGCTGGCGCTGGAAGCCCGCGCGGCTGATGATGGCGTCGATCGCCGCGCTCTCGCTGCTGTCGATCCAGATCTACCAGGGCGATCTCGCGCGCGCCGATGCGGCGTTCTTCCTCAAGTACTTCCTGTCGAGCCAGTCCGCGATCCTGTGGATGAGCGCGCTGTTCGTGCTCGCGACGATCTTCTACTGGATCGGTCTGCTCGCGCGCTCGGAGTCGGGCGCCGCGATCGGCCAGAAGCTCACGTGGGTCGCCGTGCTGATGGGCTTCACCGGCCTGATGGTGCGCTGGTACGAGTCCTACCTGATCGGCGCCGACGTCGGGCATATCCCGGTGTCGAACCTGTACGAAGTGTTCGTGCTGTTCAGCCTGATCACCGCGCTGCTCTACCTGTATTACGAAGGCCACTACGGCACGCGCGCGCTCGGCGCGTTCGTGCTGCTGGTCATCAGCGCGGCCGTCGGCTTCCTGATGTGGTACTCGGTCGCGCGCGACGCGCAGCAGATCCAGCCGCTCGTGCCGGCGCTGCAGAGCTGGTGGATGAAGATCCACGTTCCGGCGAACTTCATCGGCTACGGCAGCTTCGCGCTGTCGGCGATGGTGTCGGTCGCGTACCTGATGAAGGAGCGCGGCGTGCTCGCCGATCGCCTGCCGACGCTCGAGGTGCTCGACGACGTGATGTACAAGTCGATCGCGGTCGGCTTCGCGTTCTTCACGATCGCGACGATTCTCGGCGCGCTGTGGGCCGCCGAAGCATGGGGCGGCTACTGGAGCTGGGACCCGAAGGAAACCTGGGCGCTGATCGTGTGGCTCAACTACGCGGCCTGGCTGCACATGCGCCTGATGAAGGGCCTGCGCGGCGCCGTTGCCGCCTGGTGGGCGCTCACCGGCCTGCTCGTGACGACGTTCGCGTTCCTCGGCGTCAACATGTTCCTGTC
>NZ_QTQN01000095.1:0-970 GCF_003853755.1 Burkholderia sp. Bp8984
TACGCGACCGTCCCGTACAGGAACGTGCGCTTCGACAGGTTGTACGTCGTGCCGAGCACGTACATGATCGCGTGGCCCGACGGATCGTGCGACGCGTCGCCGCCGCCATCGCCGACCTTCACGTAATACCCGCCGCCCGTCACCGCCCACTGCGGCGTGGCCGTGTAGGTCGCGCCGAGCCAGTAGTGATCGGCGCGATCGGCGACGCCCGCCGGGCTGTCCGGCGCCTGGTAGTGCGTATACGCGCCCTGGATCTTGAACTTCGACACCTTCACGTTCGCGCCGACGAAATACTCGCGCGACGCGGTGAAGATGTTGCTGAACTTGCCGTTGTTGTCGCGCAGCTCGTCGTAGAGGCCGCGCACGTCAAGCAGCGGCGAGTGATACGAGATCATGATCCCGTCCGAGCGGCCGAAGTCGTCGGCCGCGCCGTAGTTGAAGCCGCGCGACTGGTTGCCGAACGCATACTGCGCCTGCACGTCGAAGCCGCCGATCACCGGGCTGTGATATTCGATGTTGTTGCTGCTCTGCTGCCAGTTGCGGCCGCGCACGAGCGATGCGGACGAAAACGCCTGCTGCACGAACGGATCGAATTCCCACACGCCGTCGCTGTCGATGAACAGGTTGCGGCCGGCCTGCAGCTGGCCCCACGTGTCGCTCTTCAGGCCGACATACGCGCGGCGCGACCACATGCGTCCGCCGCCGGTCGTGCCGTTCATCACCTGGAACGCGGTTTCCAGGTTGAAGACCGTCGACATCCCGCCGCCGAGATCCTCGACGCCCTTCAGGCCGAACATGCTGGTGCCCCAGTCGCCGCCTTCCGCGCTCCAGCGCGTCGAACTGCCGCCGGGCGTCGCGATGTGGTTCAGGTATTCGACGCCGCCGTCGATCCGGCCGTACAGCGTCACGCTCGTCTGCGCGAACGCGGCCGCCGGTGCGGCGGCCACGATCAGCGATGCGAAATGTTTGA
>NZ_QTQN01000096.1:0-914 GCF_003853755.1 Burkholderia sp. Bp8984
CACATCGAGCTGATCGCGTCGGAAAACTACACGAGCCCGGCCGTGATGGCCGCACAGGGTTCGCAGCTCACGAACAAGTACGCGGAAGGTTATCCGGGCAAGCGCTACTACGGCGGCTGTGAGTACGTCGACGTGGTCGAGCAGCTGGCGATCGACCGCGTGAAGCAGCTGTTCGGCGCGGAAGCCGCGAACGTGCAGCCGAACTCGGGTTCGCAGGCGAACCAGGGCGTGTTCTTCGCGATGCTCAAGCCGGGCGACACGATCATGGGCATGAGCCTCGCGCATGGTGGCCACCTGACGCACGGCTCGCCGGTGAACATGTCGGGCAAGTGGTTCAACGTCGTCAGCTATGGCCTGAACGAACAGGAAGACATCGACTACGACGCGGCCGAGAAGCTGGCTAACGAGCACAAGCCGAAGCTGATCGTCGCGGGTGCGTCGGCGTTCGCGCTGAAGATCGACTTCGAGCGTCTCGCGAAGATCGCGAAGTCGGTCGGCGCGTACCTGATGGTCGACATGGCGCACTACGCCGGCCTGATCGCCGCGGGCGTGTACCCGAACCCGGTGCCGCACGCGGACTTCGTCACGACGACGACGCACAAGAGCCTGCGTGGCCCGCGCGGCGGCGTGATCCTGATGAAGGCCGAGTACGAGAAGCAGATCAACTCGGCAATCTTCCCGGGTATCCAGGGCGGCCCGCTGATGCACGTGATCGCCGGCAAGGCGGTGGCGTTCAAGGAAGCACTGTCGCCGGAGTTCAAGGAATATCAGCAGAAGGTGGTCGAGAACGCACGCGTGCTGGCTGAAACGCTGGTCAAGCGTGGCCTGCGGATCGTGTCGGGGCGCACCGAAAGCCACGTGATGCTGGTGGACCTGCGCGCGAAGAACATCACGGGCAAGGCAGCGGAAGCGGC
>NZ_QTQN01000097.1:0-866 GCF_003853755.1 Burkholderia sp. Bp8984
GCCCATACGGTCTTGTCGGGGTTCGCCTGCAAGTAGTCCAGCGCGTTGTTCAGCGATGTGAAGCCGGCGTTTGCGCCGCCCTGAGTGATTTGCACGTCGGGGGGCGTGTCGCGGCTCCAAAGCGTCTTCGGTGATGGCGGCCCAATCTCGAAGAAGTTCATCATCCGATCGATCATGCGCGACTTGGCAAAGGCCGGATCGAGTCGGGGCGGAACGGCAACTTCGACGCGTATGCCGGCGAGTTCGCGCCAATCTTTCTGGCTATCGGACTGCACGGTGTAGAAGTACTTCGCGTTGCTAAAGTAGCGGGCGCGCAAGAGAAGGATGAATTTGTCGACGTACTTGGCGTAGAAGCCCTTGAATGTTTCTTTTCCTCGATTGCCGTAAACCAACGCCCCGATCGACTGAAGCGTGGAAAATGACTTCGGGTCGGTGCGCACCATGTCGTCGTTCTTGTTCGGTGCGGCAAGCCCTTGCGTCCACAACAATTGCCATTCGGTCGGGTAGTCCATACGTTGCAATGGATTCAACCAAATCAGGCCGACCACCTGCGCGACGAAGGGCTTAGCCGTCTCTTCAATTGCTGACGCCGCATTTCCTACAGGCTCCCGGGTAGATGTGGCATGTGCTGGACGCAGCAGGGCCGTTGTGAACAGAAACACCATAAGCGTCGCCAAGCCGGGTAATACACGGAATCGTTTCATTCAATCTCCTGTTGCGATGCGGCGATCACGTTGACACGCAACGTGCCGCCGCGCTGGTTTGCATCACCACGAATAGCCTTGCATGCCGTAGTCGGTGTCGTGTCGACGTCCCCACCAGGGGAGGTACGCGTTGTTGCCGCCGCGTGCGCGGAACCAGTCTTG
>NZ_QTQN01000098.1:0-796 GCF_003853755.1 Burkholderia sp. Bp8984
CGCGAGCGCCGCTTCCATCTCGCGGTGCCGATGCTGATCGCGGCGGCGGGCTTCGCGACGTTGCCGATGCTCGGCAGTGTCGGCGCGTCGATCGTGTGCCTGAGCATTGCGTCCGCCGGCATTCTCGCGTCGTCGTCGCAATTCTGGTCGCTGCCCACGGCGCTGCTCGGCGGGATGTCGGCGGCGGCGGGCATCGCCGCGGTCAACTGCTTTGCGAACCTCGCGGGCTTCTTCTCGCCGGCGATCGTCGGCTGGCTGAACGACCTGACCGGCAAGTCCACCGCCGGACTCCTCTTCATCTCCGTCGCGATTACGTTCGGCGCGCTGCTGGTGTTCCTCGTGCCGCGCTCCGTCAATCGCTGATCACCGCCGATTCGACCTGCATGCCTTCCGATCCAATACTGGAGCCAACGATGGATACCGAAACCATTCATGAAGCGGTCACGCTCGCCGAGCGCGCGTACCGCATCCGCAGAAACGCCGTGCTGATGGGCGAAGTCCAGGGGCAGGGTTATGTCGGCCAGGCGCTCGACATCGCCGACGTGCTGGCCGTCGCGTATTTCGGCGCGATGCGCTATCGCCCCGACGATCCCGAGTGGGAAGGGCGCGACCGCTTCCTGCTGTCGAACGGCCACTATGCGATCGCGCTGTACGCGGCGCTGTTCGAAGCCGGCATCCTGCCGGCCGAGGAGCTCGAAACCTACGGCAGCGACGACAGCCGTTTGCCGATGTCGGGGATGGCGAGCTACACGCCCGGCATGGAGATGTCCGGGGGTTCGCTCGGCCAGGGCCTGAC
>NZ_QTQN01000099.1:0-794 GCF_003853755.1 Burkholderia sp. Bp8984
CAATACGGCCCGCGCGAATCGATGGAATACGACGTCGTGATCGTCGGCGGCGGCCCGGCCGGGCTGTCGGCCGCGATCCGGCTCAAGCAGCTGGCCGCCGAGAAAGGCACCGAGATCGGCGTGTGCGTGCTCGAGAAGGGTTCCGAGATCGGCGCGCACATCCTGTCGGGCGCGGTGATGGACCCGCGCGCGATCACCGAGCTGTTCCCCGACTGGAAGGAACAGGGTGCGCCGTTGAACGTCGAGGTGACCGAAGACCGCTTCCTGTTCCTGTCCGAGAGCAGCGCGGTCACCACGCCGAACTGGGCGCTGCCCGACAACTTCAAGAACCACGGCAACTACGTGATCTCGCTGGGCAACGTCACGCGCTGGCTCGGCCAGCAGGCGGAAGCGCTGGGCGTCGAGATCTTCCCGGGCTTCCCGGCCGCGGAGATTCTCTACAACGACGACGGTTCCGTGAAAGGCGTCGCCACCGGCAACATGGGCGTAGGCAAGGACGGCGAGCCGACCGAGAACTTCCAGCTCGGCATGGAACTGCACGCGAAGTACACGCTGTTCGCCGAAGGCTGCCGCGGTCACCTCGGCCGTCAGCTGATCTCGAAGTTCAAGCTCGACGCGAACGCCGATCCGCAGGCGTACGGGATCGGCATCAAGGAACTGTGGGAAATCGATCCGGCGAAGCACAAGCCGGGCCTCGTGATCCACACGGCCGGCTGGCCGCTGAAGTCCGATACGTACGGCGGCTCGTTCCTGTATCACATGGACAACAACCAGGTCGTGGTCGGCTTCGTGGT
>NZ_QTQN01000100.1:0-776 GCF_003853755.1 Burkholderia sp. Bp8984
TCGTCGATCGCCTGCGACGACTGGCGCAGCGATTCGGCCGTCTGCTGCGCGGCTTCCGACAGCTGCGACAGCGCCTGCGTGATCTGCTCGGCACCGTTCGCCTGCGTCTGCATCCCTTCGTTGACCATCTGGAAGCGCGGCGCGAGCGTCTGCACCTCGGCGATGATCTGCGACAGCTGCCCGCCGACCTGCTGCACGTCGAGCATGCCGCGGCGCACTTCCTCGGAGAACTTGTCCATCCCCATCACGCCCGCCGACACGGCCGACTGGATCTCCTTCACCGTCTGCTCGATGTCGTAGGTCGCCACCGCCGTCTGGTCAGCCAGGCGGCGGATCTCGGTCGCGACGACCGCGAAGCCGCGGCCGTACTCGCCGGCCTTCTCGGCCTCGATCGCCGCGTTCAGCGACAGCAGGTTGGTCTGGTCGGCCACCTTGGTGATGGTCGCGACGACCTGGTTGATGTTCAGCGCCTTCTCGTTGAGGATCGCGAGCTTCGCGTTCACCGAACCGGCCGCGTCCATCACGCTGCGCATGGTCTCGCCCATCCGCGTGAGGCCGCTCTGGCTCACGCCCGCGAGCGTCGCCGACTGCTCGGCCACGCCGGCCACCTCGTTCATCGTGCGCAGCAGGTCGCGCGACGTCGCGAAAATTTCGCGCGACGTCGCACCGATTTCGGTCGTCGTCGCCGCGGTTTCGTTCGCGGTCGCCTGCTGCTCGCGCGACGTCGCCGCGATTTCGGCGACCGACGTCGTCACCTGCAGCGACGACTGCTGCGC
>NZ_QTQN01000101.1:0-773 GCF_003853755.1 Burkholderia sp. Bp8984
ACCTTCGTCGCGCGGCCCGCGAGCGGCATCACGTCCGCGTCGCTGCCGACCGCGACGAAGCGGCCGTCCTTGATCGCGACGGAGGTCGCGACGGGATTCGCGCGGTCGAGGGTCGTGAATCGTCCGTTGTGGAGGATCAGATCCGGTTGAGTCCCGGTTGCGGTCATATGCATCACCTCGCTTCGATCAGAAGCCAAAGAGCTGTTTGAGGGTGGGGATGGCCTGCACGCCGATCACCATGCCGAGCAACCCGACAAGGGCAATCAGCGGCGGTGCCGGGGAGCGCACCTTGATGGCGCTGTAAATGACACCGATCAGCAAGCCCGCACCAAGGGAAACCAGATAGGGTTCCATACGATCAATTTCTCGGACTGGTTGGAGAGCAGGTCCTGACGTCCCGGCCAACATGCCGCGGACGGCATCCGTGATTCGTTCACGGTCCGCCGTCCGCGGCAACGGAGCCGGCGCGGCGCGTTCACATCGAACCCGCCGCACCGGCATCGACGGTCGCAGACCGTCCGCGCTTACTTCGCCGGAACGGCCGGGATCGACTCGTGCGGCGTCGCGGTGCGCTGCGGTGCCTTGTGGACCATCGTGTACGCGTAGTCGACGCCCATGCCATACGCGCCCGAATGCTCCTTCGCGATCGCCATCACGGCGTCGTACGTCTCGCGGTGCGCCCAGTCGCGCTGCCATTCGAGCAGGACCTGCTGCCACGTGACCGGCACCACGCCGGCCTGCACCATGCGCTGCATCGCGAAATCGTGCGCGGC
>NZ_QTQN01000102.1:0-731 GCF_003853755.1 Burkholderia sp. Bp8984
CGCATCATGCTGACGTGGGCCGTGATTTCCGCGAGCTTCGTGTTCGTGAAGTCGCCCGCCGCGTTCTACGTGCTGCGGTTTCTTCTCGGCGTCGCCGAAGCGGGCTTCGCGCCAGGCGTGATCCTGTACCTCACGTACTGGTTCCCATCAGCACGTCGTGCCAAGGCGCTGTCGCTGTTCTTCATGGCGATTCCGCTGGCGGGGATCATTGGCGGCCCGCTGTCGGGCGCGATCATGCATTCGCTGCACGGCGCGATGTCGATGGCGGGCTGGAAGTGGCTGTTCCTGCTCGAAGCGTTGCCTTCGTTCGTGCTGGGCTTTGCGATCCTGCTGTATCTCGATGACGGCATTGCCGGCGCGAAATGGCTGACCGATGCCGAAAAAACCTTGCTGGCGCGCAATGTGTCGGCCGACGCCGAGCACACTACCGCCCACCTGTCGATTCGTGCGTTCGTCGCCGACCGCCGCCTGTGGTTGATGGCCGCGATCTACTTCTGCGTCGTGCTCGGCCAGTACGGCCTCACGTTCTGGCTGCCCACGATCATTCGCAAGGCCGGCGTCGCCGATCCGCTGTGGGTCGGCCTGTTCACCGCGATTCCGTATGCGTGCGCGATCGTCGCGCTGCCGCTGATCGGCATGAGCGCGGATCGCCGCCGCGAGCGCCGCTTCCATCTCGCGGTGCCGATGCTGATCGCGGCGGCGGGCTTCGCGACGTTGCCGATGCTCGGCAG
>NZ_QTQN01000103.1:0-698 GCF_003853755.1 Burkholderia sp. Bp8984
CCGAGCGGATTCTGGAAGTTCGGCATCACCATGCACGCGGCGATCGGCTGAGACTTCGCGATCGCCGCCAGCGCCGCGATGTCGATTCCGTATTCCGGATGTGTAGCGACCTCGATCGCCTTCATCCCCATCCGTTCGATCGCGTGCAGCATCGCGTAGAACGTCGGCGACTCCACCGCGATCGTGTCGCCCGGTTTCGCGACCGCCTGCAGGCACAGGTTGATCGCCTCCGTCGCGCCGACCGTCACGATGATCTCGTTCGGGTCGACCGACATCCCGTTTTCCAGGTAGCGCCGTGCGATCTGCCGGATCAGGCGCGGATGGCCGGGCGGCAGCCCGTCGGTCACGCCCCACAGCGACTTGTCGCGGCCGGCCGCGTACGCGTAGCGGTTCAGCTTCTCGAACGGAAACAGGCTCGGGTCCGGGTACGGCGAGCCGAGCGGCACCGCGTCGTCGGTGCCGATCGCGCGCAGCGTGGACAGCACGAGCCGGCTCATGTCCACCGACGACGAGATCGCGATCGGCTTCGACGGCCGCAGCTCGCGCACCGGCGCGTGCCCGTCGTCGTTGCGCAGGTTGACGAAGTACCCCGACTGCGGGCGGCTCTCCAGCAGCCCGCGGCTTTCGAGCAGCAGGTACGCGTGCAGCACGGTCGTGATGCTGATCCGGTGCTGCTGGCTCGCCTGCCGCACCGACGG
>NZ_QTQN01000104.1:0-690 GCF_003853755.1 Burkholderia sp. Bp8984
AGGTGTGTCGAAGGTGTTGCTGGCCGATGCGCCGCAACTCGAAGCGGGCCTCGCGGAAAACGTCGAAGCGACCGCGCTGAACATCGCGAAGGACTACTCGCACATCCTCGCGCCGGCAACGGCGTATGGCAAGAACGTCGCGCCGCGTCTCGCCGCGAAGCTGGACGTCGCGCAGATCTCCGACATCACGGCGGTTGTATCGGCCGACACGTTCGAGCGCCCGATCTACGCGGGCAACGCGATCGCGACGGTGCAGTCGAGCGACCCGATCAAGGTCATCACGGTGCGTGCGACGGGTTTCGATCCGGTGGCAGCCGAAGGCGGCAGCGCAGCGATCGAGAAGATCGAAGCCGCGGCGGACGCAGGCAAGTCGCAGTTCGTGAGCCGTGAAGTGACGAAGCTGGACCGTCCGGAACTGACGTCGGCGAGCATCATCGTGTCGGGTGGCCGCGGCCTGGGCAGCGGCGAGAACTACACGAAGGTTCTCGAGCCGCTGGCCGACAAGCTGTCGGCGGCACTCGGCGCATCGCGCGCGGCAGTCGATGCCGGCTACGTGCCGAACGACTATCAAGTCGGCCAGACCGGCAAGATCGTCGCACCGCAGCTGTACATCGCGGTGGGCATCTCGGGTGCGATCCAGCATCTGGCCGGCATGAAGGATTCGAAGGTGATCGTCGCGATCAACAAGGA
>NZ_QTQN01000105.1:0-644 GCF_003853755.1 Burkholderia sp. Bp8984
AACGCCGACAGGAACAGCACCGTCTGCGCGACGTCCTGCACCGTCGTGAACACGCCGTCGACCGTGTTGCCGAGCATCACCTTCTTCACCACTTCCTCTTCGCTGATGCCGAGCTCCTTCGCCTGCTCCGGAATCTGCTTGTCGACCAGCGGCGTGCGCACGAAGCCCGGACATACGACGTGCGAGCGCACGTTGTGCTTCGCGCCTTCCTTCGCCAGCACGCGCGCGAGACCCAGCAGCCCGTGCTTGGCCGTCACGTACGCCGACTTCAGCGGCGACGCTTCGTGCGAGTGCACCGAACCCATGTAGATCACGACGCCGCCGCGATCGTCCTTGTACATGTGCTTGAGCGCGGCCTTGGTCGTCAGGAACGCGCCGTCGACGTGGATCGCCTGCATCTTCTTCCAGTCGGAGAACGCGTAGTTCTCGATCGGGTTGACGATCTGGATGCCCGCGTTCGACACGAGGATGTCGACCGAGCCGAACGTGTCGGCCACCTTGTCGATGCCGCTGTTGACCGCTTCCTCGTTGGTCACGTCCATCGCGACGCCGATCGCCTTGCCGCCTGCCTTGACGATCTCGTCGGCAACCGCGTTTGCGCCGTCCTGGTTCAGGTCGGCGATCGCCACGGCCGCGCCCGCTTT
>NZ_QTQN01000106.1:0-627 GCF_003853755.1 Burkholderia sp. Bp8984
CGCTCAGTGCAGGATTTTCGCGAGGAAGTCCTTCGCGCGGTCCGACTTCGGATTCGAGAAGAAATCGTCCTTGCGGTCGTCCTCGACGATCGCGCCTTGGTCCATGAAGATCACGCGATGGGCGACCTTCTTCGCGAAGCCCATCTCGTGCGTGACGACCATCATCGTCATGCCTTCCTGCGCGAGTTCGACCATCACGTCGAGCACTTCGTTGATCATCTCGGGATCGAGCGCGGACGTCGGCTCGTCGAACAGCATCGCGATCGGGTCCATCGACAGCGCGCGCGCGATCGCGACCCGCTGCTGCTGGCCGCCCGACAGCTGGCCCGGAAACTTGTGCGCATGCGCCTTCAGGCCGACGCGATCGAGCAGCTTCATGCCCTTCTCGGCCGCTTCGTCCTTGCCGCGGCCGAGCACCTTGACCTGCGCGAGCGTCAGGTTCTCGGTGATCGACAGGTGCGGGAACAACTCGAAATGCTGGAACACCATCCCGACCTTCGAGCGCAGCGTCGACAGGTTCGTCTTCTTGTCGCCGACCGACTGGCCGTTCACGAGGATCTCGCCCTGCTGGAACGGCTCGAGGCCGTTCACGGTCTTGATCAGCGTCGACTTGCCCGAGCCGGACGG
>NZ_QTQN01000107.1:0-600 GCF_003853755.1 Burkholderia sp. Bp8984
GTTTCGATGAACAGGTTGATGAATGCAGGAACGGTTGCGCTGCGCGCCCAGTCGCGCTGCAGTTCGCAGAACAGCTGCGCGACGCTGATCATCTGGCCGCCGGCCTGCTCGATACGGCGCAGCGCGGCTTCGTGCGCGGCGACCGACGTGCCGCCGACTGCGTCGACCACCACATAGACTTCGTAGCCGGCCTTCAGCGCGTCGAGCGCGGGGAAGGTCAGGCACGCTTCGGTCCACAGCGCGGTCATGATCAGTTTCTTGCGGCCGGTGGCCTCGACGGCCTTGCGGAACTCGACGTCTTCCCACGAGTTGATGCTGGTGCGGTCGTAGGTCGGATAGCCTTCGAGCGCGGCGCGCAGCTGCGGGATCGGCGGCTTGTTCAGGCCGGTCTTCACGTTGACGGTCGAGTGGACGATCGGCAGGTCGTACGCGACTGCGGCCTTCGATGCGCCGACGATGTTGTTGATCAGCAGCTGGCGATCCATCGATGCAATCGAGTTCACCTGGACCGGCTGGTAGTCGATGACGATGAACGCCGCGTTCTGCGGGGTGAGCAGGTGGTCGTTCGCGGGATCGCGAATCGGTTCGCTTGCCATGGTT
>NZ_QTQN01000108.1:0-543 GCF_003853755.1 Burkholderia sp. Bp8984
CGTCGATTCATTCAGCCCGTGCCTCGCGCGATCCTCTTGCGCCGCATAAGACCGCTTGCTGGTCGGCGAGACCCGCTCGTTTTCCATGTCCTCATCGATTTTGTCGGCAGGCTGTTCGTATGCTTTTCGAGCGCTGATGATCGACAGGAATTGGCCGAATGTCTTCGTGCGCGCGGCGTAGGTTTGTCGTCCACGCCGGCCGCTGCCGTCTTTCGTCGAGCGTTGCGACCATGAATCCATGAAGGTGTCGGACTTGTTCGGGCCGTCAGCATTGGCGAGACTGTACGGTGCGTTCGCCAGCACGTAGGCGTCTGCCACGCAGTGGCCCGTGCGTCCCCACGGATCTTCAACATCGGGGAATGCGTCGCCGAAGAACGCCGCAGCGAGGCCGACGATATTTCCTTGGCTGTGGCATACGACGGTAATCGGGACATCGGCCTGCATTCGGCGAATCGACTCGATCAGTCTGGCAAGGCGCAACGCGGCGAGTACGCCATACGCTCGAGGCGGCGCGCGATACAGTGGCCGGTTGGTCGGATTGAT
>NZ_QTQN01000109.1:0-506 GCF_003853755.1 Burkholderia sp. Bp8984
CCGAAGCTTGAAGTACTCACTCCGCACAACAGCCAGCTGATCTTCATCGACCAGCAGCCGCAGATGGCGTTCGGCGTGCAGTCGATCGATCGCCAGACGCTGAAGAACAACGTCGTCGGCCTCGCGAAGGCCGCGAAGGTATTCAACATCCCGACCACGATCACGACCGTCGAAAGCGACAGCTTTTCGGGCCACACGTATCCCGAGCTGCTCGACGTGTTCCCGAACCAGAAGACGCTCGAACGCACGTCGATGAACTCGTGGGACGACCAGAAGGTGCGCGACGCGCTCGCCGCGAACGGCCGCAAGAAGGTGGTCGTCTCGGGCCTGTGGACCGAAGTCTGCAACACGACGTTCGCGCTGTGCGCGATGCTCGAAGGCGACTACGAGATCTACATGGTCGCCGACGCATCGGGCGGCACGTCGCAGGCCGCGCACGATTTCGCGATGCAGCGCATGGTGCAGGCCGGCGTGGTGCCGGTCACGTGGCAGCAGGTCCTGCTCGA
>NZ_QTQN01000110.1:0-496 GCF_003853755.1 Burkholderia sp. Bp8984
GGAACGATACGGCACGAGCGGTGGAGGTGGAATGCGTGCATCGTCGGATCGAGCGTCAGGCTGCGGAGCGGCCGGAGGCGACGGCGCTGGAGTTCGGCGGGCAACGGCTGAGCTATGGGGAACTGAATGCACGTGCGAATGCGCTGGCGTCGGAGCTGAAGCGTCGCGGGGTGGGGCCGGAAGTGGCGGTCGGGGTGTGCCTGGCAAGGTCGCTGGAGCTGGTGGTGGCGCTGCTGGGGATCTGGAAGGCGGGCGGGGCGTATGTACCGCTGGATCCGCAGTATCCGGACGATCGGCTGCACTACATGCTGACGGACAGCGGGGCGCGACTGTTGCTGTCAGGGGAAGCGCAGCGTGAGCGGCTGTCGGGCATGGGGGTAGAGCAGTACGGGCCGGAAGCGTGGCCGCAGGCGAATGGGGCGCTGGCCGACGTGACGAGCGATGCGATGCCGGACAACCTGGCGTACGTGATCTACACGTCGGGCTCGACCGGCCG
>NZ_QTQN01000111.1:0-436 GCF_003853755.1 Burkholderia sp. Bp8984
ATGGCGAAGGGGCTGTACCTCGGCACGCTGATGGTCGGGCTGGAACAGAAGGTGATGGGCGGCAACGTGCCGTGGACACTGCATCACAAGCATGCGGACCACGAGATGCTGAAGCCGGCGTCGCAATGCACGCCGATCGAGTACCCGAAGCCGGACGGCAAGCTGACGTTCGACCGGTTGTCGTCGGTGTTCATCTCGAATACGAACCACGAGGAACACCAGCCGGCGCACCTGACGCTGAAGGACGCGAACGTGCCGGTGAACGTGAACCTGCGCACCTACGCGGGCCCGGAAGCGCGCTTCTGTCCGGCCGGCGTCTACGAGTTCGTCAAGAACGACAGCAACGAAGATCGCTTGCAGATCAACGCGCAGAACTGCGTGCACTGCAAGACCTGCGACATCAAGGACCCGACGCAGAACATCGTGTGGGTCACGC
>NZ_QTQN01000112.1:0-431 GCF_003853755.1 Burkholderia sp. Bp8984
CGCGAGCGCCGCTTCCATCTCGCGGTGCCGATGCTGATCGCGGCGGCGGGCTTCGCGACGTTGCCGATGCTCGGCAGCGTCAGCGCAGCGATCGTGTGCCTGAGCATTGCGTCCGCCGGCATTCTGGCGTCGTCGTCGCAGTTCTGGTCGCTGCCCACGGCGCTGCTCGGCGGGATGTCGGCGGCGGCGGGCATCGCCGCGGTCAACTGCTTTGCCAATCTCGCCGGCTTCTTCTCGCCGGCGATCGTCGGCTGGCTGAACGATCTGACCGGCAAGTCCACCGCCGGACTCATCTTCATCTCCGTCGCGATTACGTTTGGCGCGCTGCTGGTGTTCCTCGTGCCGCGCTCCGTTAATCGCTGATCACCGCCGATTCGACCTGCATGCCTTCCGATCCAATACTGGAGCCAACGATGGATACCGAAACCATT
>NZ_QTQN01000113.1:0-428 GCF_003853755.1 Burkholderia sp. Bp8984
ATGGCGAAGGGGCTGTACCTCGGCACGCTGATGGTCGGGCTGGAACAGAAGGTGATGGGCGGCAACGTGCCGTGGACGCTGCACCACAAGCATGCGGACCACGAGATGCTGAAGCCGGCGTCGCAATGCACGCCGATCGAGTATCCGAAGCCGGACGGCAAGCTGACGTTCGACCGGCTGTCGTCGGTGTTCATCTCGAACACGAACCATGAAGAGAACCAGCCGGCGCACCTGACCTTGAAGGACGCGAGCGTGCCGGTGAACGTGAACCTGCGCACGTACGCGGGGCCGGAGGCACGCTTCTGCCCGGCGGCGGTGTACGAGTTCGTGAAGAACGACGACGGCAGCGATCGCCTCGTGATCAACGCGCAGAACTGCGTGCACTGCAAGACCTGCGACATCAAGGACCCGACGCAGAACATCGTGTG
>NZ_QTQN01000114.1:0-425 GCF_003853755.1 Burkholderia sp. Bp8984
AGCCGGTTCAGTTCGCGCATGAAGTGGCGCGTCGAGTTGTACTGGTATTCGAACGGCAGCTTCGGTCCCTTCGCGAGTGTCGCGTACAGGATCGTCGCGTTCGGGTTCGCGAGCAGCAGCCCGGTCGGGTTGCCCGCGGCATCGCGCAGGATCGTGCCGCCCGGCGGCTCGGGCGTGTCCTTCGTGTAGCCGACCACGCGCAGCGCGGCCGCGTTCAGCAGCGCGCGATCGTAAAGATGCAGGATGAACACCGGCGTATCGGGCGCGGCCGCGTTGAGTTCCTCGATCGTCGGCAGGCGCTTCTCGGCGAACTGGTGTTCGGTAAAGCCACCGACCACGCGCACCCATTGCGGCGCGGGCGTGATCGCCACCTGCCGCTTGAGCATGTCCATTGCAACCGCGAGCGACGGCACGCCGTCCCAGCG
>NZ_QTQN01000115.1:0-356 GCF_003853755.1 Burkholderia sp. Bp8984
TGTCCCCTTCGTCTAGAGGCCTAGGACATCACCCTTTCACGGTGAGTACAGGGGTTCGAATCCCCTAGGGGACGCCAGATTCAGCGGCGTTTCGTAGTAGAAGTGTCGCAACGCTTGCAGGACGTGAACGAGGTCCTGCAGGTGAGAGTGAAGAAAGCTGGAGCGGTAGTTCAGTTGGTTAGAATACCGGCCTGTCACGCCGGGGGTCGCGGGTTCGAGCCCCGTCCGCTCCGCCAGAACAAAGCCCGTTCAAATGAACGTTTTGAGCGGGCTTTTGCGTTAAAGATGTAAGCAGTACGTTGTCCCCTTCGTCTAGAGGCCTAGGACATCACCCTTTCACGGTGAGTACAGGGGTT
>NZ_QTQN01000116.1:0-342 GCF_003853755.1 Burkholderia sp. Bp8984
GCTCAGCTGGGAGAGCACCTGCTTTGCAAGCAGGGGGTCGTCGGTTCGATCCCGTCTGCCTCCACCAATCTTCAATGACAAGCGTTCGACTTGGTCGAGTCTTTGTCATTGGCGATTGAGCCAGTCAGAGTGATACGTAGTAAGTATCGGCTGTCGTTCTTTAACAATCTGGAAGAAGTAAGTAATTTGGATAGCGGAAGCGTCTTGAGATGGGCGTGGAAACTATCCGGGTTGTGATTGTATCGATGTATCTCAAGATGATTCGAACTCTATGTTTGACTCAATTGGAATACGGCACAACGCGAGAACTCAACCTGTAACGAGACAGACTCGTTATAGGGT
>NZ_QTQN01000117.1:0-335 GCF_003853755.1 Burkholderia sp. Bp8984
AGCCGACGACAGGCCAGTCGACGTGGAAGTCGACAGCGAAGCGACCGAGCTATCGGTCGAGCTCAGGCCGGTCGACAGCGAGCTGATGCCGGTCGAGGTCGACGTGGACAGCGAGCTGATCGAGCTGGTCGCCGACGAGAGGCCGGTCGACGTGGAGGTCGACAGCGACGCGACCGAGCTATCGGTCGAGCTGAGGCCCGTCGACAGCGAGCTGATGCCGGTCGAGGTCGACGTGGACAACGAGCCGATCGAGCTGTTAGCCGACGACAGGCCAGTCGACGTGGAAGTCGACAGCGAAGCGACCGAGCTATCGGTCGAGCTCAGGCCGGTCGACA
>NZ_QTQN01000118.1:0-332 GCF_003853755.1 Burkholderia sp. Bp8984
CGCATCCGCAGAAACGCCGTGCTGATGGGCGAAGTCCAGGGGCAGGGTTATGTCGGCCAGGCGCTCGACATCGCCGATGTGC
Source organism: Burkholderia sp. Bp8984 (assembly GCF_003853755.1). Taxonomy (NCBI): domain Bacteria; kingdom Pseudomonadati; phylum Pseudomonadota; class Betaproteobacteria; order Burkholderiales; family Burkholderiaceae; genus Burkholderia; species Burkholderia sp. Bp8984. The sequence continues at coordinate 83 of NZ_QTQN01000118.1, forward strand.
TGGCCGTCGCGTATTTCGGCGCGATGCGCTATCGCCCTGACGATCCCGAGTGGGAAGGGCGCGACCGCTTCCTGCTGTCGAACGGCCACTATGCGATCGCGCTGTACGCTGCGCTGTTCGAAGCCGGCATCCTGCCGGCCGAGGAGCTCGAAACCTACGGCAGCGACGACAGTCGTTTGCCGATGTCGGGGATGGCGAGCTACACGCCCGGCATGGAGATGTCCGGCGGTTCGCTCGGCCAGGGCCTGAC
>NZ_QTQN01000119.1:0-325 GCF_003853755.1 Burkholderia sp. Bp8984
TGGTCGAGAAGCTGAAGACCGAAGCCAAGGTGCTGTAAGAGGGAGCGGAAAGAAATGACGATTCTGGTGATTGCAGAGTGCGACGCCCCGAAGGAAGCCCCCTTGGGGGGCAACGCGTCGATCAAGGCCGCGACGCTGAATTCGGTGGCGGCGGCAGCCGAAGTTGGCAAATTCGTCGGCGGCGACATCCACGTGCTGGTCGCGGGCCACAATGCGCAAGCAGCGGCCGATGCAGCAGCGAAGATCGCAGGTGTGTCGAAGGTGTTGCTGGCCGATGCGCCGCAACTCGAAGCGGGCCTCGCGGAAAACGTCGAAGCGACCGCGC
>NZ_QTQN01000120.1:0-324 GCF_003853755.1 Burkholderia sp. Bp8984
CCACGTCCATCTCAAAGACGCTTCCGCTATCCAAATTACTTACTTCTTCCAGATTGTTAAAGAACGACAGCCGATACTTTCGTACCGCTCTGACTGGCTCAATCGCCAATGAGAAAGACTCGAATGAATCATCATTCGAATGTTTTTCATTGAAGATTATCGAAAGCGGCCGGCATTATAACCGATAAAACCGCTAACAGACAGTCTTTCTGTCTTAATCAACAGCCGATAAGCGTGAGCGCTCAATTTTGCGAGAAGCTCTGGAAAGGAGGTGATCCAGCCGCACCTTCCGATACGGCTACCTTGTTACGACTTCACCCCAGT
>NZ_QTQN01000121.1:0-314 GCF_003853755.1 Burkholderia sp. Bp8984
ATCGCCGCGTGGCTGCCCTTGATCCGCGATGCGTTCAGGAAGCCCGCGTCGTCGCCGATCAACGCGCCGCCCGGGAACACCGTCTTCGGCAGCGACAGCAGGCCGCCGGCCGTGATCGCTCGCGCGCCGTACGACACACGCTTGCCGCCTTCCAGGAATGCGCGGATCGACGGGTGCGTCTTGTAGCGCTGGAACTCCTCGAACGGCGACAGGTACGGGTTCGTGTAGCCGAGGCCCACCACGAAGCCGACCACGACCTGGTTGTTGTCCATGTGATACAGGAACGAGCCGCCGTACGTATCGGACTTCAGCGG
>NZ_QTQN01000122.1:0-286 GCF_003853755.1 Burkholderia sp. Bp8984
GCGCGGTCGCTTCGACGTTTTCCGCGAGGCCCGCTTCGAGTTGCGGCGCATCGGCCAGCAACACCTTCGACACACCTACGATCTTCGCTGCTGCATCGGCAGCCGCTTGCGCGTTGTGGCCCGCGACCAGCACGTGAATGTCGCCACCGGTCTTCGCTGCCGCCGCCACCGTGTTCAGCGTCGCGGCCTTGATCGACGCGTTGTCGTGTTCTGCAATCACCAGAATCGTCATTTCTTTCCGCTCCCTCTTACAGCACCTTGGCTTCGGTCTTCAGCTTCTCGACCA
>NZ_QTQN01000123.1:0-282 GCF_003853755.1 Burkholderia sp. Bp8984
GCGACAATTTTTTCGAAGCAGGTGGCCATTCGCTGCTGGCGACGCAGTTGGTGTCGCGAATTCGTGATGTGTTCGACGTCACCCTGCCGTTGCGCAGCATCTTCACGACACCGACGATCGAGCAACTGGCCGCGGCGTTGCCTGTCGATCAGTCTGGTGGCGACAGGATTGATCGAGCCGAACGGCACGCCGCAGGTCAACCGATGAGCTTCTCGCAACGCCGGATGTGGTTTCTCGACCAGCTGGATCCCGGCAGCACGACCTACAACATGTCGTCCGCGC
>NZ_QTQN01000124.1:0-257 GCF_003853755.1 Burkholderia sp. Bp8984
GAATTTCACAGTGTTCCGAGTGGTCGCGGATCGAGCTATCCACACCCGAATCGGCGTCCTCGTTCGACTGCCGTGCCGTCGCTCACCGTCGAATTTCACAGTGTTCCGAGTGGTCGTGGATCGAGCTATCCACACTCGAATCGGCGCCCGCGTTCGAATGCCGTGCCGTCGCTCACCCTCGAATTTCACAGTGTTCCGAGTGGTCGCGGATCGAGCTATCCACACCCGAATCGGCGTCCTCGTTCGACTGCCGTGCC
>NZ_QTQN01000125.1:0-233 GCF_003853755.1 Burkholderia sp. Bp8984
AAAAGTTGTTGACGAACTGAAAAAGACGGTTCATAATCTCGCTTCTCTGCTGCTGAAAACGCAGCGCTGCTGAGAAAACCTCCGGGTCCTCGCAGATATGCTCTTTAAAAATTAACAGCCGATAAGTGTGGGCGCTTGATGGTAGCGAGCTGATCCTCGGATCAGATAGCGAAAGTATCAAGAGTCTCACACTAAAGTAAGTCAGGTTTATGAAGTGATTCATATTCCTGTCA
>NZ_QTQN01000126.1:0-213 GCF_003853755.1 Burkholderia sp. Bp8984
GTGATACGTAGTATGTATCGGCTGTCGTTCTTTAACAATCTGGAAGAAGTAAGTAATTTGGATAGCGGAAGCGTCTTGAGATGGACGTGAAAACTATCCGGGTTGTGATTGTATCGATGTATCTCAAGATGATTCAAACTCTATGTTTGACTCAATTGGAATACGGCACAACGCGAGAACTCAACCTGTAACGAGACAGACTCGTTATAGGGT
>NZ_QTQN01000127.1:0-207 GCF_003853755.1 Burkholderia sp. Bp8984
TCAGGTGTGTAAGCGCAGTAATGCGTTCAGCTAACTGATACTAATTGCCCGTAAGGCTTGATCCTATAACAAGTCTGCCTTGTAGATCGGCGCCGTGCGTCAGCACCGGCCGCAAGATCCAGAGCGACAAGTTGGATTCTCGTGTGTGATACACACAACTCAAAATTACTGCTTCTTCCCAGATTGGTCGCGTTGCCAAGCAACGTG